>CAYXIY010000040.1:0-11092 GCA_964465475.1 uncultured Acidimicrobium sp. | reverse complement strand
CCTTCGCGGCCGGTGGCGACGTTGGCGTTCTTGGAGATGACGACGATTCCTCGTGCGCGGTGGTCGGCGAGGTGCTCGCGCGACACGACGACGCTCGGTCCGGCGAAGCGGCTCTGGGTGAACACCCCCGATGCAGCGCACGTCGAGTCGGCGACGACGAGGGTGAAGTCGTCGCTCGAATCCTTGATGCCGACGTTCGTGACGTAGGCGGCGAACCCGCGCGGGAGCGCGACGCTCATGAAGCCGGAGAGAAGTGGCGCTCGAGGTTGGAAAGCGTGGCGACCATGGCCTTTTCGTTGTTCTCGAGGGCGTTCATGAGACGCAGCAAGAGGCGCGAACGGTTGTGCTTGTAGTCGAACTGCTCGGTGACGAGCGTGCCGCCCTCGACGGGGGTGAGGACGTAGCGCCAGATGTGGCCGCCGAAGTGGCGCCAGGCAATGCGGCGATTCTCCTCGAACTCGACCACGGTGTTGGTGATCTTGTACGGCACGCCGATCTTCATGTTCATGGAGAACGTCGCACCGAGCGACAGCCGCGCGGGTGCCGAGATCTTGGCCTCCTTCACGCTGCCCGAGCCGTCGAAGACGTGGTGCTTGCGGGGGTCGGCGAGCAGCTCGAAGATCAGCCCCGGGGCGGCGGGAATGACGCGCTCGACGGAGATGATCTCGTTGACGGTGTCGTGTGCCATGCGTTCAGGCTAGGCGAGTGCGGCGAGGACCGCTTCGCCACACCGTCGACCCGAATACAGCGCGCCCTGGATGCTGCCGGTGTCGCGGTGGTCGCCGCAGACGAAGCGGTTGTCGCCGAGTGCGACGGACTGCTTCGGAGAAAACGGCGGCTTCTGGTCCACGCCACCGTGGGTGATCGCATAGGTGCGCAGGTGGCGCCAGGAGTCGACCTGCGTGCCCCACCACTCCCGCAGTTGCCTGCGCGCGATCTCCTCGAGATCGCCGTCGACGATGCCGGGCAGCGCGACGGAGATGAGGTGCTGGCCGCTCGGTGCGTAGTGCTCGGAGACGTTGCTCATCACCGCGACGTTCAACACCGGTCCCTTGCCGGTGCCGTCCAGGATGACGAGCTTTTCCTTCGTCGGGGCGACGTCGGCTGCGAAATAGACGTTGCCGACGACGCGCGAGGCGCGCTCGGGCAGCCCGAGGAGTTTCGATGCGACGGGCGACTCGGTCGCCACCACGACGGCGCGCGCAGAGATGCGCTCGCCGCTTGACGTCACGACCGTCGTTGCATCGAGCGATGCGACCGGGGTCGACAGGCGAACGGTGCCGGGACGAAGGTCGGCTGCGATCGCCTCGGGGAGACGCTGCATGCCCCGTGCTGGCACCACGCTGTCTCCGTCGGAGAGCGAACGAAAGATGATGTCGAACATTCGCCGCGAGGTGGACAGCGTCGGGTCGAGCTGGATGCCGCCGAAGAGCGGGCGAAAGAAGCGCTCGATCATCTTCGAGGAAAAGCCGAAGCCGCGCAGGGCGACGACGGTGGAGATGTCGTCACCGCGCAGCAACTCGTCGTGTCGGATGCGCTTGGCGCGCAGGCGCAACAGCGCGACGCGGGCCTTGTCGCCGAGCGTGCCGATGGGGGCGAGTGCGCTCGCGGCGATCGTCGCCGGTGCGCGGAACGGATCGCTCACCACGTGCCCCTTGCCGTTGCGCCACACGAGTGCGCCGGGATCGAACGCGCGCAGGTCGAGGGCATCCAGGTTCACCTGTCGACGCAGCTCCGGATATGCGGTCAAGATGACTTGGAATCCGCGGTCGAGGACGAAGCCGTCGACGACGTCGGTGCGCACGCGACCGCCGACTCCGTCTTGTGCCTCGAGCACGCACACGCTGCGACCCGCCCGCTGGATGGTCTTTGCGGCCACCAATCCGGCGAGGCCGGCTCCGACGACGACGACGTCGAACTGTGGCTCGGTGGTCATTTGTTCAGAACTGCGCGCAACCCGATGTCGAGGGTCGGATGGGCGAAGTTGTATCCCGAGGCCAAGAGTGCGTTCGGCATCACGCGCTGGCCGGTGAAGAGCAGCGCGTCGGCGAGTTCGCCGCCGAGGAGGATCTTGGGTCCGAACGTCGGGATCGGCAGGATCGCGGGGCGACGCAACACCTTGGCGAGCACGGTGGTGAACTCGGCGTTCGTCACCGGGGACGGCGCAGTCAGGTTGACGGGACCGGAGACCTGTGCGGTGAGGAGGTGTTCGATCGCGCCGACCTCGTCGTCGATCGTGATCCAGCTCTGCCACTGGCGACCGTTGCCGAAGCGACCACCGGCGCCGATGCGGAACGCGAGCAACAACTTCTTCAGCGCACCACCGCGTGGGGTGAGCACGATGCCGGTGCGCAGGAACACGGTGCGCACGCCGGCGTCGATCGCCGGCTTGGCGGCCGCCTCCCACTGCACGCAGACGTCCGCGAGGAATCCCTGTCCGGCGCTCGAGGTCTCGTCGAGCTGTTCGTCGGTGCGTGGTCCGTAGATGCCGATGGCGGACCCGGAGAGGAACACCGACGGCTTGCGCGACATCGAGGCGATCGTCCGGGCGATGAGCGACGTGGTGGCGGTGCGGCTCTCGAGGATCTCGCGCTTGTAGGACGCCGACCAGCGCTTGTCGCCGATGCCTGCGCCGGAGAGGTGGATGATCGCGTCGGTTCCCTCGAGTGCGCTCGCATCGAGCGTGCCGGCCTTCGGGTCCCAGGTGATCTCACCCGACTTGGCCGCACGGCGCACGAGGGTGGTGACCTGGTGGCCCTTGGCGCGCAGGCGCTCGACGAGGGCCGTGCCGATGAGACCGCTTGCTCCGGAGATGACGATGTTCATGGTCCCAACACTACGACCGCATCGCGTGGCCCGAGTGACCGAGCCGAGGAAGGTCTATTTGTTGGCGAGTGCCTTGGTGAACGACTCGCGGTCGAAGTAGTCGCGCCACAGGGCGATCTTGCCGTCGCTCACGACGAACAGCCCGGCGATGTCGATTTCGATCCAGCGGCCGTCGATCTCGAAGCGGTCGGTGCGCTCGTTCATCACGACGCCGTACTCCATGTCGCCGCTCGACACCTGGTGGTGGACCAGCCACTCGACCTTGGTGGCAGCCGCGATGAAGTCGGAGAGGATCTGGGTCATCGCCTCGCGGCCGAAGACCTTGGTGATCGGCACGTTGTCGTACTCGCAGTCGTCCGCGACCATCGCCATCGCGTCCGAGAAGTGGAACTGCTCGATGTTTTCGATGAACCGGGTGACGTACTCACCCGGATCGGTGATGGTGGTAACTGGCGTCGTGGTCACACATCCAGTGTGACAGGTGGGCTCAGGCCGACTTGGCCAATTTGGAACGCACGCCGATCGGCGCGGCGATCGTGAAGCCCGCCATGTGGCGTTCCTCTTCGTTCTCTCCGCCCCACAGACCATATTCATGGTTGTTGCGCGCGAACTCCCGACACGTGTCCTTCACGATGCATGCGCTGCACAGCGAGCGGGCCTTGGCCTCGCGACGCTCACGAGCTTGGGGGCGCTCGGCTTTCGGAGCGAAGAACAACTTCGTCTTGCCCTTGCAGTTGGCGAACTGCGTCCAGTCGATGTCGCCGATTGGTCCGACGAAATCGGTCTCGAGGTCGCTGGGTCGGGATTCGGTGAGAGACATATGGGGTGGTCTCCTTGGTTGGGTGTATTTAACACTAAATGGAAACCACCCGAAAAGTCAAGTGACTCTCGTCTCGTGGGCCAAGCGGGGCTTGGGTCAGAGCAATTCGGCGGCCAGGCTGGCCACTTCGCTGCGTTCGCAGGCCGCCAGGGTCACGTGGCCGAAGCACTTCTGGCCCCCGAAGGCGTGGATCAGCACGGCGAGGGCGTTGTTCGACTCGCCCATGTACGGGGCGTCGATCTGGCTCGTGTCGCCGGTGAAGACCACCTTGGTGCCCTCACCGATGCGGGTGAGGATGGTCTTGAGCGTCGTCGGCTCGAGGTTCTGTGACTCGTCCACGACGACGAACTGCTGCTGGAGCGATCGTCCGCGCAGGAAGGTGACCGACTCGAGGGTCAGCTTGCCCCGGGCGGTGAGGTCGTCGATCAGGGTGCGGGCGTCGTTGCTCGAGCGCTGGTCGGTGAGCGCGACGATCGCGTCGTGGATCGCCGACATCCACGGGTCGAGCTTTTCGTCGAGGTCGCCGGGAAGGAACCCGACGTCCGCGCGACCGACGGGCACGAGCGGGCGATAGACGGCGAGACGTTCATACCGACGTTCCTCGACGACTTGTTCGAGTCCCGCCGCGATCGCCATCACCGTCTTGCCGGTGCCGGCGCGGCCGTCGAGGGCGATCACGGTGATCTCCGGATCGAGCAGCAACTCGAGGGCAAAGCGCTGTTCCTTGCTCCGTGCGCGCAGGCCCCACGCCTCGGGGGCGTTGTGGGACAGCAGCGTGAGTTCGGATCCGACGCAGCGGGCGAGTGCGGACTGAGACCCGCTGCGCAACACGGCGAAGTTGTTCTCGACGAGGGTCGTCGTGCCGTTCACGCTCGCCGCGTCGATTCCCCCGCTCGCATACAACGCATCGATGTGTTCGACGGCGGTGTCGATCGTCGTCCAGCCCATCGGCCGGCTCGACATCGAGGCCCCGACCGGCTGGTGCTCGTCGGCGATCAGGCCCATGTGGGCCGCCTTGATGCGCAGGGCGGCGTCGTTGGAGATCATCCGGGTGGGCGAGGTGCGGGCCTGGCCGAGGGCGGCCCCGATGATGCGGTTGTCGGGGACCTCCGGATCGAGCCCATGTTCGACGAGCAGGTGGCGCTGGATGCCGTTGATCTCGATCTGCAGGGTGCCCCCGTTCGGGTCGTCGCTGACCGGGGCAGGGGTGGCGAGCGAACCGCCCGCCTTGCGGCGCAAGTCCTCGATCGCGCGCAGCGCGGTGCGCGCGGAGCGACCGACGTCGTCCATGCGCGTCTTCAACGAGTCGAGCTCTTCGATCACCGTGAGTGGAATGACGACGTCGCAACCGGGGAAGTTGACGATGCAGGCGGGATCGGCGACGAGCACCGAGGTGTCGAGGACGATTCGAGTGGCGACGGTCGATGCGGCGGGCGTCTGATGGTCGAGTTCGTCGTTCGCGATCTCGTCGCGACGCTCGGTGAGAGAGTCCTCAGTACGCAACGAAGATCACTATGGTCGCTGCGCTCGGGTCGGTGGTGGATGCCCGAGCGGCGAAACCCGCGTCGCTGGCGCGCCGGCGACTTTTCCGAAAAATTCATCCTCGATGGGGTGATTTTGGGAAATTTTTTGGATTTTTTTCAGAAATTTTTTGGGGACGCCGACGGAGTCCCTTCTGTGGCGCCGGACACGGCGCGAATCGTCGTCGCTCGTCGCGTCGCGACACCGGTAACGATGCACGAAGCGCCGACCTCAGACGCGTCACCGTCGCGTCGCGCATCAGGTCGCGACACCTCGTAAAACCCAATACCAGTATGGGTTTCCACGTTGTCCACAGGCCCATCGATGGCCCCACATCGCGCGTCGTTGGCGCGCCGATCCGCCGCTCGGTGACGTCACGCGATCGTCGACGAGCATCCCGTCGTTGCGTCGTCGACGGTCGTCGTCGACGACGTCGATCGAGCTCGATTCACCCCGTCGAAAGTGCTCGGACACGGCGAAATGCTTGCATTCGTCGCCGAAACCTATTCAGATGGTGTGCAACGGAACTCCGATTCCGAGAAAGCAAGGTAAAGAAATGACAAAAGCAGAGCTCATTGATGCAGTTGCTCAGAAGGCCGGAGTGTCGAAGGCTGATGCCGAACGCACTGTCGGCGCATTCTTTGAACTGGTCGTAGCTTCCGCAAAGAAGGGCGACAAGGTTGCATGGCCGGGCTTCGGTTCGTTCAGCACCTCGAAGCGCAAGGCCCGCACTGGCCGCAACCCGCAAACGGGTGCACCAGTTCAGGTTCCGGCTTCTGTCGCAATGAAGTTCAGCTCCAGCTCCACGCTGAAGGCTGAGCTCAACCCAAACCGTAAGTAAAGCAATACCTAAACAAGGAGAAAACAATGGCAGCAAAGAAGCGTAAGAAGGCAGCAAAGAAGGCCCCAGCAAAGCGCAAGGCCGCAAAGAAGGCTGCAAAGAAGCCAGCAAAGCGCCGTAAGAAGGCAGCGAAGAAGAAGTAGTTCTTCTTCCAGGCTTAAAAAACCAAAAAAATCGGTTCGGAGAACTGTGACTGGGGGGCGAAAGCCCCCCAGTTTTTTTATGTCTTAGAACTCGTCGAGATCGGCGAGGTCGCCAGGTTCGTCGACGTCGAGGGCGAGCCGCGCGTTGCGCACCACCTCGACCTCCAACCCTCGGCGAGCGGCCTCGGCGAGGTGCGCCGGGAAGCTGCCCGGTCCGTAGTGGGTGTCGAAGTCGGTCCCGCAGTCGAGTGCGAGCACGTTGGTTCCGTCCTCGTGCCGGTCGGGAACGAGCGTCACGACCCCCGGTCGCAGCCCCGCGACGATCGTGCCGAGCGGCGTGGCGTCGACGAGGTCGGCGTGCGTGACGAGCACCCACTCACATCCCAGTGACGCGGCCTTTTCGCGTGCGTCGCTGACCGCGCCGTTCAAACCGGAGCGTCGCTGACGCAGCGCGGTCGCCCCGAGTTCGCGTGCCCACGCGAACACCGCATCGTCGTCGGTCACGACGAGCACCTCACAGTCGTCGATCGTGAGGGCGACGCGAAGGACGTTCTCTGCGAGTCGGCGGGCGAGGTCTCTTCGCTCAACACCGGACAGCGCACCCGACAGGCGGTCCTTGGCGGTCGTGAAACCCTTGACGGGAACGACGATCGCGCCGCGGCGGGACGGGCCATGCGCTGTCGACACGCGCGTAGCCTACGGCCCGAGCACACGACCTAGCCTTGCCCCGTGGGGACGCAGGTCTGCGTGGTGGGTGCCGGATCGTGGGGCACGACCGTTGCCGCACTCGTCGCACACAACGCCCCGACGACGCTGTGGGCGCGTCGAGGCGAACTCGCAGACGAGATCAACTCGACGCACGTCAACTCCGCCTATCTCGCGGGGGCGAGCCTGCCCGAGTCGCTGCGCGCATCGACCGACCTCGAAGGACTCGTGGCGAACGCAGACGTGGTGGCGATGGCGGTGCCGTCGCAGGGGTTTCGCGACGTGATGGTCGAGGTGTCGCGTGCGATCCGCCCGACGACGCCGATCGTGAGTCTGTCCAAAGGTTTGGAGCGCTCGACGCTCAAGCGCATGAGCGAGGTGGTCGCGGAGGTCGCGCCATCCAATCCCGTCGCCGTGTTGAGTGGGCCGAACCTCGCCCGCGAGATCCTCGCGGGTCAACCGGCGGCGAGCGTCGTCGCGTGTGCGAGCGACTCGGTCGCGGTGCAACTGCAACAGCTCTTTTCCCGACCGACCCTTCGCCTCTACACCAACCCCGACGTCGTCGGATGCGAGATCGGCGGGGTGGTCAAGAACGTGATCGCGATCGCCGCGGGCATCGCCCAGGGGTTCGGCTTCGGTGACAACACGAAGGCGACCCTCGTGACGCGCGGGCTCGCCGAGATGACGCGGCTCGGCGTGGCGATGGGGGCCACTCCGCTCACGTTCGCCGGTCTCGCGGGGATGGGCGACATCATCGCCACGTGTGCCTCCATGCAGAGCCGCAACACCCAGGTCGGCGTGCGCCTCGGCAAGGGCGAGTCGATCGCCGACATCGTCGCCTCCATGAACATGGTCGCCGAGGGCGTGAAGAGTTCGTCCGTCGTCGTCGAACTCGCGCACCGACTCGGAGTCGAGATGCCGATCGCCGAGCAGGTGGCGCGCGTCTGCGACGGATCGGTGAGCGCCGCCGACGCCTTGCGCGCGCTCATGTCGCGGTCCAGTCGCTCCGAATTCGACTGATCCCCGCCCGCGGCGCATCGGCAATACTGAACGACATGAATGAGGTGTCCGGGCTCGTCTCGTCGATCACGTTGTCGTCCAACGTGCGGCCCGCCTCGCACCACCTCGGCATCCGCGGCGGCGGGTTCTCCGTCACGGTGAACGAACGCGGTGCGATCACCCCCGACGACGGTTCGCCGACCCTCAACTGGTTCGTCGCGGCCGACGATCGCTGGCACACTCCCGCGACCGAGTCCGGTGTCCGCCAGCAGCGCCGTGCCGGCGTGCCGGTCGTCGAGACCCGCGTGCGCATCCCCGGCGGGGACGCGGTGCAGCGGGTGTGGTGCGTGCCGGACGGCGGCGGTCTCGTCGTCGTCGAGGTGACGAACGAGTCCACGCTGCCGATCGCCGTGGCCTTCGACCGACCCGACGTGTTGTGCGATCGCACGCCGAGCGCACTCGGTCCGCAGGGAATCGAGCTGCCCGCGGGCAGCGTCGTGTTTCCGATCGGGCATTCCGCGTCCCTGCGCGTCGCCTATCGACCGAATCCCTCTCGTGCGTCGATCGGTCCGCTCGCGTCGCTTGCGGGCCACGATCAACTCCAGCGCGGTTGGCTCGCGAGCGTCGAGCGCGCGGGATACGGCGTGCTTCCCGACAAGGCGTTGCCGTCGATCGTCAATCGACTGCGCAGCGACGCCCTCGTGTTTTCGGCCCACGAGATCGACGAGTGGCCGAGCGACTTCGTGGCCGCGGGCGACGACGTCGCGGTCGTGATCGCACTGCACCAGATGACGCTCATGGGCGAGGACGTCTCGCGCCACGTCGAGGCGATCGCCGAGTGCACCGAGCGCATCCTTGCCACACACAAGCGCGCCGGGTCGATCCCGTGGGACGCAGAGCGCGCACTGTGGTGTGCACAGCACCTGTTCTCTTCGCTCTCCGAGGAGCGCGCCGCGCGCGACGTCGCCAAGGCCCGCAACCAACTCGCCGAGGCGAGCGCACCGCCGAACGTCGTGCCCAAGGACGTGCGCGCAGTCGCCTGGATGGAGGAGATGCTCGTGAGCCCGCGACGCGACGGCAGCGTCGGGATCCTCCATCACGGCATCCCGCAGCTGTGGCGGGGAGTGAACTTCGAGTGCCACCGCATCGTCGCATCGCCCGAACACACCGTCTCCTACGGCATCCGCTGGCACTCCGCGCGACCAGCACTTCTGTGGGAAGTCGGCGGGCCGTTCGGCCTTCGCCTCGGCGCGGGTGCGACGGACCCGACGTGGTCGACGACGGATCCCTCCGGGGATGCGTTGCTCGCATGAAGCCGTTCCCGACGACGCAGCTCGAACGACGACTGCTCGCCGAGGGTGCGGAGTTCGTGATCGGACTCGACGAGGTCGGCAAGGGCTCGTGGGCCGGTCCGCTCGTGGTCGGCGCGGCGGTGTTGCCGCGCGAGGTGATCGATGCAGAGGACGGCGCGCAACGCATCGGTGGGGCGAGGGACTCCAAGCAACTCACCGAGAAGCGTCGCGAGGCGATCTTCGACCTCGTCGCCGCGGGATGCCGCGCGTGGTCGATCGGTGAGGCGAGCCACGCCGAATGCGACTCACTCGGCATGGTCGAGGCCCAGCGCCTCGCCGCACGTCGCGCGATCGACGCGCTCGCCGTGACGATGCCGGTGGGCAGGGCGGCGGCCGTCGTGGACGGGCCGTGGGACTTCGTCGGTGACGTGGTCGCGCGCGTCGAGACGATGGTCAAGGCCGATGCCGCGTGTCTGTCGGTGGCGGCGGCCTCGGTCGTGGCCAAGGTGTCGCGAGATCGTCAGATGCGCGAGTTCGCGACCCGACATCCGCACTGGAGCTTCGAGTCGAACAAGGGCTATCCCTGTCCGAAACATCGCCGGGGTCTCGCCGAGCACGGACCGAGCGAGCTGCACCGGGTGTCGTGGGCCTTCATGGACAACCTGTCGCTGCGGGCGACGAACGCTCCGCGCTGAGGAACACCTCGTGCGAGGCGCGAAGTCCCCGATGGAGTCGCGCGAGGTGGTGGGCCGGCAACACCGGCAGGTGGGTGCGCACGGAAAGTGAGTGTGCGGTGCCCTTCACGACGCCGAAGTACATGAGACGGGCGACCGCCCGCGTGAACGGGTTGTGCGTTCCGTCGGTGTAGGCGAGGCCGAGCGAAGACGCCATCTCCGCGACGTCGGATTCATAGCCGTCCGAATACCAGTCGAAGGCACTGACCATGCGCCGCGCGGCGAGCAGCGCGGTCGGCCCGAGGACGGGGAGCCAATACCACTCGACGTAGCGCGACAGGGTGGAAAAGCCGTCACGCACGACGACGTCGTCGCGCCACGGGGTGATCATGAGGCGGCCGTGGTGGATGAGTCGGTGCACGGCGTGCGCCTCGTGGGTGCGTTTGGAGGATGGGACGGTCATCGATGGCGATGTGTGCGCGACACTGCACGCAACGGTCGTGCGCTGTCACAATGGGTGGATGTCGAACGACGACGTCGAGCGGGCGAGGCAGATCGTGGCGGCGGCGCGTCGGGTCACGGTGCTCACGGGCGCGGGGATCTCCACCGATGCGGGCATCCCGGACTTTCGCGGACCCCACGGCGTGTGGACGAAGAACCCGAAGGCCGAGAAGATGTCGACGCTGTCGGCCTATCTCGGGGACCGCGAGGTGCGCGAGCTCGCCTGGCAGTCGCGGCTGCGCTCGCCGATGTGGGAGGCCCGCCCGACACCCGGACACCTCGCCCTCGTCGAACTCGAGCGTCGCGGCACGTTGCATGCGATCGTCACCCAGAACATCGACCGCCTGCACCACAAGGCCGGCAACGACCCGAGCCGCATCTTCGAGGTGCACGGCAACGCGTTGTCCACGGTGTGCTGGTCGTGCGGCGACACCGCGGAGATGGAGTCCGCGATCGAGCGGGTGCGCAGGGGCGAGACCGACCCGGCGTGCGTGCTGTGCGGTGGGATCTTGAAGAGCACGACGATCCTCTTCGAGGAGCCACTCGTGCCCGAGGTGATCGAAGGTGCGATGCGCGCGGGGGAGGAATGCGACGTGTTGCTCGCCGTCGGCACGACGCTCGGGGTGTATCCGGCGGCCTACGTCGTGCCGCGGGCCAAGTCGGCAGGCGCCAAGGTCGTGATCGTGAACGGATCGCCGACCGAGATGGACGGGGTCGCCGACGTCGTCGTGAATGCGGGGATTTCCGAGGTGCTGCCGATGATCGTCGGT
>CAYXIY010000039.1:0-11143 GCA_964465475.1 uncultured Acidimicrobium sp. | reverse complement strand
AAGAAGTACCTGACGTCGTCGGCGTTGAACACCGGAGCCGGCAACACGGATGCGTTGCAGGGACTGATCGACGACTTGAACAAGGAACGTGCGACGCTTGAGAAGCAGCGCAAGAAGGCCGAAGAACTCGCCAAGTATGCAGCGGGCAAGTTGAGCGCAGCTGAATCGCTTGCCGCCGACTATGAGCAACGACAGGCGGCTGCCGAACGCGAACTTGGATCGTTGTTGCGCAGCGAGCGTCAACGTCGCGAACAGGCCGCACTCGAGCTTGCCCAGCGTGAGGCCGAGTCATTCAAGTCGAAGAAGTACACGAACATCATCGCGCCCTCGTCGCAGGCCGGATCGGCGATCAAGGCTGCGCTCTCCCAGCTCGGCGTGCGCTATCGCTTCGGCGCGAAGTCGCCGGGTAGTGCGTTCGACTGCTCCGGTCTCACGTCGTGGGCGTGGGGTGTCGCGGGCGTCGGCATTCCCCGCACCTCGCGCACGCAATATGCGGGTTTGACGAGGATCCCGACGGCGGCGATCCAGCCCGGCGACCTGATCTTCTCCGGCTATCCGATCCACCACGTCGGGATGTACATCGGTGGCGGTCAGATGGTGCACGCCCCGCGTACGGGCGACGTCGTCAAGGTGAGCGCCGTCTCCTGGTCGCGAGTGGTCGGCGTCGCTCGGCCCCGCTGATCCCGTCCGCAACGTTCACTACCGTGGTGGCATGACCACACCGCTTCCTGGCTGGACGACTGGTTCGTTCACCTCCGCCGGCATCACGCATCCCACCTACACCAAGGGCTCTGGCCCGGGAGTCATCGTCGTGCACGAGATCCCCGGCATCACGCCGAAGGTGACCGAGTTTGCCGAGCGTGTCGTCGCGCGCGGCTTCACCGTCGTCATGCCGCTCCTCGTCGGCGAGGTGGGGCGACCACCGAGCGGCGGTTACATCGCGTCGTCGATGGCCAAGATCTGCGTGTCGCGCGAGTTCTCGACGATGGCGATGGGCAAGACGTCGCCGGTCGTCGCATGGCTGCGTGCGCTGGCCAAGGACCTGCACGGCCGTGCGGGAGGCAAGGGAGTCGGCGCCGTCGGCATGTGTTTCTCGGGCGGGTTCGCCCTCGGGATGATGGTCGACGACGTGATGGTGGCACCGGTCTTGTCGCAACCGTCGCTCCCGTTTTCGATGGGCAAGGATCGCGCAGGGAACCTCGGGCTGTCACCCGACGACGAGATCCAGGTGCGGCGTCGTGCCGAAGCGGGATGTCAGGTGCTCGGTCTGCGATACACGGGCGACAAGCTCGTCGGCACGCGCTTCGACACGCTTCGCAAGACGCTCGGTGATGCATTCGTCGCCGTCGAGTTTCCTTCGAGCGCCAAGAGCGACCACTCGGTGCTCACCGAGCAACCACAAGAGTCCGGCATCGACGCCGTGCTCGAGTTCTTCGTCGCCAAACTGCGTTAGTCAGTCGAGCCGCACGACGAAGCGGTCGTCGCGGAACGCCTTCAGCGCCGCGCGCAGTTGTCCGCCCGTCGAGCATCGCTCGAGGAGGTGGCGGGCGAGTCGGCCCTTGGCCGCCTTCGCGTCGTGTCCGCCGGCTTTACCACTTCTTTCCTCGAGCGAGACGCGGATGACGTTCAGGTCGTCGCACGAGTCGTCGAGTGCCGCGCGATGTTCCTGGGGGAGCAGGTCGACGACGACCAGTGATCCGGCGTGCGACACGAGCGCTTCCGACACCGACGGCGCCCACCAGCGCGAGAGCACGCCGAAGGGGGCGAGTCGCGCACCCATCTTCAATCGATAGTCGGGGACGGGGTCGTCGGCCCTCACGAGTCCGAGGAGACCCGACACGACCACGACGTTGGTCATCGCACGCGCCCGCTGCGCCGGTGTCAGCGAGGCGATGTCGAGGTTGTCCCACACCACGCCCGTGTAGCGCTGCCAAGCGGGAAGCGTCGGCGCGCCGACGAGCGAACGGTTCGCCGCCGTGGCCCGCGCGAGGTGGTCGCCCTTGACGCCAAGCAGCGCCGCATCGCCACCTTTCACCCGTGCGAGCCGTTCGGCGATCTCCCCACGGTGACTGCCGAGCGTTCGAGCGAACGTGCCGCTCGCGGGTTTCCACGATGTGCGAGGAGCTCCGCCAGGGGCCTTGCCTTCGGACGGCGGGAGCAACACGACGTAGGTCGCCTTCGACGTCTTCTGTGCTGCCACGACCCGAAAGTCTGCCCCACCGCTGAGTACTCTGAATGCATGGCGCGCGTGAAACCGGTCCAAGATTGGACGACCGACTGGGACCACGCAGATCCCGCGTATAACGAGAACGCGCACGAGATCTGGGACGAACTTCGCGGAACCTGTCCCGTCGCCCACACCAACCGATACGGAGGCGCGTGGCTACCCGTGCGCCACGACGACGTCGCTGCGGTTGCCCGCGACACCGACCATTTCTCCTCCGAGGGCGCCGTACTCGCAAACCGTCCGCCGCGCGACGAGTGGGTGTCCCTCGCACCGATCGGGGCTGCGCCACCGATCACCTCCGACCCGCCATTCCACGCCGACGCACGCCGACTGCTCCTGCCCGCATTTGCTCCGCAGGTCATCGCCGAGTGGGAGCCAGAGGTGCGCAGGTTGTGCAACGAGCTGCTCGACCGCGTAGGCGACGCCGACGTCGTCGATGCCGCCGTGCAGTACGCCCAGCACATTCCCGTCTACGTCATCGCGCGCATGTTGGGCCTTCCGGTCGAGGACAGCGACTACTTCCGCGAGACCGTGCACCTCGTGCTCGAGGAGATCGGTGCCGAGTTCGGCGAGCGGCAAGGTGGATTCGAAAAGCTCGAGGCCTATCTGCTTGCCCACGTCGAGGACCACATCGCCAACCCGCGTGAGGACCTCATCGGATTCTTGCTGAACGCGAGGATCTACGACCAGCCACTCAGCATGCAGCACGTCGTCGGCACGATCATCCTGCTGCTCGTCGCTGGCATCGACACGACGTGGAGCTCGATCGGCAGCTCCATCTGGCACCTCGCACAGCACGAAGGCGACCTCGCGCGGCTCGTCGCCGAACCCGAGTTGATGCCGACGGCGATCGAGGAGCTGCTGCGCGCATACGCGCCGGTGACGATGGCGCGGATGATCTCGAAGGACGCAGAGATCGGTGGATGCCCGGTGAAGGCGGGGGAGAACGTGCTGCTCGCGTTCCCGGCCGCCAACCGCGACCCGGAGGTGTTCCCGGACGCGGACAAGGTGATCATCGATCGCGAACACAATCGACACCTCGCGTTCGGACTCGGCATCCATCGTTGCCTCGGATCCAACCTCGCGCGCCTCGAGCTGCGCATCGCAGTCGAGGAATTCGTGCGGCGCTTCCCACGTTTCGAACTCGCCGACGCAGATGCGGTGACGTGGAGCCTCGGCCAGGTGCGCGGACCGCGCCAGTTGCCGGTGCGCATCCTCGCGCGTTCGTGACGATCGACCTGTCGCTGCTCAATCCCGACCAGCGGGACGCGGTGTTGCACCCCCGTGGTCCGCTCCTCGTCGTCGCGGGCGCCGGCTCGGGCAAGACCCGCGTGCTCACCCAGCGCATCGCCCATCTCATCGACACCGGCGTGCATCCGATGCACATCCTGGCGATCACCTTCACGAACAAGGCGGCTGGCGAGATGCGCGATCGTGTTGCGGCCCTGGTCGGGCCGGTGGCGCAGAAGATGTGGGTGTCGACGTTCCACTCCGCGTGCGTGCGGATCCTGCGAGCGCAGGCCGAACACATCGGCTATCCGAAGACGTTTTCGATCTACGACCAGTCGGATTCCCAGCGCCTCGTCGGATACGTGATCCGCGACAAGGGACTCGATCCGAAGAAGTTCCCGGCACGGGGAGTGCAGGCACGGATCAGCCTGTGGAAGAACGAGTTGATCATCCCGCACGATGCGGCGTCGCACGCCTCGAACTTCATCGACGAAAAGATCGTCGACGTCTATCGGGAATACCAGCACAGGTTGGAAAAGGCCGGCGCCATGGACTTCGACGACCTGCTCACCAACACCGTGCGGCTGTTCCGTCAGCATCCCGACGTGTTGCGCACCTACCAAGAACGCTTCCAGCACATCCTGATCGACGAGTATCAGGACACGAACATGGCCCAGAACGCCATCGTGCTGATGCTCGGCGCGTTGCACCACAACGTGTGCGTCGTCGGTGACACCGACCAGTCCGTCTATCGCTTCCGCGGGGCCGACTTCCGCAACATCCTCGAGTTCGAGAACGCCTTTCCCGAGGTCACCACCGTCGTGCTCGCCCAGAACTACCGCAGCACGCAGACGATCCTCGATGCCGCCAATGCGGTGATCACCCACAACGAGGCGCGCAAGCCGAAGGACCTGTGGACCGACCGAGGCACGGGTGAAAAGATCGTGCGCTACTTCGCCGACGACGAGTTCGACGAGGCGAACTGGGTGGTGGCGAGGTTGCGCGACCTGCACGACAAGGAGCACCGCAAGTGGAGCGAGCTCGCCGTGTTCTACCGCACGAACGCCCAGAGCCGCGTGCTCGAGGAGTCGTTCATCTATGCCGGACTTCCGTACAAGGTGGTCGGTGGCACCAAGTTCTACGACCGCAAGGAAGTCAAGGACGCCCTCGCATACCTGCGTGTGGCGGCCAATCCGCTGGACGAAATCAACATCAAGCGCGTGTTGAACACACCCAAGCGCGGAATCGGGGAGTCCTCGATCGCCAAGATCGACGCCTACGCGACTGCATCGGGGATCTCCTTTGCCCTCGCCCTGCGCAATCCTGCCGCCGCCGGCGTGACCGGGGCGGCGGTCAAGGGCATCGCCGCGTTCAACTCGCTCGTCGATGCATGCACGGGTCTGCTCGACCAGGGTCCGAGCGTCGTCTTGCGTCACGCCATGGAATCGAGTGGATACTTCGCCGAGCTCGCCGCCGAGGGCACGGTCGAGTCCGCTGGCCGAGAGGAGAACCTCCAGGAGTTGATCGGCGTGGCGAGCGAGTTCACCCTCGTGGACGAGTTCCTCGAACAGGTCGCTCTCGTCGCCGACACCGACGACCTGTCCGAGGACAACCACGTCACGCTCATGACGCTGCACTCGGCCAAGGGACTCGAGTTTCCCGTCGTGTTCATCGTCGGGGTCGAGGAGGGAGTGTTCCCGCACAGCCGCGCACTGAACGACCCCGTCGAGTTGGAAGAGGAGCGCCGCCTCGCCTACGTCGGCATCACACGGGCCGAGGAGCAACTCGTCGTCACGCACGCGTGGAGCCGCACGCTGTGGGGCAACACGCAGTACAACCCACCGTCGAGGTTCCTGAGCGAGATCCCCGACGAGCTCGTACACAAGGAAGGAAGTGCGGACTCGGGTGAGGACTCGCGCCGATATCGCGCGACGACGACCCCGTCACGCACGAACCTGCCGCGCCTCGATCGTCGCGTGACGACGAACGCGGTGCAGCAACCGGTCAACCACGGATTCCGCGTCGGCAACGACGTCATGCATCCGACCTTCGGCGAGGGAGTGATCATCGACATCCGTGGCGACGGTGAAAAGGCAGAGGCGACGATCAGGTTCGCAAGCGTCGGCACCAAGCACCTGTCGCTCGCGTGGGCGCCGCTGAAGCTCGCCTAGTCGGCGCGTTCAGTCGCCGCGCAGGTCGATGAGCAGTGTCGTCTTGTTCTCGACGATCGGCCGCACGTCCATCGGCGGCATCAGTTGCTCGACGGACAGCGTGCGACCGTCGCAGTCGGTGAAGGTGTGGGTCTGCGCGATCTGGGTGACGAGACACGACTCGTCGCGATCCGCGGGATAGGCGTAGTAGACCTGCCAGCCCTTGGCCGGATCGCTGCCGTTGTGTTCGATCACGATCGAGCGCTTGCCGGTCGAATCCCTCAAGTCGGGATAGAGGATCGGTCCTTCCGTGGCCACCGCCTCGGCGATGTCCTCGACGTTGCCGACGACGAAGGTTCGATCGCCGGTCTGCACCTGGACTTCGGCCCGATTCGTGGCGAACTCGGCCATCAGCCACGTGACCCCGAAGAGCGCGGCAAAGAACAGGATTCCCCCGACGATGGGGGCGACGGCTCGGGCCACGGGCGAGCGCAGGGTGGGTCGAGCCATGGATCAAGTGTGGCGCACGGGCTCCGTGTCGGCGCGGTCGTGGCGGGTTGGTATCGGTCACGGTGAACGGCGTAGGGTTTGTTTCTCGTGAAGCGTCCGTATCGCGTTGTGGTGGCCAAACCGGGCCTGGATGGTCACGATCGTGGCGCCAAGACCATCACCCGCGCGCTTCGCGACCACGGTTTCGAGGTCATCTACACCGGCCTGCACCAGACCCCCGAACAAATCGCCGAGACCGCACTGCAAGAGGACGTGGACGCCGTCGGGCTGTCGCTTCTGTCCGGCGCGCACCTCACGCTCTTTCCGCGGGTGATGGAGGAACTGCGCTCGCGCCAGCTGGGTGACGTGCTCATCTTCGGTGGCGGAGTCATTCCCGATGCGGATGCGCGCGCGTTGCGCGAGCAGGGAGTCGCAGAGATCTTCGGCCCAGGATCGTCGTTGAAGGACATCGCGACGTGGTTGGAGTCGACATTGGACGCACGAGAGCAATAGGAAACTTCGACGATGGACCTGTTCGAATATCAAGGCAAGCAATACTTCGCGAAGTTCGGCATCCCGGTGTCGGCGGGCGGAGTCGCACACACCGTCGACGAGGCCGTCGCCGAAGCGGAGAAGGCCAAGTATCCGGTGGTCGTGAAGGCTCAGGTGCAAGTGGGTGGTCGCGGCAAGGCGGGTGGCATCAAGCTCGCGACGAACGCCGACGAGGTTCGTCTGCATGCGGGGAACATCCTCGGCATGGACATCAAGGGACACGTCGTCAAGCGCGTGTGGGTCGAGCATGCCTCCGACATCGCCGAGGAGTACTACGCGTCGTTCACGCTCGACCGCGCCGCCAAGGCCCACCTGCTCATGTTGTCGGCACAAGGTGGCGTCGACATCGAAGAGGTGGCGGCCAAGGATCCGACCGCGATCGTCAAGTTGCACATCAACCCGATCGACGGTCTGTCCACTGAGCGGGCCCGACAGGCGGCGCTCGACGCGCGGATTCCCGAGCGCGCACTCGACGGCGTGGCGTCGATCCTCGTCAAGCTGTACGAGTGCTTCACGAAGGGTGACTGCGATCTCGCCGAGATCAATCCGTTGATCCTGAAGCCGACGGGCGAGGTGCACGCACTGGACGCCAAGGTCAGCCTCGACAACAACGCCTCGTTCCGTCACCCCGAGTGGGCCGAGTATGCGGCGACCGAGGAACTCGATGCGCGCGAACAGCTCGCACGCGAGAAGGACCTGCAGTACATCGGCCTCGACGGCACCGTCGGGATCATCGCCAACGGCGCGGGACTCGCGATGAGCACGCTGGACGTCGTGAACCAGGTCGGCGGCAAGGCGGCGAACTTCCTCGACATCGGCGGTGGCGCGAACGCCGAGCTGATGACCGCGGCCCTCGAGGTGATCAACTCCGACCAGAAGGTCCGCAGCATCTTCATCAACATCTTCGGCGGCATCACCCGCGGGGAGGAAGTGGCCAAGGGCATCGTCGAAGCCGTGAAGCGCGTGCAGCTGCGCGCACCGATCGTCATCCGCCTGGACGGCACGAACGCCGAGGAGGGCCGCGCGATCCTCGCCCAGGCGGGCATCCCGGATTCCCAGTTGACGAGCAGACCGACCATGTTGGACGCGGCCCGTACCGCCGTCGAGTTGGCGAAGTAGGAGGGGACATGGCGATCTTCGTCAACGAACACACCACGGTCATCGTGCAAGGCCTCACCGGCGGCCAGGGACGGTTCCACGGCCTGCGCAACCGCGCCTACGGCACCAAGGTCGTCGGTGGCGTGACCCCGGGCAAGGCCGGCCAAGACGTCGAGGGCATCCCGGTGTTCGACACCGTCGAGGACGCCGTCGCTGCGACCGGCGCGACTGCATCGTTCATCGCCGTGCCACCGAAGGCCGCACCCGCGGCGATCCTCGAGGCGGCGCGAGCGGGAATCGGTTTCGTCGTGTGCATCACCGAGGGCATTCCGGCACAGGACGAGGCACGCGTCTATTCGACGCTGCAGCGCGACTATCCCGCGACGCGACTGCTCGGACCGAATTGCCCGGGCATCATCTCTCCAGGGAAGTGCAACATCGGCATCACCGCCGGTGAGATCGCCGAGTTGCCGAGTGCGAAGGGTCCGAACGTCGGCATCGTGTCACGCTCCGGCACGCTCACCTATCAAGCGCTGTACGAACTCAAGCAACAGGGGATCGGCGTGAGCACGTGCGTCGGCATCGGTGGCGATCCAGTGCCCGGCACTTCCTTCGTCGACTGCCTCGCCCAGTTCCAGGCCGACCCAGAGACGCACGCGATCATCATGATCGGTGAGATCGGTGGTTCGGCGGAGGAAGAGGCCGCAGAATTCATCGCCAACCATGTGACGAAGCCAATGAGCGCATACATCGCGGGTGTGACCGCGCCAGCCGGCAAGAAGATGGGTCACGCGGGCGCGATCGTCTCGGGCGGCAAGGGCACGGCGCAGGGGAAGATGGATGCGTTGCGTGCGGCGGGCGTGCAGATCGGTCTGAACCCGACCGAGGCCGGCGCGTTGATGGCCGACATCGTGAAGAACCTTCGCTAGGAACCCTCGCCACGGCCGGTGAGCGGTGCGTCAGTACGCTTGACGTGCCCTCATGAATCGCGAGAACTCGTTGTCCTACATGCCCGGTTTGGACGGGCTCCGTGCTCTCGCGGTCGTTGCAGTCATCATCTACCACGCCAACAAGTCGTGGCTGACCGGCGGCTTCCTCGGCGTCGAAGTCTTCTTCGTGATCAGCGGATATCTGATCACCCTCCTCCTCATCACCGAATCCGAACAGAACGATCGAATCTCGTTCCGCCAGTTCTGGCTGCGTCGGGCGCGACGTCTCCTGCCGGCCCTCTGGACGTTGCTCGTCGGGGTGTGCGTCTATGCGTCGATCTTCATGCGCGACGAGCTCGGCAAGTTGCGCGGGGACGTCATCGCTGCCTTCGTCTACGGCTTCAACTGGTTCAAAATCTGGTCCAAGTCGAGCTACTTCGATTCCTCGCAGGTCGATCCGTTGCGTCACCTGTGGTCGCTCGCGGTGGAGGAGCAGTTCTACCTGGTGTGGCCGCTGTTGATCGCCGTCGTGCTGCGCATCTTCGGCAAGCGACTCGCGACGCTCGGTGGAATCTTCTTCGTGACGTCGGTCGGCATCGCCTGGTACGTGGCGGCGACGTATGCGCCGGGTTTCCCCGAGCCGACCCCACTCGGCTCGCCGGAGCACTTCGTGTCCATCTTCGGTCACCCGGCACTGAAGATCGACTTCCTGTTCCTCGGCACCCTCGGTCGATCGGGCGGGCTCTTCCTCGGCGCTGCGCTTGCGTTCTGGTACCGACCGTCGATCTACAACTCGAACTACCCGTCGAGCGATCGTCACGTCGTGACTGGCATCGGTGTCGTCGGGCTTGCGGCGCTCGGGGCCATGATGTGGCGCTTCCAGGACGTCGCCGTTCGCACCGTGGAGTTGTCGGACGGCACGACCGAGGTCGTGCGCCGCGGTTTCGACCCGCTGTTCCAGGGCGGATTCCTCCTCGTCGGTCTCGCCAGCCTGGCGGTGATCACCGCTGCGGTGCATCCACACACGCCGATCTCCAAGGTCGTGCTCGGCAATCCGGTCTTCACGTACCTCGGACGACGTTCATACGGCCTGTACCTCTATCACTGGCCGGTGTTTCGCTTCGCGCGTGGAGCGGATCCGACGCCGATGTCGGTCGTGCAGTTCGTCGGGTATTGCCTGCTCATCCTCGCGATCACCGAGGCGTCGTATCGCTTCATCGAGATGCCGATTCGCACGGGTGAGTTTTCCGAGTGGTGGCACAAGGTTCGCTATCCGCGCAATGATGCAGACCGACGTCGACGCCAGAACGTGGTGGCGATCGCGGTCGTGGCATCCGTGTTGCCCATTTTCGGTCTCGTCAGCGTCGCAATCGGCACCGGTGAGGGCCAAGTCGCAGAGAGCCTGAAGGACAACGAACAGTCCGTGCAGAACCTGATCGCCTCGACGACCGTGGCGCCCGATCCTGGAGCGGCGACGCAGACCACGACGCTTGATGGCCAAGTCATCCCGATTCTTGCGATCGGCGACTCGGTGATGCTCGGTGCGGCCAACGTGCTCACGGAGCGGGGGATCACGGTGGATGCGCTGAAGAGCAGGCCGTTTCGTCAGGCTCTCGAAATCGCCAACTACGTCAAGTCCGTGAACCGGCTCGGTGACTTCGTCATCATTCACCTCGGTACCAACAACTACGTCGACGAGAAGACTTTGGACGAGATCATGGTTCCTCTCGCCGACGTCGACCGTGTGGTGATGCTCACGACGCACGTGCCGAAGAAGCCGTGGCAGGACCCGAACAACGAGCTGATTCGAGCCATGCCGAATCGTTACGGCAACGTGACCGTCTTGGACTGGTACACGATCGCCCAGGAGCACCCGGAATATCTCTATAGCGACAAGATTCACCTCAACCTGGAGGGCCAGGCCGTGTACGCCGATCTCATCATGCAGGCCATCGGCAAGTAGCGTTGCGGTCCATGACTTCACCAGTACGCGTTGCAGTGACCGGGGCAGCCGGTCAAATCGGATACAGCTTGCTCTTTCGCATCGCCTCCGGCGCGATGCTCGGACCCGAGACCCCCGTCATCCTGCAGCTGCTCGAAATCACGCCGGCACTCGGTGCATTGTCGGGCGTGAAGATGGAACTCGACGACTGCGCCTTCGGACCGCTCGTCGACGTGATCACCACGGATGACGCGAACGTCGCCTTCGGTGACGCTGACGTGGCGTTGCTCGTCGGTGCGATGCCGCGCAAGGACGGCATGGAGCGAAGCGACCTGCTGAGCGCCAATGGCGGCATCTTCAAGCCGCAGGGCCAGGCGATCAGCAAGAACGCCAAGAAGGACGTCAAGGTGCTCGTCGTCGGCAATCCAGCCAACACGAACGCGCTCATCGCGATGAACAATGCGCCCGACATCTCCCCACGCCAGTTCACGGCGATGACCCGTCTCGACCACAACCGTGCGATCTC
>CAYXIY010000038.1:0-11151 GCA_964465475.1 uncultured Acidimicrobium sp. | reverse complement strand
CTCAACCCGCTCATCAAGGTGATGAACCTGGTTGCGCTCCTCATCCTTCCGGCGATCATCAACCTGAAGGACAACGACGCAGCCCGCCTTTCCATCGCGGGCATCTCGCTCGTCATCCTGCTCGTGTCGATCGGCTTCTCGCGCCGCAAGACCACGAGCATGGTCGCCGCCTAGTCACGCTCTCCAGAACCATTCGTCACTGACGTGTCGTCGATTCGATACCTCAGTGGCGAATGGATCGAGGCGGTCGCCACGCGCGTCGCGAACTCCGCGCCACTCCAGTCCATCGCCGCCACGCACTCGGTCGGCGTCACGCAGGTCGTCACCGACACGCCTTTCGGCGACGTTACGTATCACTTCAGCGTCGCCGACGGTCGCGCGGGCTTCGGATCCGGGGCGGCGACTCCCGAAGACGTCCGCTTCACCCAATCGTGGACCACGGCGCTCGCGATTAACGACGACTCGTTGTCACCCGACGAGGCGATCCTGCTCGGCCACGTGAAGTTCGCCGGTGACCACACCAAGCTGGTGGCCGCGGGCGACGTGTTTGCCCTCCTCGACCCGATCTTCGACGAAGTGCGAACGCTGACGACGTTCGCCTAGTCGGCGAGCACGAACGAGCGCATCGACAACGACCCCATCTCGCACCCTGAAACGAGCGTGCGAAGCGGTCGAGATGCCACGGACGCGAGCCCCGCGACGTAGGCGACGGGAAGGAAGTGCTCCGGGGTCGGCACCGACAGATGCGCATCCTGGCGATCGAGAACCTCGATGACGCGCGCAGGGTCGTCGCTTTCCGCCAACTCACGCACCGCCTCGTCGAAGTCGACCGCCCATGGTTCGCCGAAGCCGTCGCGACCCCAGGAGATTCTCCCGAGGTGGTGCACGACGTTGCCGCTGCCGACGATCATCACGCCCTCGTCGCGCAACGGTGCGAGTCGACGGCCGATCTCGACGTGGTCGGCCGCGGGCAACCGTGCGTCGATCGACAGCTGCACGACGGGAACGTCCGCCTGCGGAAACACGTGGCACAGCACCGACCAGGTGCCGTGGTCGATGCCCCACTGGTCCTCGTCCTGGATCACCTCATGGTCGCCGAGCAGTTCACCGACCCGTCGTGCAAGCGACGGACTGCCCGCGACGGGATAGTGGAACCGGGACAGCTCGGGAGGAAAGCCGCTGAAGTCGTAGATGGTGCGCGGGTTGGCCATGGCCGTCACCGCGATCGCGTTCACGTACCAGTGCGCGGAGATCGCGAGCACCGCGGTCGGCTTCGGCGACGTCGCACCGAACGCACGCCATGCCTCGGTGTAGCGATTGTGCTCGATCGCATTCATCGGCGAGCCGTGGCCGAGAAACGCCGCCGGCATCCGCATCGCGACGTCGTTCAGGAGTAGAAGGGGTTCGCGCCAGTCGAGTGGTCGGTCAGGTCGCGCACCTTGGTGATCTGCGGAACCTGTGCAGCGATCGTGGTCTGGACGCCCTCGAGCATCGTCTGACGACTCATCGAGCAACCGTGGCATCCACCACCCATCGTGAAATACGCGGTGCCTTCGGTGTCATGGCCGGCGAAGGTGACGAAGCCCCCGTGCGCCGCGAGTGCTGGATTGACCTCGCCCGACACGATCGCTTCGATCTGTGCCGACACCTCGTCGTCGCGCACGAGACCCTCGACGTTCGGTGCCTTCGGCTTGTTCGGGTTGCGAATGAGGAGACCCTGCGAGTCGTTGTGGTCGATGACCGCACCCTGGAACGACTCCACGTCCTTGGCAGGGATGATGATCTTCAGGCCGTCGATCGTGCGGACCTCGTCGCTGAAGGCGGCCTTGGTGAAGAAGTCGAAGGACAAGTCGTACCGAAAATCTTCGCCCGGCTGGGACAAAATCTCGAGGCGCAGACCCAACTGCGCGCCCTCGGTCTCCGCGTCCCGCAACTCGACCAATTTGGCGTGCGCATGCGGGGTGATGTCGATGATGGTGCTCGACTTGTCGGTCTCTGCGGTCGCTGCGAAGGGGCTCACGGCGCACACGCTATCGGCGCGTGGCGACGCAACGAAGTCGTGCCCGACATCGACGCCGCGGTGCACGGGAGTACACTTCGTGACGTACGCACGGGGAGTCCGTTGGTTCGATGGGCTGAGAGGGTGGTCGCCACCACCGACCCGCACACCTGATCTGGGTCATGCCAGCGGAGGGAGCGAGATGAGTCACACAACCGCAGTCGTCGTCATCGGTGGGCTTCCCCCTGATCGCCGTCTCGCCGGGCTCCTGCCGACCCCCCAGGTCGTCATTGCTGCCGACTCCGGTCTCCACCACGCGATCGACCTCGGACTGCGCGTCACCTGCGTCGTCGGGGACATGGATTCGGTCGATCCCGCCGTGCTCGTGGGGGCCGAGGTGAATGGGGTCGAGGTGCTCCGATCACCGCACGACAAGGACTCCACGGACACCGAACTCGCCGTCGCCGAGGCACTCGCCCGCGGCGCCACGCACGTCACGGTCGTGACGGGTGGAGGCGGCAGGCTCGACCATCAGCTCGGCGTGCTCGCCACGCTCACCCACCGCGAGTTCGCCCACGCGACGATCGATGCATGGTGGGACACCGCGCACATCACGATCGCCCACGGTCCGTCGACGAGGACGCTCGAGGGCAGGATTGGCGAAACGCTCGGCCTGCACGCCTTCGGAGGGGACGCGACGGGCGTGACGACGAGCGGGCTGAAGTGGAACGTCGCCGACGACTCCTTTGCCTCGCACTCCTCGCGCGGCGTGAGCAACGTCTTCGTCGAATCCCGAGCGCTCATCTCGCTCACCTCCGGAACCCTCGTCATCACCCGACCGCACGCATTGGAGACCACATGAAACGACTTACTGCACTCGTAGCCCTCATCGCAATCGCGATGGGATGTTCGTCGACATCTCAGTCCGCGTCGCAGACGACACTGGACGACGGGCCCGTCACCCTCACGCTCCTCGCGCATGATTCCTTCGCCTTCCCCGAGGGCATCTTCGACGAGTTCACCGCCCGCACCGGAATCTCGGTCGAGGTGGTGCTCGCAGGGGATGCGGGCGAGCTCGTGACCAAGGCCGTCCTCACGAGTGGGAATCCGGAGGGTGACGTCCTGTGGGGCGTCGACAACACGTTGCTCTCGCGAGCGCTCGAGGCAGACGTCTTCGTGCCGTACGCATCGAAGAACCTCTCGACGATGGATTCCGACGTGACGATCGACGTCCCTGGACACGAGGTGACGCCCGTCGACACCGGGGACGTGTGCATCAACTACGACGTGCAGTGGTTCGCCGACGAAGGCATCACCCCGCCCGGGACGCTCGAGTCGCTCACCAACCGTTCGTACGCCAACCGGATCGTGGTGCCGAGCCCGCTCACCTCGTCACCCGGGCTCGCATTCCTCCTCGCCACGATCGCCGAGTTCGGCGAGGACGGCTGGCAGGACTACTGGCGTGAACTGCGCGACAACGGCATCCTCGTCGTCGACGGGTGGACCGAGGCGTACACCATCGAATTCTCCGGCTCGTCCGGCGACGGCGCGCACCCGATCGTGGTGAGCTACGGCTCCTCGCCTCCAGCCGAGGTGATCTACGCGGACCCACCGGTGACCGAAGCGCCGACTGCTGTCGCGGCACTGACCTGTTTTGCGCAGGTCGAATATGCGGGGATCCTGCGGGGCTCGAAGCACGTCGAGGCCGCACAGCAGCTGATCGACTTCCTCACCGACGTCACGTTCCAGGCGACACTGCCGTTGTCGCAGTTCGTCTATCCGGTCAATGGGTCGGTCGAGTTGCCCAAGGAATTCGTCGACTATGCCGTGAAGCCCGAGAACCCGCTGCGTCTCGCACCAGACGTCATAGCCTCGAACCGCACTCGTTGGCTCGATGAGTGGAAGCGCATCGTTGTCGACTCCTGAGCCGAACCACCCCTATCGCGCGTGGGCCGGATGGCTCGGAGTGGCGCCGGTCGCGTACGTTCTTGCCTTCTGCGTCGTACCGACAGCCGTGCTCGTCTCGCGCGTCGGGTCGTTTGACCGTGTCGGCGACGTGTTGTCCAATCCGTCGGTGCGTGACGCGCTGTGGTTCTCGGCGTGGCAGGCCGTCGTGTCCGCGGCGGCGTGCCTCGTGCTCGCACTCCCCGTCACGTGGGTCCTCGCACGCTTCGACTTTGCGTCGCGGCGTGTCGTCTCCGCCATCGTCACGACGCCGTTTCTCTTGCCGACGGTCGTCGTCGGCGTCGCCATCCTCGCCGCGTTGCCCGACGACCTCGACTACACCTGGTTCGCCGTCGTCGTCGCGCACGCCTATTTCAACCTCGCCGTCGTGGTGCGGGTCGTCGGCGCACGGTGGGAGTCGATCTCACCTCACCTGACCGCCGCGGCACAGACCCTCGGTGCCTCGAGGGTGCGCGCGGTGATGACGGTCCTTGTGCCCGCCCTTCGACCAGCCATCGTGACTGCGAGTGCGATCGTTGCCCTCTTTGGCTTCACGAGTTTCGGCGTGGTCCGCATGGTCGGTGGACCGTCACTGTCGACGATCGAGACCGAGATCTACGCCCGCGCGATGCTCATCGGAGACCTCGACGGAGCAGTCGTCCTGGCCCTCGGGCAGGTCGTGTTCCTCGTCGTCGTCGGTCTCCTCGTCACCCGTCGAGAAAGCACCGTGCGTCGCGTCGATCGCCTCGTCACGCGTCGCCGACCGCTGCGCACCGACCCTGCACGTCACCTCGCCATCGGCATCCTCGTTTCGACGATCGCATTCATCACGATTCCGTGGCTGGCGACGGCTGGACGCTCGGTTGGTGGATGGGGATTCGTCGGGAGCGAGGCATTCCGAGACGCGCTTCGAACGTCGCTGCGTACGGCCGCGATCTGTGCGGCGCTCGCCGGCATCCTCGGTACGGCAAGTGCACTTGCCGCCACCTACTCCCAGACGTGGGCGCGTATCGGGGGGATGATGACCGCGCTTCCACTCACCATCTCTGCCGTCGTCATCGGCCTCGGATACATCCTCACCTTCGACAACCCGCCGTTCGACTTTCGTGCATCGTGGTTCCTCACTCCGCTCGCTCACGCACTCATCGCCCTGCCGCTCGTCCACGTGGTCGTCACTCAGGCCGCACGATCCATCCCCCGCGACGTGAGCGCAGCCGCCATGACGCTCGGCGCCACCCGCCTGCGCGCCTGGCTGACGATCGACGCTCGACTCCTCCGACGCTCGATTGCATCAGCGACCGCGGTGTCGGCGGCCGTTTCGCTCGGAGAGTTCGGTGCTGCAAGCTTCCTTACCCGCCGAGACTCGACGACGTTGCCCGTACTCATCGCACGCGAGATCGGGCGGCCGGGAGACCTGCGCACCGCACAGGCCTACGTCGTCGCGACGCTCTTCATCGCCGTCGCCATCGTCGTCCTCGCAGTAGTCGAATCGACTGAAGGGCGTTCGTCGTGACGGTGCGCCTCGTCGACATCGCCGCGGCATACGACGGCCGCACGCTCTATCGACACCTGTCGCTCACCGTCGAAACAGGTGAGATCGTCTCCCTTGTTGGTCCGAGCGGATCTGGCAAGTCAACCCTGCTTCGCATCATCGCCGGTATCGAACGACCGGTCTCGGGAATCGTCGAGATCGACGGCCGCGACGTGACGTCGCTTCCCATCCACCGCCGCGGAGTGGGCATCGTGTTCCAAGACAACCAGCTCTTCCCGCACCTCGACGTCGCGGGCAACGTCGGCTATGGCCTGCGGGTCACGGGACGATCGTCGAGTGAGCGAGTCACGGAAATGTTGGCGCTGGTCGGACTCTCCGGGTTCGAAGCCCGTCGCGTCGACACGCTCTCGGGGGGCGAGGCCAAGCGAGTGGCCCTTGCACGCACCCTCGTCACCACTCCTCGCGTCCTTCTCCTCGACGAGCCGCTCACGGGACTGGATGGGCAGCTGCACGACCGACTGCTCGCCGACATCTCGCAATTGCTCGCGTCACTGCGAACCACCGTCGTGCACGTCACGCACGACATGGCAGAGGCGACGGCATTGTCCACTCGCGTCGTGCACATCGCACAACTCGACGCAGGTAGCGTGTCGTCCCCGGAGGCCGACCATGGATGATGTTGAGCGCTGGATCGTTCGAGCGGTGTCGACGAATGACATCCTGTCGTTGCGCATGGCGGTGCTGCGCGACGGCACCCCGTCCCGTGATCCGCGGTATGCCCAGGACGACGATCCCGACGCCGTGCACCTTGCGATCCATGACGCCGACGAAGTCGTAGCCACCTCAACCTGGCTCGACCGTCCATGGCCGAACGACGACTCGGCCTTCGCCGTGCAACTCCGCGGCATGGCTGTCGCCAAGCATCTCCAGGGGCAAGGCGTCGGCGGAAAGCTCTTGGGTGCAGGGATCGATCGCGCTCGTGAGCGTGGGGCTCGTTTCGTGTGGGCACGCGCTCGTGACGGCGCGCTCGACTTCTACCGGCGCCACGGTTTTGACGTCGTCGGAGACCAGTTCATCGACGAAGCGACCGGTCTCGGTCACCACCTCGTCGTCCTCGAGTTGTCTCCTACTCGCTGATCGGCACGTCGAAGGCGAACCTCGACACCGAGTACGGCCGCGGGCTCGCCACCACCTCCGCAGTCCAGGTTCCTGCGAAGGCGAAGGTGATGCGCGCGGTGTAGTGGTTCGGCGCGACCTTGGTGAGTGGCACCGGCCCCATTGGCAGGTTCATCGACGCCGATCCGATGCGCAGTTCGACGTCGGTCAACTCACCGATGACGCCACCTGTGCGCGACATGATCAGGTGCACCTCGCTCGAGCCGACACGTGCAGGTGTCACCGCGAGCGTCACGAACACGTCCTGGCCAACGACGGTCTCTTGATATGGCTCCGCTGCCGAGACGGTCTTTGGCGACAGTCCCGTCAGTGATGCGGTGAGGGCGATGACGACGACGGCGATGACCGCCTCGAAGGCGATCGTCGCGCGCAGGCTTGACGCGTCCCTGCGCCTGAGTGCCGATCGTGCCGTTCCCGAGAGTGCGACGACGACGGCAACGAGTGCGAACTTCACGACGAGGCTGCGCCCATATTGGGTGTCGAGAATCTCCGTCACGTCTCCGACGAGCAGCCACGTCTGGATCGCTCCAGTGACGACGACGATCGGCAGCGCCCGTCGGGCGATACGAGAAAATCCGTCGGCGAGGGCAAGTTGGTCCTCGTTCGAACGAGTGCGTTCCCTGGTCACGAGCACGAGGGCGAACAACCCACCGATCCACGCTCCGATCGCAAGGAGGTGAACCGCATCGGATCCCACTCCGAGCACCACCGGCGAGGTCGAGATCGCATGTCCGGACACCGACACGGTGACGGCGAGCGCGGCGATTGCGACGAGAAGGAACCGTTGGCGAGCTCCCCTGACGAACGATGTGAGCATCGGCCAGAGCGCGAGGAGAAGCACGAGGCGCACGACCTGTGCGCGACCGAACGTCATATCCAGCGTGGTGCGCAGCAGTTCGCCGTCGAATGCGCGATAGATCTTGACGCCAGCCGCATGCGGGCCGAAGGCCACGAGAGCCTGTGCGCTCGCCACGACGAGCACGAACCATGACCCGCGCGTGAGAATCGCCGCGCGTACCGACACGGCCTGCCCACCCCGGCGCCACATGAGCGCGATGACGCCGACGAGGAGGACGAAAGCGAGGTACATGGACGCACGGATGACGACGAACAGCCGCGACAAGCCGTGCTCCGCAACCGCGCTCGCCGCCACGTCCGCAGCGATCGTCTGGTTGGTTTCACCGACGCTGAACGTGAAGGACCCCTGCACGGGATGTCCGTCGGACGACGTGACCCTCCACAACACGACGTATGCGCCGTCCGGAAGTTGCGAATCGAGGTCTGCGACCGCGATTGCGTTGGTCGCCCCGGGGCGCAGCGGAAGGTCGACGAGTTCCGTCGCCTCGGCGTCGAGCACACGAAGCGAACCGAACCCGGTGATCACTCGTTCGTCGAAGGTCAGCGTGATCGTCTCTGGTGACACCTCGACGTACGACCCGGCGACTGGATCGGTCCCCTCGAGCCCCGCGTGAGCGAGCGCGACCGACGGTGCGGCCATCCACATCGCGGCAACGACCACCAAGAGACGACTGATCCGACGCATCACTCAGAACGGATCGGGTGCGGGGAGCCCATCGACGACGTGTCGACCGAGGAGCCATGCAAGACGGGTGTGGGGGTCGAGCCGCATCGCCGCTTCGGGCAGCGTGGTGAGCCCAAGTGATCGTCGTGAACGCCACAGCATCACTTGACGATCGAGTTCGAGGCGAACGTACTCGGTCGACCAATCGGCGAACGAGAATCCGAGCGCGAGGTCCGCGTGGTGCACCTCGACTTCGCGCCAGCGCAGGAACACGATGTCGGCCATCGGAATCGGGGCACCGATCGAATTGCGGCCTTCACCGAGCCAGGTTTCGCTCGTTGCCCGCGACCAGGCCCCCTCCAATGCGTAGATGCTTCGGCGAACGTCCGCGACGAGCTCGTCGGCCGAACGCATGGCGCCGGCGTCGATCGCCGCGACTCGCCCCGCATATCCACCCTCATATTGGTCCGCGACCTCGCCCCGCCCTGCCGCCTCGAGCAAGTGTGCGTGGCTGTCGGCGTTGCGCGCCAGGTGCGTGAGCACGTGCCCCCGCGTCCAGTCGGTGAGCGCAGATGCCTCTCGACACTGCTCCGTCGTGATCGACTCGATCGACGCAAGGAGCAACTGGTGTGCGTGCGCACATCCTTCGACGTGACGGTTGAGCAGGCGCGGATCGAGTTCCATGCACTCCCAACCGTAGTGTCGCCTAGTTGCTTCTCCCCCGGTTCGGAATCACGACGATCGTGCCGTCTGGCTCACGAAGCACTCGCGCGTTCACGCCGTAGTACTTGGCGAGGTTGTCCGGCGTCAGCACGTCTTCGGCCGAGCCGCGAGCAACCGTCGTGCCGTCGTGCATGAGGACGAGTCTGTCTGCATACATGCCGGCGAGCGTCAGGTCGTGCATCGCCGACACGACGGCGAGACCGCGCTCTCGACGCAACCTGTCGACGAGTTCGAGTGCATGCTGCTGATGTCCGATGTCGAGTGCGCTCGTCGGCTCGTCGAGCAACAACACCGGTGCCTGCTGCGCGAGCGCTCGAGCAATCACCAGGCGCTGGATCTCCCCTCCCGACAGCGTGGCGAGCGTCCGCCGCTCGAAGCCCACGAGGTCGAGATTGGCGAGCACGTCAGCGACGATCGCCCGGTCGGACACGGACTCGACGCCGAAGTAGGAGATGTATGGATTGCGCCCGAGCAGCACGTAGTCCTCGACGTTCATGTCCGGCGGGATGAGCGGGTTCTGCGGGACGAAGGCGATGTGTCGCGCGCGCCAACGCGCGGACGTAGCCGGGATCTCCTTCTGATCGACGGCAACGGAGCCGGTGTAGGCGATGAGCCCCGCGGCCGCTCGCAGCACCGACGACTTGCCCGCGCCGTTCGGACCGATGACGCACACCCATTCGCCCGAGTGCAGGATGTCGTTGAACGACTGAACGGCGACGTGCTCGCCATACGACACGCGGAGATCACAGAATCCGAGCACCGTCATCGTGCCGACTCCCTCGTGCGCAGGAGCAACAAGAAGAACGGCGCACCGAAGAACGCCGTCACCACGCCGATCGGCGTCTCCGCCGGGTCCGACAACACGCGGCTCGGGATGTCGGCGAGCACGAGGAACGCCCCGCCGAGCAACAGGCTCAACGGCAACACCTTGCGGTAACTCGCGCCGACGACGAGACGCACCGCATGGGGAACGATGATCCCGACGAAGCCGATGAGCCCACTCACCGCAACGACGGCCGCAGTCCCGAGCGTGGCCGCTCCGACGACGATGAATCGCACCCGACGAATGTTGGTGCCGAGGGCGACGGCTTCGTCGTCACCGACACGCAACACGTCCAGCAGTCGACGGTGCATGAGGAGCGCCACGGTGCTGACGATCACGTATGGCAAGACGAGTCGCACGTCGCCCCACGTGGCACTCGAGAGCCGCCCAAGAATCCAGGCATAGACCTGGCGCACGACGTCGTTGTTGCGCTGCAACACGAACGTCTGGATCGCCGTGGCGAGCGAGGTCACGGCGACGCCCGCGAGCACGAGGCTGATGTTCGAACGAGTGCGACCGAACGACGTGCCCACCATGTAGGTGACGAACACCGCCACCATGCCCGATCCGAACGCAACGAGCGGGAGTGGGTCGATCAGCCAGTCGGCGGGTCGGGCACCACCGAGAGCAAACACGAGCGTCGCACCGAGACCGGCACCCGCCGCCACCCCGAGGAGGTACGGGTCGACGAGCGGGTTGCGGAACACCCCTTGATAGCTCGCGCCCGACAGTGACAACGTCCCGCCGACGATCGCGGCGAGCACCACTCGCGGTGCCCTGATCTGCCACACGATCGTCCAGTCACGATCCGAAATGCCGCTGTCGAGCGAGACGAAGGGCAGACGATCCGCAAGCTCGAGTGGAATCCTCCACCACTGCGGTCCGGCGGGGCCGATCATCAATCCGACGATGCACGACACGACGAGCACGGCGGCACTCGAGACGATCCACCACGACAATCGTGAGGTGTCTCGAGTGCGCGCCATGACCAAATCCCGTCGGATCGAAGGCGCTTAGGCGTTCGCCAGGAGCGCCGCAATCGCGTCGCGGATCGCGATCACGAAGTCCACGATGCGCGGTCCCCAACGCGACGGAATGTCGTCGTCGAGCTCGATCACGTTGCCGTTGGTGACTGCCTTGAGCGAGCCCCAACCTTCGCGGGCGGCGACGGTCGCGGCCGTCTCACCGCAACACTTGGTGTCGGCGAGGAAGATGAGGTCCGGATCCGCGGACACGATCACTTCGGCGGACAACTGCGGATAGTCGTTACCCGCCTCGACGTTGTCAGCGATGTTGCGCAGACCGAACAGCGAATAGACCGAACCGATGAAGGTGTTGGAGGTCACCGAGTACAGGGTGTTGTCGAGCTCGTGATAGTACGAGAGCGGCTCTGCTGGCAGCGTCACTCCGGCGACGGCTTCCTCGATCTGTGCGCGCATCGACTCCGTCAACGCTGCCGCTTCAGCGGCATG
>CAYXIY010000037.1:0-11157 GCA_964465475.1 uncultured Acidimicrobium sp. | reverse complement strand
CGTTGCCCGACGGATACGACACCGTGGTCGGCGAGCGCGGCTACCGGCTCTCGGGTGGCGAGAAGCAGCGCCTCGCGATTGCCCGGTTGCTCCTCAAGAACCCGGCGGTGATGATCTTGGACGAGGCGACCAGCCACCTCGACAACGAGAGCGAGGCGGTCGTGCAGTCCGCATTGGACGCAGCAATGGAGAACCGCACCTCGCTCGTGATCGCCCACCGGCTCTCCACCGTGCGCAACGCGGACGTGATCCTCGTCGTGGACGCGGGGCGCATCGTCGAGCAGGGGACACACGAGCAACTGATGCGCAACGACGGCCCGTACGCGGCGCAAATCCGTGTGGGTGGCCTGACCTAGCCTGTCCCCTGATGCAGGATCTCGACGTCGACCCGTTCATCGAAGACCCGGAGGGTGAGTCGACCGAGCCGACGATGTCGGTGAGCGAGTTCGTCAAGTACGTGAACGGAATCCTGAAGCGCGGCCTCGGTCGTGGCGTGTGGGTGCAGGGAGAGATCGAGTCGTTCAACGACCGCAACAAGCACCTGTATTTCAACGTCGTGGAGCGCGACGGCACGAAGAAGGCGACGCTGAACGTCGCGATGTGGGACGGCGTCCACACCAAACTGCGCCCGCTCCTCGATCGTCATCGCCTCACCCTCGGAGACGGCATCAAGGTGCGCCTCTTCGGTGTCGCCGACGTCTGGGACGTGAACGGCAAGTTCTCCTTCAAGGTGAGCAACATCGACCCCCGATACACCCTCGGGGACCTCGCCGGGCAACGCGACGAGGTGATTCGCCAGCTACGTGAGAAAGGTCTCTACGACGCGAATCGTCAGGTGGAACTGCCGCTCGTGCCGTTGCGTCTCGCACTCATCACCTCCGTCGGTAGCGCAGCGCACGCCGACACGGTGCACGAGCTCACCGACTCCGGCATCGGCTTTTCGATCACGGTCCACGACGTGCGCGTCCAGGGAGAGGGAGCGGTGTCGACGATCGTCGCGGCACTCGACCACTATTCGTCCCGAGACGACATCGACCTCGTCATGGTCGTGCGCGGTGGTGGTTCGCGCACCGACTTGCTCGCCTTCGACACGCTCGAGGTGGCGTCCGCAATCGGTCGTTGCCGCAAGCCGGTATTCGTCGGAGTGGGACACGAGATCGACAAGAGCGTCGCCGACGAGGTCGCGTATCGCGCCTTCAAGACTCCGACCGCGTGTGCCGCCGGCGTCGTCGACGTCGTGCAGGCCTACGTCGAACGCACCGAGAGCGCGTGGGACTCCATCGCCGACGAGGCAATGGAGATGTTGCGGCGTTCGGAACAGGCACTGGTGGATTCGGCGCATTCGATCCGTCATCGCGTGTTCGAGATCGTGCGCGCGGGAGAGAACTTGGTGACGGTGGCGAGCGAGCGGATTCGCAGGAGACCACTGGACGTCGTGCGCAATGCCGCACGTGAGATCGACGCCGTAGCCGAGCGTGTTCGCCTGCTCGATCCGAAGACGACGATGGCACGCGGTTGGTCGATCACGACGACGAAGGACGGCAGAACCGTGCGCAGTGTCGCGAACGTGTCGACCGGTGACGACGTCGTCACGCATCTCGCAGATGGAACGATCACAAGCGTGGTGGGAACCACCACACGACACGAGGAGGGCTGATGGCCACGAAGAAGAAGGACGTCGCAGACTTGGGCTACGCAGAAGCCGTCGCCGAACTCGAGGAGATCTTGGAGTTGCTCGAACGTGACGACGTCGACGTGGATCAACTGTCCACGCACGTCCAGCGTGCCGCCACACTCATCGAGTTGTGTCGCGAGCGAATCGGCGCGGCCAAGTTGCGCATCGAAGAGGTCGTCGGCGGACTCGGGGACGAATAGTTGACCCACAACAGGTCGGGGTCCAGCCAGTCGGCGTAGCCTTGTCGGCGTGCGTTCGACCCCCGCTTCGCTGACTGCGATCGCCCAGGCGGTCGACGACCGTCTTGCCAAGCTGCTCGACGAGGAGACCCGTCGCTGGGGCTCGTTCGACTCGGATCTGATCGCCCCGATCCGCGAGATCGGCAGGCTCGTGTTGGCCGGCGGCAAGCGCCTGCGGCCAGCATTCTGTTACTGGGGTTTCGTCGGATCCGGCGGTGACAAGTCATCGGCGAGCGTGATCGATGCGGGCGGAGCCCTCGAGTTGCTGCATGCGTTCGCGCTCTTCCACGACGACGTGATGGACGGCTCGACGACTCGACGTGGCGAGCCGACGACGCACACCGTGTACATCGATCAACACGAGGCCCAGTCGCTCGCAGGAGAGGGTCGTCGATTCGGTGAGGGCGTGGCGATCCTCGTTGGCGACCTCGCGTTCGTCTATTCCGACGTGTTGCTGCATGGCGCGCCACGAGAGGTGTGGGCGCTGTGGAACGAATTGCGCATCGAGTTGAACATCGGTCAATACCTCGACATGGTCGGTTCGGCAACGAGCGAACGCCGCCGTGAGAAGGCCGAGCGCATCTGTCGGTACAAGAGCGGCAAGTACACGATCGAGCGACCGCTCCACCTCGGGGCGTTGCTCGCAAATCCCGCGTGCGGGGAAGCCCACCTTGCGGCACTCTCGCGTTACGGTCTCCCGCTCGGGGACGCGTTCCAGATGCGCGACGACGTGCTCGGGGCGTTCGGCGAAACGAGCGTCACCGGCAAGCCGGTCGGTGACGACCTGCGCGAAGGCAAGCCGACGCCGCTGATGGCGATCGCGGTGTCGCGCGCGACTCCCGCGCAGCGCACGACACTTGACCTCGTCGGATCGGCACACCTCACCGATTCCCAAGTGGAAGAAGTACAAGACGCAATTCGCGCAACCGGAGCGCTGGACGAGCTCGAGGGGCAGATCACCTCGTTGACCGACTCGGCGATTGCAGCCCTCGACGACGTCGACCTCACCGATGAGGCGCGCAGCGAACTCGTCGCCCTTGCCAACTACGTGTCGTGGCGGACGGTGTAATGAACGTCGTCGTCATCGGAGCAGGACTCGGCGGACTGTCCGCCGCCGCGTACCTCGCCAAGGCGGGTCACTCGGTCACCGTCGTCGAGCGCGATCCGATTCCCGGTGGGCGAGCGGGGATGATCGAATCCGCCGGCTTCCGTCTCGACAACGGACCGACGGTGCTGACGATGCCGAACCTGCTCGAGCGCGTGTTCGAGGCAGCCGGAGCCAACATGGCCGACTACGTGACGATCAAGAAGGTCGATCCGATGTATCGCGCGGTCTACGACGACGGCAGCGAACTGCACGTGCTGCACGGCAGGGAGCGGATGGCAGAAGAGATCCGTCGATTCTCCAACGGCAAGGAGGCCGAGGCCTTCATTCGGTTCTGTGCGTGGTTGGAGGAGCTCTATCGGGCCGAGATGGACTCGTTCATCGACGCCAACTTCAACTCACCGTTCGACCTCCTGAAGCCGTGGAAAGCCGGGCTCAAGTTGGTGTCCCTCGGAGGATTCTCCAAGCTCGACAAGAAGGTCGCAAGCTTCTTCTCGGACGAGCGACTGCAGCGAATCTTCAGTTTCCAGGCGATGTATGCAGGGCTCGCCCCATACGAGGCGTTGTCGCTGTATGCGGTCATCACGTACATGGACTCCGTCGAGGGCGTGTACTTCCCCGAGGGTGGAATGCACGCGATGGCGACGGGACTGCATTCTGCACTCGAGGCCGCTGGCGTGCAGTTCAGGTTCAACGCTCCGGTCACGCGCATCGTGCGGCGCCCCGGTTCCCACGGCGCGGTGTCGGGTGTCGAGATCGCCGGGAGCGAACGCATCGACGCGGACGTGGTCGTGTGCAACCCTGACCTGCCCGTCGCCTATCGCACGTTGCTCGGCGGCGTGGACGCTCCTCGCGTCGCGCGCAACGGCAAGTACAGCCCAAGTTGCGTGCTGTGGGTCGCGGGCGTCAAGGGTGTGCCACCGAGCAACGCAGCGCACCACAACATCCACTTCGGCAAGGACTGGGATGGCTCGTTCAAGGCGTTGATCGAAGACGGGGTGCGGATGCCGGATCCATCGCTGCTCGTCACGTTGCACTCGCTCGACACTCCAGGTCTCGCGCCCGACGGACACTCGTCGTTGTACGTGCTCGAGCCGACGCCGAACCTCGACGGCAAGATCGACTGGAGCAAGGAACGCGAGCGCATCGTCGGCGACATCAAGTCGACGGTCGCCAGGCTCGGCTATCCGACCGACGTCGTCGTCGAGCGCGTCTATGACCCGATGGACTGGGAGGCACTCGGTATGGAGCGCGGAACGCCGTTCGCGCTCGCCCACACCTTCATGCAGACCGGTCCATTCAGGCCGAACAACGTGGACAAGCGTGTGCCCGGACTCGTCTTCGTCGGATCCTCCACGTTGCCCGGTGTCGGCGTGCCGATGGTGTTGGTGTCCGGCAAGCTCGCGGCAGAGCGCGTCGATGAATACAGCGCGTCGCGGAGGTAGCAGGACATGACGCGTCAGGCGCCAACCCCGACCACGCACTTGCTGCCGACGCGCGAGCTGTCCCTGGACGAAAGTTACGAGTTGTGCAAGGAGTTCAACAAGCGTCACGGCACGACGTACTACTGGTCGACCAAGGTGTTGCCTCGCGACAAGCGTCGACACGTGCATGCGCTCTACGGCTTTTGTCGGTATGCCGACGACATCGTCGACGATCTCGGACCGGTGCCGGTGGAAGAGCGGGAGAAGGCGCTGAAGGACTTCGGAGATCGGTTCTTTCGTGACCTTGCGGCTGGTGAATCGCGCGACCCGGTGCTGCGAGCGGTGGTCGACACCGCGACGCGATGCTCCATCGACCCGGACTGTTTCAGGCGGTTCCTGCGCAGCATGACGATGGACCTGACGGTCGAGCGCTACGAGACGTGGGATGACCTCCTCGGTTACATGGACGGCTCGGCCGCCGTGATCGGCGAGATGATGCTGCCGATCCTCGAGCCGCTGAATCCGTCGGCAATCCAGCCGGCGCGCGACCTCGGGAACGCATTCCAGCTCACCAACTTCCTTCGCGACGTGAACGAGGACCTCGATCGCGGTCGTGTGTACATCCCGCAGGAGGACGTGCGACGTTTCGGCGTCGATCTGACGGCAAGGAAGTGCACGCCCGAGTTCGTCGACTTGATGAAGTTCGAGATCGCCCGCTGTCGCGAGCTCTACCGTTCGGCGGACGCCGGACTGGCACTCTTGCCTCCACGGTCGGCCCGATCGATCGGGGCTGCACGCGTGCTCTACGGTCGCATCCTCGACAAGATCGAGGCCCAGAACTACGACGTGTTCGCCCGTCGCGCCTCGGTGTCGACGTGGGAGAAAGCGGTGATGGTGTTCAGGCTGATGGCGCCGAGCATCCTGCGTCGATGAAGCGCATCGCAATCTTCGTCACCGCCGTTGCGATGGTCGCAACGCCGCTTGCCGAGGTTGGTTCGACGTTGCGGGTGACGCTCGCCAACGTCGTCGTCTGTGGACTCTTCCTGATCTCGTTCCTGAGCGCTCGGGCAGGCTGGGGGAATCGTGCGTATCGTGCCGCTGGTCTCGTCGTTGCGTGCGGGCTTGCCGTCGAGATCGTCGGCTCGCGCAGCGGGTTTCCGTTCGGTTCGTATGACTACACCGACCTGCTCGACCCGCACGTCGCAGGAGTTCCCGTCGCGGTCGCGCTCGCGTGGTTTGCGATGGCGCTGCCCGCGCGTGAGGTGGCGAGGTCGATCACGGGGGCGTCGTCACCGGCCGTCGTGCGCATCGGAGTCGGTGCAGTCGCGCTGACGGCGTGGGACGTGTTCCTCGATCCGCACATGGTGATGGAGGGGTATTGGGTCTGGCCGAATGGTGGTGACTACTTCGGGATTCCACTCACCAACTACCTGGGCTGGCTCCTCGTGAGTGCCGTCATGATGGTCATTTTTGAGCTCGTGTTGCCACCGAAGGCTCCTCAGCGCACACCCGTCGTGCAGTATGTCGCCGTGGCCGCGATGGAGACGATGGGATTCCTGTTCTTCTTTGGAGAACCGTGGGTCGCGCTGTGGGGTGCCGCCACGATGGGTTCGCTTGGTCTCGTCGCGCTGGGACGGTTGAACCGTGTCCGCTGAGCGCGTCATCGTCGTTGGTGGTGGAGTCGGCGGGCTGTGCGTCGCGATTCGCCTGGCGGCCCGCGGGCGCTCGGTGACCATCCTCGAGCGGCTGCCGGTCGTCGGCGGCAAGCTTGCCGTCTACGAGCGCGACGGCTTCACGTTCGATCTCGGTCCGTCGCTCCTCACGTTGCCGCAGGTGTTCGACGAGGTGATGCGGTGTGCGGGGACGTCGCTCGATGCCGAGGTCGACCTGCGCCGTTTGTCGACCCAGTTCCGCTACTTCTGGCAGAACCACACGACGGCGACGTTCTACGACAACCCGATCGACACCGCCTCGTCACTCGACGGCATGCACCCGGGTTCGGGCGAGGAGTATCTCCAGTTCCTGAGGCACTCGCGTTCGATCTGGGAGGTGAGCGAGCGAACCTTCCTCGCCGGACCGATGAGTGGCCCCATCAGCCTGCTGCGACGCATGAAGCGCATCGGAGACCTCGGTGCGATCGATGCGCGAAGGACGCTCGCGACCGCAGCCCGTCATCACTTCACCAACCCGAACCTGCAGCAGTGGCTCGGTCGCTATGCGACCTACAGCGGCTCGTCCCCGTATCGCTCGCCGGCGACGCTGTCGTGCATCGCGTCGATCGAAGCCGACCACGGCGCGTGGTATCCGATGGGTGGTCTCGGTGCGTTGCGGGACGCACTCGAGCGCGTCGCGCGGCGCATGGGGGTCGAGATTCGCACGAGCTGTGACGTCACGCGACTGATCACCACACGCGGTCGAGTCACCGGGGTCGAGATCGCCGGCGGGGAAACCATGTCCGCAGGTCTCGTCATCGCCAACGTCGATGCAGAACACCTGTATCGCGACTTGCTCGACGAACCGAAGCGATTGCGCCGCGTGCAGTCCGCCGGGCGCTCGTCGAGTGGCGTCGTCGTCCTCGTCGGCGCGCGCGGGGCGACGCCGAACGTCGTGCACCACAACGTGTGGTTCTCCGCCGACTACGAGCGCGAGTTCGCAGAGATCGAACGAGGTGAGTTGCCGAGCGATCCGACGATCTATGCCTGCGTGTCGTCGATCACGGACCCGAGTCAGGCACCTGCGGGCCACGAGAACTGGTTCATCCTGGTGAATGCTCCTGCCGGAGCGTCGCTCGACGATGCGGGAATGGACTATGGACGGTGGGTCGTCGAGAGATTGGCGACGGTCGGGCCCGACCTTCGCGATCGGGCACTGTTCATCGAGACGATCGGGCCACTCGACTTCGAGAGGCGGTATCGGGCACCTGGTGGCGCGATCTATGGGACCTCGTCGAACGGAAGAAACGCCGCCTTCCGTCGGCCGAACAATCGTGGTGCGGTGCGCGGTCTGTATCTCGTCGGTGGCTCCAGTCATCCCGGTGGCGGATTGCCGATGGTGGCGCTGAGCGCGCGCATCGTCGACGACATCGTCGCCGCGGACTCGAAAGCCACCACGCACAGATAGCGTGGGGCACATGGCCGTCACCGTACGAATCCCCACCACCTTGCGCCCGTTGTCCGGCGGAGCATCCACCGTCAGCGTCGAGGGTTCGACCCTCGCAGAAGTCCTCGCCAACCTGAACGCCGCCCACCCCGGCTTCAGTGACCGACTGTTCGACGGCGACGGCAACCTGCACAAGTTCGTCAACATCTTCGTGGCCGACGACGACGTGCGCTACATGGACGGGCTCAAGACCGCCGTTGCCGCGGGAACGACCGTCTCGATCATTCCGGCAGTCGCGGGCGGGTCCCTCTGACCGACTCGGTCCCCACGTCGCGGTGTGCGATCGCCGTTCCCGCGCGTCTCGAATCCTCCAGGCTTCCACGCAAGGTGCTCGCCGACATCGGCGGCAAACCGATGCTCCAGCGTGTGCTCGAGCAATGCAGCAAGGCGACGAGGGCGAACGACGTCTTTTTGTGCACGGACTCCGAAGAACTGCGTGACATCGCGGCGACCTGGGGTTATCGGACGCTGATGACGCCGGCATCGTGCACCTCGGGAACCGATCGGATCGCACTCGCCGCACAACAGCTCGACCACGACGTGATCGTCAACGTGCAGGGCGACCAGCCGTTCGTCGATCCCGCGATGATCGATGCGGTGATCGGTGACTTCGTCACGCGCAACCCACGTCCGATGATGTTGACGCCGATCTTTCAGATGAAGCCCGAGTCGATCCAGAGCCCGAATTCGGTGAAGGTCGTACGCCGCAGCAATGGCGATGCGATCTACTTCAGTCGCTCTCCGATTCCGTTCCAGCGCGACGCGCAGCCGAGCGAGTGGACGAAGCACACGACGTACTGGGGTCACGTCGGTCTGTATGCCTACAGCCAGGATGCCCTTGCGGCGTGGAGGGGGTTTGCCTCGTCGGTGCTCGAGGACCTGGAGAAGCTCGAACAACTCCGGTTCATCGAACATGGCATATCCGTCTCCACGATCGTCGTCGACGAACCACTCGGCGAGGTCAACGTGGCTGAAGACCTAGACTTGGCTCGCAAGATCGCTTCTCAGCCGCGATTCTGAGGCGCGTCTCTTCGGAACCCGACATGACCACGCCGCACACCACGCACCGCCATGACGTCGTCGAGGCGCTCCTCGACGAGGCTCGTGCGATCACGACCGCGGCTGAGCGCCTGGACACGGCGTCCATCGACAAGGCGCTCTCGATCCTCGTGGGTTGCACGTCGAAGGTGGTCACGAGTGGTGTCGGCAAGTCGGGGATCGTGGCCCGCAAGATCGCCGCCACGCTCAGCTCCGTCGGCCTCGTCTCGCTCTATCTCAACCCGCTGGATGCCCTCCATGGCGATCTTGGCGTGGTCGCCGAGGGCGACGTCGTGTTGCTCTTGAGCAACAGCGGTGAGACGCAGGAGTTGCTCGCCGTGTTGCCGCACCTCCGTCGCCGCGGGACGCAGATCATCTCCATCGTCGGCAACCTGCAGTCGACCCTCGGCCGCACGAGTGACGTCGCACTCGATGCATCGGTCGACGCCGAAGTTGGCCCGCACAACATCGTGCCGACGTCGAGCACGACGGTGGCGATGGCGATCGGTGATGCGCTCGCCACGGTGTGGATGCAGCGACGTCAGGTGAGCGCGGACGACTTCGCGACGAACCATCCCGGTGGTCAACTCGGCAAACGCCTCACGCTCTTCGTACGGGACCTGATGGTGCCGATCGACAAGGTGCAGCCCGTTGCCTCCTCGACGACGCTGGTCGAGGTGATCGACGAGATCACCAAGATCGGTATCGGTGCGATCTGGGTGCGTGACGCACGGAGCGCGAAGTCGATCGACGGGATCATCACCGACGGCGACCTGCGTCGCGCACTGAAGATGAACAAGCCTGACACCTGGGCGTCCCTGCGAGCCGCCGACATCATGACCAAGGACCCCATCACGATCGCCGACGACGTGCTCGCCATCCACGCGATCGAGCGGATGGAGCGCAACAACAAGAAGGCCATCACGTTGTTGCCCGTCGTTGGATCGAACGGTGCGGTCACCGGAATTCTCCGCTTGCACGACCTCGTCCAAGCGGGACTCATCACGCAATCGGCGTCGGGGGACTAGGAGCACACATGACGACCACACGACTCGCGGCGCTCGGTGGAAGCGTCGTCGCTGGATCCGGCAAGCCGCTGACCCTGATCGGTGGGCCGTGCGTGATCGAGAGTGAGGCACTCGTGATGGAGGTTGCCGAGCGGCTCGTGGACATCACGTCGCGTCTCGGCATTCAATACGTGTTCAAGTCGAGTTTCGACAAGGCAAACCGCACGTCGAACTCGTCCTTCCGTGGGCCTGGAGTCGAGGCCGGGCTTGAGGTGCTGGCAGCGGTGAAGAAGCGCTTCGGAGTGCCGGTACTGACCGACATCCACGAGTCGCACCACGCAGCAGAGGTCGCCCCGGTCGTCGACGTGCTGCAGATTCCGGCCTTCCTGTGCCGCCAGACCGACCTGCTGGTTGCCGCGGCGGCAACGGGTCGCGCGGTGAACGTGAAGAAGGGCCAGTTCCTGTCTCCACAAGAGATGTCGCAAGTCGTCGCCAAGCTGCGTGACGCCGGTGCGGCGAACGTGATGGTGACGGAGCGTGGCAACAGCTTCGGCTACAACACGCTCGTCGTCGACTACCGCTCGCTCCCGCAGCTCGCCGAGTTCGGATGCCCCGTCATCTTCGATGCCACGCATTCGGTCCAGCAGCCAGGAGGCCGAGGTGGTTCATCCGGTGGACAACGCGAATTCGTGGCACCACTTGCACGCGCTGCGGTCGCAGTGGGTGTCGATGGGCTGTTCATGGAGATTCACCCCGACCCCGACAAGGGTCTGAGCGACGGGCCGAACATGGTTCCGCTGCACCGCGTCGAAGCACTGCTCACCCAACTCCTCGCCATCCGCAAGGCCGTCGCCGACACGGGTGACGCCCCGACGACGGTGTGACGATCGATGGCTGACGTCGCCCGCATCTTCATCGGTTACGACGACAACGAGACCGTCGCGTTCCACGTGCTGTCCCACAGCATCTTGCGCAATTCCTCGATTCCCGTCACGATCACCCCGATCGTCAAGCGCCACATGGCCGGGTTCTACGGGCGCGAGCGCTCGAACATCGAGTCCACCGACTTCTCCTTCACCCGCTTCCTGACTCCCTATCTCTGCGGATACGAGGGATGGGCTGCGTTCATGGACTGCGACATGTTGATGGTCGGCGACGTCGCCGAACTGTGGTCGCTGCGCGACGATCGCTACTCGGTGATGTGCGTGAAGCACGACTATCGCCCCGTCGAAGACACGAAGTTCCTCGGCCAGGTCCAGACCAAGTACGAAAAGAAGAACTGGTCGAGCGTGATGCTCTTCAACAACGCCAAGTGCACGACGCTCACGCCGCAGGTCGTCGAGTCCGAAAGCGGCCTCTACCTGCACCAGTTCAAGTGGCTGTCGTCCGACTCAGAAATCGGAGAGCTGCCGAATGCGTGGAACTACCTCGTCGGCGAACCCGTCCCGCGGCCGTCCGAACCAAAACTCGTGCACTACACGCTCGGCGGGCCCTACTTCGAGAAATATGC
>CAYXIY010000036.1:0-11474 GCA_964465475.1 uncultured Acidimicrobium sp. | reverse complement strand
AAGTTGCTGTTCCGACCGAACACCGTCGTGACGTCCGTGCCGATCGTCATCCCCTGACCCGCACTTCTCGCGCGACACACCCAGGCAATACGGTGGCGGCATGGATGATGCAGTCGCGGCACAGCGTTTCGCCGTCGTCGACACCGAAACGACCGGTCTCGACCCGCAGACCTGTCGACTCCTGCAACTCGGGATCGTGATCGCACGTGCCGACGGCACGATCGAATCAGAGTTCGTCACCTACGTGCACCAGCGGATACCGGGACGCTCTCCCCTCGGGGCGCACGAGATCCACGGCATCACGCGTTCCGACCTTCGCAACGGACTTCCGGTCGGAGTCGCGATCGACCACCTCAACTGGGCCCTTCGCAACGCACGCTTCGTCGCCCACAACGCGAAGTTCGACATCGGTTTCCTCACCGAGGCCGCCAAGTCCTCGAGCCGCACGCTGGAGATCTCCAAGCCGGTGTGCACCTTGCGTCTGGCGCGCTCGCTCGAGGACGGCCGCAAACAGTCCAACACCCTGCGTGCGATCGCGGAACGCTTCGGTGTGACGGAACAAGCGAATCACGACGCACTCGACGACTCGCGCGTCGTCGCGCGACTCCTTCCGCACCTGTTCCGTGCGGGCAACGTCACGTCGGTCGACGACCTCGACCGATTCGCTCCCTAACCGCCGTAGCGGGAGAGCACGCTCGAGGCCGTGCGGGCCGCAAGGTCGACCCACTTGGCGGGCTCAACGACGACGGCGTCCGACCCTGCGCGCAGCAGGAGCCGACCGAGCCAATGCTCACTCGTCACAGCCATCTTCACCTCGATGGTCCCGTCGTCATCCACGCGGCGCGAGACGAACGGATACTGCTCGACGACCCAGCGAGCCCGCGGTGACACGCGCAAGGTGACGAACTCGGTCGCATCGGCGAACCATTCCTCATCCTCGTCGTCGGGCAGGTCGACCTTGTCGTGGGTGATCCCGGTGAACTCGAGCGACTCGATGCGATCGACGCGGAACGTGCGCATCTCCCCCGAGATGGAATCGTCGCCGTGGACGTACCAGTTGCCGAAGGACTCTTTGACTCGCCGCGGAACGACGACTCGTTGGGTGGTCGAACCCGTCGACGGACTGAAGTAGCTGATGCGCACCTCCGCACCGCGTTCGAGGGCGTCACGCAACTCGGAGAGATACCGCACCGCGGGCAGGTCGATCGCCACGCCTCCGTTGTCGGTGGGCAGGAGCGGTTTCAACTTGGTGAGCGCACTCGCGAGTGGACCGTTCCGGTCGGCACCGGGAATGCGCATGGCCGCATCGCGCATCGCACTCAACACGAACACCTCGGCCGAGGTCAACTGGAGAGGACGACGGAACATGTGCGGGATCTCTGCGATCACCCACTCTTCGTCCACCCTGACGTCGATCAGTGCGTCGGGCGTATACGGAGGCACGCCGCACATCGACACCATGAGCAGGTCGTCCATCAACTCCTTCTCGCTCAGGCGGAACTGCTTGGCCATCTCGGACAGGCGCACCTGGCCGCGCTCGAGGATCCACGGGAGCATGACGAGGAGTCGCTCGACCCGCTCGCCTGCGCTTCGCGGACCGCGACGTTGGCGACGCAGCTTCACGACGCACCCCCAGCCAATTCACGCAACGATGCGACGATGTGTTCGCGAACGTGCGGAGGCGACAGCACCTCGGCTCGATCGACCATCGCGAACAGCCACGAACGAAATGCGGCGAGGTTCGCACACGGGATCCGGAAGTCCACAGATCCGTCCGCATTCGTCCCGACGACGGCCGCATCGCCGAATTCGTCGCGTACGCGAGGGGCAAGTGACGCATCGACACGAACGACGGCATGGGTGTCGGGGGCTTCACCGTCGGCGAGCATGTCCCGCTCGGTTGGCACGGCGGACTCGAGGTCGAAGTTGGCCGGACGCTCGAATGACGAATTGACGACTCCGATCGAGGACTCGATGCGGTCGACTCGAAACACCCGCTGCGCTCCACGCAGGTGGTCGTGACCGACGAGATACCAGAATCCGCCTCGGGCGAGGAGGCCGTAGGGATCGACGGTGCGCTTCTCGGACTTGTAGGTGAACGTGAGGGACTTGCGGTCGATCACGCCTGCGGCGAGGGAACGCAGCACCTCGTCGGTGAGCTGCACGTTGACCGAGGTCGCCGGCGCATTGGTGATGCGCTCGCCGCCCAACTTCCACAGCGCCCCTTCGCCGACGACGGCACCCATGCGCACGGTGGCAATCGCAAGTTCGAGTGCGGCACGCTCTGCATCGGTGAGCTTCAAGTCGGCGAGCAGGAAGCTGCGCCGGTCGATCGTGTATCCGCCTTCACCAGCCTGATCGCCGCCGAGCGTGACCATCTCGATCGGGATGCCCATCTTGCGCAACTCGGACTTGTCTCGCTCGAACGCCGCACGTGCAGCTTCGTCCTGGTCCGAGTACTGGTTGCCCAACTCGCGGCGAATCTGCTTCAGGGTGAGAGGGCGCGAGCGCTCGACGAGGAGCGCGAGCAGGTTGATCATGCGCTCCGCTTGGGACACCTTCACGCTCACGCCCGACAGACTAGGCGCGCGGGGTGTGGCGCAGATACCACTCCTGCAACTGGGCGCTCGAGGCGTCGCGGTCGGCGGCGGTCGACGTCGAGCGCAACTCTTCTGCGACGCGCGTGGCGAGCGTCTTGCCCAACTCCACGCCCCATTGGTCGAAGGAGTTGATTCCCCACACGCAGCCCTGGACGAACACGACGTGTTCGTAGAGTGCGATCAACGCACCGAGAGTGCCCGGTGTGAGCGCGCTCAGCATGATGGTCGTGCTCGGGCGGTTCCCAGGCATCGCACGTGCCGACTCAGAATGTTCGCGCCCGAAGGCGAGCGCTGCCGACTGGGCGATCATGTTGGCTACGAGATCGGTGTGTTCCTCGGTGCGAGAGGTGAGCGGCGTGGCAACTCCGACGAAACTCACCGGAACCACGGTGGTCCCCTGATGCAGAAGCTGCATGAAGGCGTGCTGGACGTTGGTCCCCACTCCGCCCCAAATGACCGGCGCCGTGTCGGTCGCCACCGGCGCCCCGCCGCTCGTGACCGACTTGCCGTTGCTCTCCATCTCGAGCTGCTGGAGATACGACGGCAGGAGTCGAAGCGCGTCGACGTACGGCACGATCGCATGACTCTGGCGGCCGAGCAGGCTGCGGTTCCACACTCCGATGAGTCCGAGGATCATCGCCGCGTTGCGTTCGAAAGGCTCCGAGGCGAAGTGTTCGTCAACTGCACGCATCCCTTCCAAGAACCGGTCGATGGCATCGACGCCGAACGCGATCTGGTTGCACACGTTGACCGCAGACGACACCGAGTAGCGACCGCCGACCCACGACCACATTGCAAAGACGTGCTCTGCCACCACGCCCGACGCGGCAACCTTGTTCGCATCGACCGTGACGGCGACGGTGTGGTGACCTACGGCGTCCGATCCAAGTGCATCGGCGAGCCAACGTTGGGCGATGCGCGCATTTGCCAACGTCTCGGCGGTGGAGAACGACTTGGAACAAACGACGAGGATCGTGGACTGCGGGTCGAGCCCTGACAGCACGCGCTCGACGTTCGTCGGGTCGACGTTCGAGACGAACGAACAGCGAACCTGCGGCGTCATCGTCGCCCCAAGCGCGTCGTACACGAGTGCAGGTCCGAGGTCGCTTCCCCCGATGCCGATGTTCACGACGTCGGTGATGGCACGTCCCGTCGCGCCGACGAACCGCGCGTTGCGCACGTCATGGACGAAAGCGGCGACCTGGTCGCGCACCGCCCACACCGCATCCACCACGTTGACCCCGTTGACCTCGACGCGAGAGCCCCGCGGCGCCCGCAATGCGGTGTGCAAGGCGGGTTGCACCTCGGTCACGTTCACGATCGCGCCCGACATCATCGCGTCACGGCCGACGGCGACCTGGGCCTGTGCCGCCAGTCCCGCGAGTTCGCAGAACACCTCTTTGTCCACGTTCTGCTTCGAGGCATCCACGAGTATCGACTCACCGTCGATCCTCAGCTCCACGCTCATCGCAGCGACGCGCGACGGCTCACTTGCAAAGAGTTCGCTCAACGTCGCGACACGACCGCGGGATGCACGCGAGGCGAGCGACTTCCACTGCTCGCAAGCGGTGATGTCCACGACCTCAAGGTTACTGGCGTGATGTAGCGTGACTGGGCCATGAACGATGCGCTCGACGATGCACAGTCACGCAGACTCGGCGTCGCACTCGGATTCAGCGCATATGGAATGTGGGGTCTGCTCACCCTCTATTGGAAGGTGCTCAAGGAGTTCGATCCCTTCGAACTGATCGGCTGGCGAATCGTCACCAGCGTCGTCGTGCTCGTCGGCGTCGTCGTCGCATCCCGCCGAACACGCCAACTCGTGCACGCCCTCACCGACCGGAAGGTGATGGGGCGGATCGCCATCGCGAGCGCACTGTTGACCGCAAACTGGACGCTGTACGTGTGGGCGGTGGTCAACGAGCACGTGATCGAGACCGCACTCGGTTACTTCATCGCCCCACTCTTCACCATCGTCATCGGCGTCGTCGTGCTGCGGGAACGCCTGCGCACGAGGTTGAAGATCGCGGTTTGTTTCGCCGTCGCTGGTCTCACCGTGCTGACCGGTTCGTACGGCCGCGTGCCATGGGTCGCCATCTCGATTGCCGGTTCGTGGTCGATCTACGGCTACTTGAAGAAGCAGGTGCCTCTCAAGCCACTCGAGAGTCTCACCGCAGAAGTCGTGGTTCTCGGGCTTCCAGCGCTCGTCTACGTGATCGCGACGTGGGGCGGAACCGACTCGATCCCGTCGACGGCCGATCCGATCGAGATCGTCTTTGCACTCTTCACCGGACTGATCACTGCGGTGCCACTGCTGTTGTTCGCGGGCGCCTCACAGCGCACACCGCTCACGATCCTCGGGCCGATGCAATACCTCGTGCCGACGATCAACTTCGTCATTGGCTGGGCGATCTTCGACGAGGTGGTGACGGCAACCAGGTTCGCCGGCTTCGCCTTGATCTGGGTCTGCCTCGGTTTCGTCGTGGCCGACGTGGTGTCGACGCAACGCGCCAGAGTGAGCTAGCGAACGGCCGGAGCGCGCAGGACGGTTCCCGCCATCAATTGCTTGAGGCCCTCGACGACTTGCTGACGTCGTTCGGCGTCGTCGACGACGTGGCTGAATCGCGAGAGTCCCGACATGACGACGTTGATCATGTCCTGCAACACCTGGCCGGTGATCCCGTCGTTCACCTCACCCTTGTGGACTGCGTCCTCACAAATCTCGTGCAGGAAACGTCCCGTGCGGGCGCGCAACAAGGAAAGTTCGGAGGCGAGTTCGGGATGGCGCTGCGACTCGGCGGCCACTCCGACTACGAAGCCGATGAACGACGGCTCCTGCTTGGAGATGTTGGCGAGTTCGTCGAGGATCGAGGAGAACTTTCCGGCGAAGGAGTCGTGGCTGCCGGCCGCCGTCTCCAGCGCGCCGTAGACCATCTCCTGCACCTCGGCGAACGCCGCGAGGTACATGTCCTTCTTCGACGGGAAGTAGTGGTAGATCGCGCCCGTCGTGATGCCGACCGCGTCTGCCACCAACCTGTTGGTCGTCGCGTCGTAGCCAATCTCGGCGAACAATCGTCGCGCCTCGGTCACGAGACGCTTGCGCGTCTCCCCCGCGTCGACGGCTTGCGGACGACCGAGCTTCTTCGCGCCGAGGAGGGTGTTCATGCCACAAACCCTAACGACGGCCGCCCGCGTCAGCCGAAGCGAGCGAGCAATCTGGCAAGTTCGACGGGGCGGTCCCCCTGGACGCTGTGTCCCGCGCCGTCGACGACCTCCACCGTCGCGGACGGCTTGCGCCGCTTGAGTTCTGCGACGTCGTCGTCGTCGACAACCGGAGATATACCACCACGCACGAGGAGCAGGTCACAATGCAGCCCCGAGATCGCCTCCCACAATTGGTTCGAGTCGGGGCGCTGCGAGGCCGACTCGTCCGATTCGCGCGGAGCATTCTCGTTGTTCGCTCGACCGCGACGGTCATAGCGCCACTCCCACGATCCATCCTCGAGTTGACGAGCATTGTGCAGGATGCCACGACGCAAGCTGGATTCGCTGCGTGTCGGGTTGTGCTCCTTGGTGCGCGCAAGCAGGTCCTCAAAGCTTGCGAAGCTCTGAGGTCCGTTGATGAAGTCGAGCACGGCCTTGGCCTTCTTCGACGTGACGCCAGGGGTGATGTCAACCATCACGAGGTTGCGAACGAGTTCGGGATGCGCGGCCGCAAGCGCGAGACAGGTGAGACCGCCGAGCGACATCCCGACGATCGCCTTGGCATTCGGCGCGTGCGCTGCGATCACATGGGCGATGTCGGCGGCGAGCGTGTGGGGCGTGTACGTCGCGTCCTCGCGCCAGTGCGAATGCCCATGGCCGGGCAGGTCGATCGCAAGGAGTGGCACTCCGAGTGCAAGCGCGACGGTGTCCCACGTGTGCGCGTTCTGCGCGGTCCCGTGCACGAGCACGAGTCGTGGTGATTCGTTCGTCCACTTGAGAGCCGAGACGACCCGTCCGTCGGGCAGCGTCGTCGACACGCGAGATACGACCGGATTCGGCGAGGCAGCAAGACCGTATTCGGCGACGTTCTCTCCGAACATCGCGAACTCGTCGTAGTGGATGCGCTCCATCGTCGACCTGTCTACTACGGCAGCGTCGTCTGCGCGGGTGCCGTCGTCGTCGCGCCCTTGACGGTCGTCGTCGGGGCGACCGTGGAAGTCGTCGTCGTGTAGTTCGGGTCCGGCTTGTCCCACGGCGGCGGCGGCGAGCCGTACTCCTCCGGCTCCTTGATCCCATCGAAGACGTAGACGCGATCGCCGTATTCGACGAGGGCCGGGAAGTAGCGCGCCACCGACATCGGAATGCGCACGCAGCCATGCGACGCCGGCTTCAGTGGCACGAGGATGGCGCCGTGCACGGCAATGCCGTAGTTGAAATAGACGGGGTTGTACATCGAGCCGAGCTTTGACTCGCGCATTCCCTGCTTGCGGTTGTAGAAGTAGAAGATTCCCGGCGGCGTGATCGCATCGCCACAGATGCCGCGTTTGATCTGCTCGCGAGTGTTGTTGCCGTCCTCGCCCGGGTCGATCGTCACTTCCTCACACCACTTCTCGTTCGACCCAGTCGAGATGTGCGTGATGAGCGTCGGCACGCCACCCTGGAACACCGTCATCACCTGCTTCGGCAGGTCGATCTCGACATGTCGTGGGCTGTCCGGCACACGACGTGGCTGGATCTTCAAGTCCGACTCCATGATCGCCCACATCGACGGCGTGACTTCACCCTTGGCGTCGTCGCGCGGGACGTCCAACACCAACTTCTCGAACGCCCACACCGCCTGGATCGTGTTCTGGCCGAACACGCCGTCGCGCGGACCCGGATCGAACTTCAGCTCGGCCAGCCGCTCCTGCAATCGCAGCACGTCGTCGCCCTTCATTCCGTCGCGCAGGGTGCGCGTGAGCGGCACGGTCACCCGCGGGACGCCGGAGGAGTCGACGACGACGTCGGGGTTCGAGCCATTGGTCGTTTCGTCGCCGGAGGAGTTGCGTGTGACGGCAATCGCGACCACGGTGAGCAACACGGCGAAAGCGAACAGCGCTGGTCGCCAACGGTCGTACAGGCTCGCGTCGTAGTCGGTCGGGCCGAGATCGTCGTAGAAGGGGTCGTTCATGTCGCAGAGTCGAGGGAGTTCAACGCCGAGCGCAGCGCGAAGGCCTCGCGCAGGATCTTCACGATGACCGACGGCGAACTGAGCGTGGAGACGCCACGCGTACGCGGGAAGTAGTCGACGCCGAACTGCACGACGTTCATTCCGAGCTTGCGTGCACTCACCATCAACTCCGCGTCGATGAACGAACCCTCGCTGTGCAGATCGACGCGCTCGAGGACCGATCGACGCACGAGCTTGAAAGCGAAGTTGACGTCACGGAATCGACACCCAAAGAGCACCCGCACGAGCAGGTTGTAGAAGAACGAATAGACGACGCGCACGTATCCCTCGCCGGTTCGATCGAACCGATATGCAGCGACGACGTCGGCCTCGTACTGTCCCATCAAACGAAGCGCCTTGTGCACCTCGCGCATGTCGAACGGCAAGTCGGCATCCGTGTACAGCACGACGTCGCCGGTCGCGGCGGCGAATCCCGACTTGATCGAGCCGCCGAGCTTGCGATTGGTCGCGTGGTGCACCACCTTGACCCGCGGGTTGGCCCGTGCCGCCTCGTCTGCGAGTCGCGGCGTGGCATCAGTGGAAGCGTCGTTGACGATGATCATCTCGTAGTCGGCAACGGTGCCGGCCGCGACGAGCTCGTCGCCGAGTTCCGTGGCGGCGTTCAATGCACGCTGCAGGTACTCCTCCTCGTTCCACATCGGGAAAAACACCGAGAAACGGCCGAAGCGTGGCGTCGACATCGCCGTTCAGGCTAACTGGATGGGCCCGAGTTGTATCCTCACGAGCGATGACATCGACACCCCCACGCCCACCTCACACGCGCCTGTCGTCCACGTGGGCCAAGGTCACCGTCGTCTCGTGGATCGTGGTCATCGCCGCGCTCATCGCCGCGATCGTCACCGGTCGCAACGTCGGCAAGCCGGCATGGTGGGTTGGTCCGGAGTCCGACCCGATGCTGTTCGTCGTCTGGCTCGTTCCGTTCGTCCTTCCAGCCGCAACCATCGCACTCGCCTTTCGGGCGAGTCGGTTCGTTCCGATTTGTGGGGTCGTCGCCGCGTTCGTGATCGCAGGCTTTGCGGCAGGCGACGTGACGTCGTCACCAGGAGTCGCACTCCTGGAGGGCATTGTCGCATTGAGCGCACTCTTCGTCGCACTCGCCACGTTCGCGGGCCTCGAGCGACGCTAAAGCGGTCGCGTTTGACCGTGCAGGGTCTGTACCGTTGAAGCATGCCCGATAACTCCGCATCGAACGCCAAGGTGTTGACCTCTCTGCCGAGTGGCGAGCGTGTCGGCATCGCGTTCTCCGGCGGACTCGACACCTCGGCGGCAGTTGCCTGGATGCGTGAAAAGGGTGCGCTGCCATACGCGTACACCGCAGATCTCGGTCAACCCGACGAGCCAGATCTCGCCGGCGTTCCCGCACGTGCGTTGCAGTACGGCGCAGAGAAGGCTCGCCTGGTCGATTGCGCCACGGAACTCGTACACGAAGGACTCGTCGCGCTGCAGTGCGGTGCGTTCCACATCACGACCGCAGGAAAGACGTACTTCAACACCACTCCGCTCGGACGCGCCGTCACCGGCACGCTGCTCGTACGGGCGATGAAGGACGACGGCGTCGACATCTGGGGCGACGGCAGTACCTACAAGGGAAATGACATCGAACGCTTCTATCGCTACGGACTCCTCGCCAATCCGAGCCTGCGCATCTACAAGCCGTGGCTCGACGCGACGTTCGTTCGCGAAATGGGTGGACGCGCGGAGATGAGCGCGTTCCTCACCTCGAAGAAACTTCCCTACCGCGACTCCGCGGAGAAGGCCTACTCGACCGATGCCAACATCTGGGGCGCCACGCACGAGGCGAAGCAACTCGAGGAGTTGTCGACCTCGATGCACATCGTGAAGCCGATCATGGGCGTCGCACATTGGGACCAATCGGTGGCGATCGCTCCCGAAGACGTGACCGTTGAGTTCCGCGAGGGCTGGCCGATTGCGCTCAACGGGAAACAGTTCTCTTCACAGGTCGAACTCGTGCATGAGGCCAACCGCATCGGTGGACGCCATGGGCTGGGAATGAGCGACCAGATCGAGAACCGGATCATCGAAGCCAAGAGCCGTGGAATCTACGAAGCACCGGGACTCGCATTGCTGCACGTTGCCTACGAGCGACTCTTGACCGCGATCCACAACGAGAACACCCTCGAGAACTACCGCCAGATGGGACGCCGGCTCGGACGACTGCTCTATGAAGGTCGCTGGTTCGACCCGCAGTCGCTCATGTTGCGCGAGCCACTCATGCGCTGGGTGGGCTCGCTCGTCACCGGCACCGTCACGCTGCAGCTGCGCCGCGGTGACGACTACACCATCCTCGAAACGAGCGGACCCAACCTCACGTATGCACCGGAGCGACTGAGCATGGAACGGGTCGAGGACGCTGCGTTCGGTCCGCTCGATCGCATCGGTCAGCTCACGATGCGCAACCTCGACATCCAGGACACGCGCGCCAAGATCGACGAATATCGCGCCGCCGGAACCCTCGGTGGTGGCGGATTGCTCGAACTCGACTAGTTCGACGTCACGATCGCTCGCGCGATCCCCGCGAGCAACGCGGCGCGCTCGGGCATCGTCGAGATCACGACGTGCTCGCTGTCGGCGTGTGCCCCGCCGCCGACCGCGCCACACCCGTCGAGCGTCGGGATGCCGATCGCCGCGGTGAAATTGCCGTCAGACCCACCGCCGACGGCGACGCCACGAAGATCGGCGATGCCGAGTTCGTCGGCGACTCCCTTGGCGAGCGCGAACAACGTCGACGCACTCGATTCGTGCATCGGCGGTCGATTGATCGAACCACTCACGCTCACCGACGCGCCGGCGACGGTCGGCTTCAACGACGCAAATGCGGCCTCGACGCGTGCCTTCTCGTTGGGCTCACTGATGCGAGTGTCGACGATGATGTGCGCGGCGGCCGGCACGACGTTTTCGGTCGTTCCCGCACTCGCCACCGTCGGCGTGACGGTCGTGCCGATCTCGGGACGGGCGATCGTCGTGATCGCCTGCACCTGTGCAGCGAGCTCGACGAGGGAGTTGATCCCCTTCTCGGGTTCCAAACCTGCGTGTGATGCCTTGCCGGCGATGTCGACTCGGAACGTGCCGACTCCCTTGCGTGCGACCTTCAATGCACCACCATCGGCCGACGGCTCAATCACGAGCACGTGACCAGTCGCGCGTGCACGCTCCTCGATCAACTCGCGTGATGCATAGGACCCGACTTCTTCGTCGGCGGTGATCAGGATCTCGACGTGTCGTCGCTCCTCGATCGCGCCGAGACCGTAGATCGCCTGCACGATTCCGGCCTTCATGTCGAAGATCCCCGGGCCGCGGGCGACGTCTCCGTCGCAAGAGTACGACCGGCGCGCCACGGTGCCCTTCGGGAACACGGTGTCGTGGTGACCGACGACGAGCACTCGGGTGTCGTCGCTTCCCTTCCAATGCACGTGCGGACCCTCGGATGATTCGACCAACGTCGGTGACGAGCCGAGGACTCGTTCCATCAACGAGGCGAGGAACTGTGCGCTGCGCCGCAGGTCGTCGACTTCGTGCGACGGCGATTCGATGTTGACGAATGCTTCGACGTCGGCGAGCATCTGCGGGGCCTGAGCCTCCATCGATGCACGCAGGTCGTGCAGGGTCGTCATCTCTCCATTCTGGCCGAAGGTGAACGC
>CAYXIY010000035.1:0-11767 GCA_964465475.1 uncultured Acidimicrobium sp. | reverse complement strand
GGCCAGCGCACCCACACCAACGCTCGCACCCGCAAGGGCCCGAAGAAGACCGTGGCCAACAAGAAGATGGCAGTGAGGAAGTAACCCATGGCAAAGGCACCAGCACCCCGCAAGCGCAAGCGCGACCGCAAGAACGTCGCGACCGGCGTCGTGCACATCAAGAGCTCGTTCAACAACACGATCGTGTCGATCACCGACACCGAGGGCAACGTCATTTCGTGGGCGTCCTCGGGCGGCGTCGGCTTCACCGGTTCGCGCAAGTCCACCCCGTTCGCCGCGCAGATGGCAGCCGAGAAGGCCGGCCGCGCAGCGATGGACCAGGGACTTCGTCGCGCCGAAGTGCACGTGAAGGGCCCGGGCTCGGGTCGCGACACCGCACTGCGCTCCATTCAGAACCTGGGCATCGAAGTGTCTGGCATCAAGGACGTGACTCCGGTGCCGCACAACGGTTGCCTCCAGCCGAAGCGAAAGAGGCCGTAACCATGGCTCGCTACACAGGACCGAAGGTACGCATCTCGCGTCGCCTTGGCATCAACGTCTACGAGAACAACAAGGGCTCCAAGGCCCTCGAGCGTCGTCCGTTCCCACCGGGAACCCACGGCCGCACCCGTCGCCGTGGCGCCGGCAGCGAGTACCTCACCCAGCTGCAGGAAAAGCAGAAGGCGAAGTACATCTACGGCGTGCTCGAGCGTCAGTTCCGCAAGACCTACGAGGAGGCGACCCGTCTCTCCGGCCCGACCGGTGAGAACCTGTTGCGTCTGCTCGAGTGCCGTCTCGACAACGTCGTGTACCGCGCCGGCTGGGCGAGCACCCGCCCGCAGGCACGCCAGTTCGTGAGCCACGGTCTCGTGATGGTGGACGGCAAGCGCGTCAACATCCCGTCGTACTCGGTGGGTCGCGGCCAGGTCATCACCCTGAGCGACAAGGCCAAGAACATGATCATCATTCAGCACAACATCGACACCCTCGACCGCAAGGTCGTCGGTTGGATGGACGCAGCAGAGGGTGGCAAGCAGGTCACCGTCCGCGAGCTGCCGCAGCGTGAACACATCGACGTTCCCGTCCGCGAACAGCTCATCGTCGAGCTCTATTCGAAGTAACCCCCGACCAGTCATCGTCAACAGGAGAGATCAATGCTTGTCATTCAGCGCCCGTCAGTGGAAGCAATCGGCACCCCGGAGAACAACCGTCAGAAGTTCTCCATCGGACCGCTCGAGCCGGGTCTCGGCTACACGATCGGCAACTCGATTCGTCGCATGTTGCTCTCGTCGATCCCAGGTGCGGCGATCACGACCGTCAAGTTCGAGTCGGCCCTGCACGAGTTCGACGTCATCGACGGCATCACCGAGGACGTCACCGAGATCATCTTGAACCTGAAGGACGTCGTCGTCACCTCCGAGAGCGACGAGCCAGTCGTCATCACCCTCGACGTGAAGGGCCCAGCCGAGGTCACCGCCGCAGACATCGCCTGCCCGGCGGGTGTCGAGGTGTTGAACAAGGGTCAGCACATCGCCACGCTGTCGGCCAAGGGCCGTCTGGTCGTCGACCTGACGATCGAGCGCGGCAAGGGCTATGCCTCGAGTGACCGCGACACCCGCAAGGTGATCGGCGTCATCCCGATCGACGCGATCTTCTCGCCGGTCCGTCGCTGCACGTTCACCGTGGAGCCGACCCGCGTCGAGCAGTCGACCAACTACGACAAGATCGTCCTCGACATCGAGACCGACGGCACCATGGAGCCACGCGAGGCACTCGCCTCGGCTGGCGCCACGTTGCGTTCGCTCGTCGACCTCGTCGCCACGATGAGCGACGAGCCCGTCGCCCTCGAACTCGGCGAAGTCATCGGTTCTGGTTCGGGCTCGCCCGACCTCGACCTGAGCATCGAGGACCTGGACCTGTCCGAGCGTCCCCGCAACTGCCTGAAGCGCGCCCAGATCAACACGGTCGGCGAGCTCCTGTTGCGCAGCGAAGAGGACCTGTTGAACATCACGAACTTCGGTCAGAAGTCGTTGGACGAAATCAAGTTGAAGCTCGACGAGCGCGGCCTCTCGCTGCGTATCTGAGCGAACGACGTACATAGGAGACGATGAGACATGCCAGCAACACCACGACGCGCTCGCAAGTTCGGTAGCAGCGCACACCACCAGAAACTGATGATGGCGAACCTTGCTGCGTCGCTGTTCGCAGCAGAGGGCATCGTCACGACCGAGGGCAAGGCAAAGGCACTGCGCCCGATCGCCGAGAAGTTGATCACGAAGGCGATCAAGGCCCAGGAAGCCGGCCCGATGCGCATCCACCGCATCCGTCAGATCCAGGGCTACCTGAACGACAAGGAAATGACGAACAAGCTCGTCAACGTCGTCGCGCCGCGTTACACCACCCGCAACGGTGGCTACACGCGAATCCTGAAGCTCGGACCGCGCCACGGTGACAACGCGCCAATGGCGCGCATCGAACTCGTCTAGTTCGGCACAGCATCATGCGTCGTGCGCGCATGACCGTCGCCTACAAGGGCGACGCATTCCACGGATTCGCCGCCAACCCTGGCGTCGCCACCGTCGAGTCGCATCTCACCGGTGCGTTGCGTCAGGTGTTGCAGACCGACGTCGAGATCATCGCTGCCGGTCGAACGGATGCGGGCGTGCACGGATGGGGACAGGTCGTGAGCATGGACCTGCCGGATCGAGTCGACCTGCAGGTGTTGCGCAAGCAGTTGAACGCACTGTGCGGGCCGTTCGTCGTCGTGCGAGACGCAGACTGGGTGGAGCCCGACTTCCACGCCCGTTTCTCGGCGATGTGGCGCAGTTATCGCTACACGGTGCTCAACACCCCGACGCCGAACCCGTTCATGGTGGAGACCGCCTGGCACATCCACACCCCGCTCAAGCTGCGCGCGATGCAGCTCGCCTGCGATGCGGTGATCGGGGAGCACGACTTCTCCGCGTTCTGCCGCAAGCCCAAGGCGAGCGAGGGGGAGCACGGGGCGGAGTTCTCGATGCGCCGATACGTGATGAACGCCGACTGGCGGGACTTAGGGGACGGAGTCCTGCGCTTCGACGTCCGGGCGAACGCCTTTTGCCACCAGATGGTGCGCTCGCTCGTCGGCACGTTCGTCGAGATCGGCTTGGGCAAGCGACCCCCGAGCGACATGCGGGGCCTCATCCTGTCCGGGGACCGCAACCAGGCCGCCCAGGTGGCCCCTCCGCACGGGCTGTGCCTGTGGGAAGTGGGCTATCCAGCCGACCCCGGTCGATTGTGAACCGGGTCGTTTCGCCCCTATCCTGAAAAGCCCACGGGGACCGGCCTTTCGGCCGATTTTCCGGATCAGTCCCCAGTCATTCGAAAGCAGTGTTCATGCGTACGTACAGCCCCAAAGCAAGCGAGATCCAGCGCGAGTGGCACGTCGTCGATGCCGACGGTCTCGTGCTCGGTCGCATGTGCACCGAGGTCGCCCGACTCCTGCGCGGCAAGCACAAGCCGATGTTCGCCACCCACATGGACACCGGTGACCACGTGATCATCGTGAACGCATCGAAGGTCGTGTTGACCAGCGGCAAGGCGGACAAGGAACTCGTGCACGACTACAGCGGTTACCCCGGTGGTCTGCGCACCCAGACGTATGCAAACCTGCTCAGCCGCAAGCCGGAAGATGCGATTCGTCGCACCGTTCGCGGCATGCTGCCGAAGGGGCCACTCGGTCGTCAGATGATCAAGAAGTTGAAGGTCGTCGCCGGACCCGAGCACGGTCACTCGGCCCAGCAGCCAAAGGTTCTCGAACTGCCACACGCCAAGGCGCGTTGAGCAACAAGATCGGAATAGAGGAGCACTTCGTGGGAACACAGCCACTCACCCAGACCACTGGTCGTCGCAAGGGAGCAATCGCTCGCGCACGCCTTCGTCCCGGAACGGGCAAGGTGACCGTCAACGGTCGCGCGTTCGACAACTACTTCCCGAGCGCAGTCCAGCGCAACATCGCCAGTGAGGCGCTGCGCGTGGTCGAGGCCGAGACGGCATACGACGTCGACTGCGACATCCAGGGCGGTGGCGTCGCTGGCCAGGCCGGCGCGCTGCGCATGGCGATCGCCCGTTCGATCGTGGAACTCGATCCGGAGAAGCGCACCGTGTTGCGCAAGGCCGGCCTCCTCACGCGCGACTCGCGCAAGAAGGAAAGCAAGAAGTACGGCCTGAAGAAGGCCCGCAAGGCGCCGCAGTACACCAAGCGTTAATCGCCTGGTTGTCGCGACGCCCCGCGACCCACGACGCACCATGATTCGCTTCGGCACCGACGGAGTTCGCGGAGTCGCCTTCGAACAGTTGACGCTCGACTACGTCACGCGTCTCGGATATGTCGCAGCCCGTCGGCTCGCTGGCGCCACGGTCCTCGTCGGTCGCGACACGCGCGAATCCGGTGAACAGCTCGCCGTCGCACTTGCCTCGGGTCTGATTGCCGGGGGCTCGCGCGTCGAATACCTCGGCATGATGCCGACCCCGGCGATCGCACATCTCGCTCAGGCCAACGGATGTGCCGCGGCAGCGATCACGGCGTCGCACAACCCCTACCGCGACAACGGGGTGAAGCTCTTTTCCGTCGGCGGCACGAAGCTCACCGACGAGGTCCAGGCCGCGATCGAAGCCGACCTCGAATCCCTCGCGATTCCGGCGATCACCCAGATCGATTCACTCGAGCGCGTCGATCGCAGCCGTTCGTACGTCGACCACGTCGTGTCGTCGATCGCACCGCGAACCCTCGAGGGTGTCACCGTCGTCATCGATTGTGCGAACGGTGCGATGAGCGAGGTTGCCCCGCTCGTGTTGGCAGAGCTCGGCGCGAACGTGATCGCGATCCACGACGAGCCGAACGGTCGCAACATCAACGACGGATGCGGTGCGACGCACCCGGAGACTCTCAGCGAGGCCGTTCGCCTGCACTCCGCCGACCTCGGTCTTGCATTCGACGGTGACGGAGACCGCGTCATCGCCGTGGACCACGTCGGCAACGTCGTGGACGGGGACCAGATGATCGCACTCATCGCCCTCGACTTGGCGACGCGTGGCGAGCTCGATCCACGAAGTGTCGTGGTGACGGTGATGTCGAACGCAGGGTTCCATTCGGCGATGCGCGATGCACGAATCGACGTGCACACGACGCCAGTCGGTGACCGCAGCGTGCTCGCAGCGATGGAGTCGACGGGAAGCATCGTCGGCGGGGAACAGAGCGGCCACATCATCCTGCGCGCACATGCGACGACCGGTGACGGCTTGCTCGCGGGAGTCGTCGTCGTCGACCTCGTGCGTCGCGCGAACACCCCGCTCGAGAGGCTGGCGGTGGAGGCGATGATCCCGTTGCCACAGCACCTCGTCAACGTGAAGGTCGAGCGAAGCGTCCCCGACGTCGCCGTCGTCTGCGCACCCGACGTGGAGAACGCACAGCGTCAGTTGAACGGTGTCGGTCGCGTGTTGCTGCGTGCGAGCGGAACGGAACCACTCGTGCGCGTGATGGTCGAAGCATCGACCGATGACGACGCTCGCCAGATCGCGTCGGAGCTTGCAGATGCCGTGGCCAAGCGCCTTGGCGGATCTCGGTAGCCTGTAGTCATGTGCGGCATCATCGGCGTCGTGTCGCGGCCGAGCACTCGTGCGGTGCCCAGCTCGAAGGACCTGCTTGCAGGACTCGACGCGGCGGTCGCCAGCGGCAACTCGGGTGACGTCGGCTCGGCTGCCTCTGCGGTTGCCAGTGTCGACGAGCTGTTGCGCGGAGATGCGGGACTGGCCGCGCTCATGGACAACCGTCAGCTCGCGCTCGACCTCGCATCCCGCCTGGACACCCTCGACGCGATCGCGCTCTCGGCCGAGGCCGCCCTCGAGGCAGCAAGCGGAGTGTCGATAGCGGAGGTCGAACGTCGCAGCCTCGAGCTCGCCCGTCTGAAGGACGCGAACTGGGCGATTCGCAACGACCGCATGCGCAACGCCGTTGCGGTGTTCGAACTCGCCGGCAAGGGTGCCTCCGACGCGGCGCGCAACGCCTATTTCTCCATCCAGCAGGCCTTCGCTGCACTCGATCGCATGGAGGTGCGCGGTCGTGACTCGGCCGGCGTGCACGTGATGGTCTGGGGGCATGGTCTGGAGGCGACCGATTCACGTGTCGCGCCACTGCTCGCGGGCCGTCAGGACGACGCGCTCTTCACGTCGCGCTCGGTGCGCGTCGGGGCGCCGGGATCTGCGTGGTCGTTCGTCTACAAGGCGGCGGCCGAGATCGGTGAACTCGGCGACAACACGCGCGCCATGCGCGCTGCCGTGCTCGCCGACGACTTGCTCCGCCTCCTCGTCAGCCAGCCGAACGCGCGAGTCTCGGTGCTCGGCCACACCCGATGGGCGAGCGTGGGCATCATCTCAGAGCCGAATGCGCACCCGGTGAACTCCGAGGAACTCGAGTCGTCCTTCGGTCAGCCATATCTGGTCGCCGCGTTGAACGGAGACGTCGACAACCACGCAGACATCAAGGTGCGCAACGGCCTGAAAATCGCCGATCCGATCACGACCGATGCGAAGGTGATCCCGACCGTCGTCGCACGTCGGCGATCGACGGGGGAGTCGCTCGCCGAGGCGTTCCGCAACACCGTGTCGGAATTCGATGGCTCCGTCGCGATCGCCGCTGCGAGTGCGGAGTCGCCGTCGACGATGTTGCTCGCGTTGCGCGGAAGCGGACAGGGTCTCTGCATCGGTCTCGCCGAGGATCGTTTCATCGTGGCGAGCGAACCATACGGGCTCGTCGAGGAGACGCTGCGCTACGTGCGCATGGATGGAGAGGCCTTGGCAGATGCCGGCAACCCGGCGACCCGGGGACAGATCGTGGTGCTCGACGGCGAACGAGCGGGAATGCTTGAGGCCTGCACGATGGTCGCCTACGACTCGACGCCGATTCCGCTTTCAGCGGCGTCGGTGACGACCGCCGAGGTGACGACGCGCGACATCGATCGTGGCGAGCACAAGCACTTCCTCTCGAAGGAAATCGCCGAGGCTCCGGCGAGTTTCCGCAAGACACTGCGCGGCAAGATCGCCGACCGCGACGGTCGACTCGTCGCCGCGCTCGACGACACCGTGTTGCCCTCGTCCATTCGCGAGAAGCTCGCGCGACGCGAGTTCATCCGCATCCGCGTCATCGGCCAGGGCACCGCGGCGATCGCCGGGCGAAGCCTCGCCCAGTTGTTGCGCGGCCTCGTCGACCACTCGGTGCAGGTGGACGCGCTTCCGGCGACGGAGCTCTCGGGATTCCAGCTCGACCTCGACATGTCCGACACCCTTGTCGTGGCGATCAGCCAGAGCGGCACCACCACCGACACGAACCGCACCGTCGACCTCGCACGCACACGTGGTGCGTCGATCCTCGCCATCGTCAACCGCCGGGGCAGCGAACTCGCCGCCAAGGCCGACGGCGTGCTCTACACCTCGGACGGACGCGACGTGGAGATGAGCGTCGCGAGCACCAAGGCCTTCTATTCACAGGTCGCCGCAGGCGCGCTGTATGCGTGCGCGATCTCCGCGGCGATGTCGTCGGGTAGCAACGACGAGCGTCACCAATTGCTCGCCGCCCTGCGCACGATTCCCGAGGCGATGCAGGTCGTGCTCGGCAAGCGTCAGCAGGTCGCAGACGCCGCGCGCCAGTTCGCCCCCGCGCGTCGCTACTGGACGGTGGTCGGCAACGGATTCAACGCGGTGGCCGCCGAGGAAGTTCGCATCAAGCTCTCGGAGTTGTGTTACAAGTCGATCGCCTGCGACATCACCGAGGACAAAAAGCACATCGATTTGTCCTGTGAGCCGATGATCATCGTGTGTGCCACCGGTCTGAACGACGGCACCGCGAGCGACGTCGCCAAGGAGATTGCGATCTACCGGGCGCACAAGGCGTTGCCGATCGTGATTGCGACCGAGGGGGAGCAGCGCTTCGACGCAGCGGCCGCCGTGATCAGCGTGCCGAACGTCGACCACCGGGTGGCGTTCATCTTGTCCGTGATGGTCGGTCACCTGTTCGGTTACGAGGCCGCTCTCGCCATCGATGCGCTTGCCCGACCGTTGCGCGCGGCGCGCGAGGTGATCGAGCATGCAGTCGAGCGCGGTGGCGTCGGCAGCGAACTGTTGTCCAAGGTGCGCACCGACATCGGCGTGCCCGCGCGACGCTTCTTCGACGCCCTCACCACGGGCTCCTACGACGGCAACCTGGAGGCCTCGACGGCGGTGCGCGTCGTCACGGTGTTGCGCAACGTGATGGCGAGCGACCCGCTGCAGGCGTACCAGAACGACTCGGGCAAGATCAGCAGCCCGGAGGCGTTGTTGGACGACACGACGAGTGCGCTCACACGTGCGATCGACGAACTCACGCGTCCGGTCGATGCGATCAAGCACCAGGCCAAGACCGTGACCGTGGGCATCTCGCGCAGCGACGAAGGTCTGCTGGATCGCTCGCTCGTGCAGGCGGTGCTCACCGCTGGCGTGGCCCGCGATCGACTCTCATACAAGGCGCTGAAGGTGATCGCCGATCTCGACCCCGCGGTCAAGAGCGTCGTCGGCTTCACCCGCTATCGAATCGAAGGCGACGTCGAGTCGAACTCGGCAATGGTCAGCGTCATCGATCGTGGTGGCATCTCGCGCGAGTTGACCTCGCGCGTCGATCGCAACTCGAACCTCGTTGGCACCAAGCACCGCGTGGCGACGGATCGAAACGTGCTCGTCGCCCGTGGTCGTCGCGACGGTCGCACCGTCATCTTCGTGCCCGAGACCAAGGGCAACGAGACGACCGGCATCACACTCCTGCACGTGTTGTTCCATGACCATCTCCCGGCGGCCACGATGAAGTCGGTGCTGCAGGGCTACGACGATCGTTTCAACCGACTGGTCGACTGGGTCACGGAGACCGAAGGCTCGTTCCGTGAGGACCGCCTGGCGGAGGTGTCGGTCGGGGACTTGTTGATCCTGCCGATCAGCGAGACCGCCAACCACTGGCGTTCGAACGACTGAGCGGGGCGGCGATGAGAGGTCTCGGAGTCGACGCGGTGGACGTGGTTCGTTTCTCGAAAGTGCTCGGACGCACCCCGTCGCTGCGTGCTCGACTGTTCACGAACGACGAGCTCGCCCAGATGGCCGGCCGCGCCGACGACTCGGCAGGACTTGCAGCGCGGTTCGCCGTGCGCGAGGCGACGATGAAGGCGCTCGGGGTTGGCCTCGGAGCATTCGACCTGCACGACGTGAGCGTGGAGCGTAAGGCGAGTGGTCAGCCGACCTTGAAGGTCGTCGGGCGAGCGGCGCAGCTCGCTACGGAGCGCGGCATCTCGACGTGGCACGTGTCGATCACGCACACCGAGACGGTCGCCGTGGCGGTCGTCGCAGCCTCGTAGGGTTTTTGCATGTCGCAGCGTTGGGCGTGGGCCGAGATCGACCTTCGGGCCTATGCCAGCAACGTTCGCGCAATCGTCGCCGACACGACGACCCACGGTGTGTGGGCAGTCGTCAAGGCCGATGCGTATGGACACGGGGCCGTCGAGTGCGCACGGGTCGCCCTCGACGCTGGCGCACAGGGTCTGTGCGTGGCGCTCGTCGACGAGGGCGTCGCGTTGCGCCGCGAGGGGATCGCTGCGCCGATCCTCGTGATGAGCGAACAGCCACCCGACGAGCACCGCGCGATCGTGGCGAACGGGTTGATCGCAACCGTCTACAACGAATCGACGATCGACTCCCTCGCGCGGGTCGCCACCGAGCTTGAGATCTCGTGTTCGGTTCACCTCAAGGTCGACACCGGGATGCATCGTGTCGGGATGTCGGCACACGACGTGGTCGCACGTGCGAAACGCGTGCTCGCCGAACCGTGGCTCTCGCTGGATGGCGTCTATTCGCACCTCGCCACCGCCGACGATTCATCGCGCAACGACGTGACGGAGCGCCAGGCCCGGACGTTTGCGGCCGTGTTGAACGACCTGAAGGACGCGGGGATTGAGGTGCCGAGTCGCCACCTTGAAAATTCCGCCGGAGCCCTGCGGCACGTGGCGGAGATCTTGCGCCTCGACAGTCGCGTGGGGATCGCCACGTATGGCATCGCGGGGGATGCGGCGACCAACTCCTTCGGTGGAAACGTCTCGGTCACACTTTCCCCCGTCATGTCGCTCAAGGCCCGGGTGTCGCACGTGCAGGTGCTCGATGCGGGCGAGGCGGTGTCCTACGGCTTGCGTCGACCACTGACGCAGCGTTCGACGATCGCGACGCTGCCGCTCGGGTATGCCGACGGGGTGCGTCGTGGACTGTGGGAGGAAGGTGAGGTGCTGATCGGCGGAAAGCGTCGGCGATTTGCCGGAGTGATCACGATGGACCAGGTGATGGTCGATTGTGGATCCGACACCGTCGCCATCGGGGACGAAGCGGTCCTGATCGGCACGCAGGGCACAGAGACGATCGGTGCGAACGACTGGGCGAGGCTGCTCGGCACCATCGGATACGAGGTCACCTGCGGCATCAGCGCCCGAATCCCACGCGTCTACCTACGCTGAATGGTCGCCCATGATCACCGTGCACCCCGTCTCTGCGAGCGACACGCGCGCGCTGGCGGGCGCCTTCGCCCCGCTCCTTCGTGCCGGTGACGTCGTCTCCTTGACGGGTGAGATGGGGGCGGGGAAGACGCTCTTCGTGCAGGCCGTCGCCGCTGCGCTCGGCGTCACCGAGCCCGTCACCTCGCCGACGTTCAACCTGCTGCACACCTACGACGGTGCGAAGTTCCCGCTTCATCACGCAGACCTCTATCGACTCGAGCGAACCGGTGAGCTCGCCGATCTTGCACTCGACGAACTCGCAGAAGCGGGTGGAGTGGTGCTCGTCGAGTGGGGCGACGTCGCCCGTGACGACCTCGGGGCCAGCTTGGAGGTGTCGATCCAGCACCTCGACCGCGCACCGGAGGCACGCACCATTACCTTCCGTTGGATCGGTACGCGGTGGGAATCACGGTGGGATCTCCTACGTTCGGCAATGAAGCCGTGGGGTGCGTCGTGATCCTGCTCGCAATCGACACCGCCACCGAATCGGTGAGCGTCGCGCTACACGACGGCGAGGACGTGACGGCCTTCAGTGAGATTCGCAGCGACCGCCAGCATGCCGAGGCGCTCACGCCGATGATCGGTCACGTCTGCGAGCAGGCACGCATCGACGTTCGCGACGTAGGGGCGATCGCCGTCGACGTCGGACCGGGACTGTTCACCGGGATGCGGGTGGGAATCGCCACCGCCAAGGCACTCGCGCAGGTGTTGGACGTGCAGGTCGTCGAGGTGACGAGCACCGAGGCGATCGCGCGAGCCGTCGTCACCGACTGCGAGGTGATCGCCTCCGTCGTCGATGCCCGGCGCAACGAGGTGTATTGGTCGCTCAACCGGGTGATCGACGGCAAGTTGCGTCAGGTGGGCGACGTCGGTGTCGGACCCGTCGAGTCGTGCGTGGTCGACATCGCCGATCGCGGTCAGTCGGTCGTGCTCGCCGGCACCGGGGCGCTGCGTCACCGCGACGAGTTCCAGGCACAACTGGCTGGACTCGTGCCGACGCTCGAGTTCGCCGACGAGTCGTGTGCGGTGCCGAGTGCGGCACAGGTCGCACGCATCGGATTCGAGCGCGCGCGTCGCGAGGAGTGGGTGCTCGCGGGCGCGGTGCGTCCGCTGTATTTGCGCCAACCCGACGCCGAAATCAACTGGTCGACGAGGTCGTCGTGAGCATCCTCGATCGCTTCATCCGACGCCACGAC
>CAYXIY010000034.1:0-11900 GCA_964465475.1 uncultured Acidimicrobium sp. | reverse complement strand
AAGAAGTATTACGAGAACACCGACGACGCGATCGTGATGTGGTGCCAGGACGTACAAAGTGACGCGTTCGCCGAGCGCATCCGAGAGATCGCAAGGACGAGACCGTGAGCGTCGACGAGGCGACCGTGGTGCTCGGCATCGAGACGAGTTGCGACGAGACCGCCGCTGCACTCGTGATGGGCGGCAACGACGTGCTCTCGAGCATCGTGGCGACCCAGATCGAGGAACATGCGCGATTCGGTGGAGTGGTCCCGGAGATCGCGAGCCGGGCACACGTTGAAGCGCTCACGCCGGTGATCGACGAGGCACTCGCACGTGCCAACGTCTCGTTCGACCGAGTCGATGCAGTGGCGGCGACCGTCGGGCCTGGCCTCGTCGGTGCGCTGCTCGTCGGGGTCAGTGCGGCCAAGGCGATCGCCTTTGCACTCGACGTGCCGTTCGTCGGCGTGAACCATCTCGAAGCCCACCTCTATGCGGCGCTGCTGGACGACCCGAACGTGGAATTCCCGATGCTCGTGATGCTCGTCTCGGGTGGCAACACGTTGCTCGTCGACGTGAAGGGTCACGGCGACTATCGCATCGTCGGCCAGACGATCGACGACGCGGCGGGCGAGGCCTTCGACAAGGTTGCACGATTCCTCGAGCTCGGCCATCCAGGCGGTCCGGCGATCGACCGAATAGCCCAGACCGGCGACGACGAGGCCATCGACTTTCCGCGTGCAATGTTGCACGACGGTCTCGACCTGTCGTTCAGCGGACTGAAGACCGCGGTCGTGAACCACGTCCGCAAGCATCCACAGGTTTCGACGGCAGACGTCGCCGCGTCGTTCCAGCGGGCCGTCGTCGACGTGCTGGTGGCCAAGGCGTCCGCGGCTGCCCGAACCTGCGGCGCGCGTACGGTCGCCCTCGGAGGCGGGGTGGCGGCGAATTCACTGTTGCGCCACGAGATGACGTCGACGTGTGAGCGCGAGGGCTGGCGCCTGGTGTTGCCGAGCAGGGCCATGTGCACCGACAATGCGGCGATGATCGCCTCTGCCGGTTGGTACCGTTTGCGCAGTGACGGCGCGTCGCCACTGTCGAGTGGCGCATTGCCGAACCTGAAGTTGACCGACTCGATCCCACGATGACCACCGCCGACCTGACCGCTACTCCACAGCTCGCACCATTGCGTCTCGGGACCCACGAGGTGTGGCCGCCCGTCGTGCTCGCGCCGATGGCCGGGGTGACGAATGCACCGTTTCGCACGTTGTGTCGCCGATTCGGACCAGGACTCGTCTATGTCAACGAGATGGTGATGGCCACCGGCATCGTGCACGGCAGCCGCAAGACCGACACGATGCTCACGTTTTCCTCCGACGAATCGTTCCGCAGCCTGCAGCTCTACGGGAGCGATCCCGCGATGCTGGCCGCGGCGATCCACAAGCTCGGTCGCGAGGGCCGCGTCGACCACATCGACATGAACTTCGGCTGTCCCGCTCCCAAGGTGACACGGCGCGGAGGTGGCGCGGCGGTGCCGGTGAAGCGCAACTTGTTGCGCGCGATCGTGCGCTCGGCGGTGGCCGCGGCGGGCGAGTACGGCATCCCGGTGACGTGCAAGTTCCGCATGGGTATCGACGATTCGCTCCTCACCCACGTCGAGACCGGGGTGATCTGCGAAGAGGAGGGCGCCGCCGCCGTCGCGTTGCACGCACGAACCGCCCAGCAGCACTACGCCCCGAGCGCGCGATGGGAGGCGATCGCCGAGTTGAAGCAGGCCGTGAAGTCGATCCCGGTGCTCGGCAACGGCGACATTTGGGAGGCATCGGATGCGTTGCGCATGGTGCGCGAGACGGGATGTGACGGCGTCGTGATCGGCCGAGGATGTCTTGGTCGTCCGTGGTTGTTTGCCGATCTCATCGACGCCTTCAGTGGTCGGGAGATCCGCCCGACTCCGCTCCTTGGCGAGGTGCTCGACATCATGGTCGAACATGGTGAGATGCTGTGCGCGCATCTCGGCGCGGACCGTGGCATTCGCGACTTCCGCAAGCACACGAGCTGGTATCTCACCGGCTATCCGGTCGGCGGCGCAATGCGTCGATCGTTCAGTGAGATCGCTTCGCTCGACGACCTGCGTCGGCTCGCATCGTCGCTCGATCGCGACACGGCAATCGTCGAAGGCGGCGAACGCATCTCGCGTGGTCACACGAACGGCCCGATCAAGGTGCAGCTGCCGGAGAACTACCTGTCCGATCGCGACGACATGACCATCCCCGACGACGGGGACGTGATGGCGTTGAGCGGTGGCTGAGTCGTCCACTCCGCTGCGCGCGGCCAAGATCGTGCTCGCGTCACGCTCGCCGCGACGCGTCGAGTTGCTCACGCAGTTCCTCGACCACGCCTGCGGCGAGGGAAGCGTCGGTTTCGAAGTCGACCCGGCAGACGTTGACGAGACGCCGCTGGATGGCGAGACACCGACGGCCCACGTTCGCAGGCTCGCCCTCAACAAGGCGCGAGCCGTGGCGGCACGACGGGACACGTCCGATTCGCTGTGCGTCGTGATCGGCTCGGACACGACGGTGGACGTCGACGGAGAGATCTTCGGCCAACCCGTCGACGACGCAGAGGCGAGGCGGATGCTGAGGGCACTGTCGGGCCGCACCCATCGCGTCCACACCGCGGTCGCCGTGATCCGTGGTGACCGGGTGGCAGAGACGATGGAGACCTCGCTCGTGACCATGGTGCCGATCACCGATGCGTTACTCGAGTGGTACCTCGGGACGGGGGAGTCCCGGGGCAAGGCCGGGGCCTATGCGGTCCAGGGGGAGGGTGGGGCGCTCGTCGACCGGGTGGTCGGGAGCACCTCGTGCGTGGTCGGCCTGCCCGTCGGGGCCCTGGGGGACCTCCTTGCCCAGGTGGGCTTCGGTTGGAAAATCGGGGCCTAGCGCTCTATCCTTAGCACTCGCACCGTTTGAGTGCTAACAGCAAGAAATACGTTCAACAGCGCGGAACCAGCCGTTCCGCCGACACGGAGGACCCCACCATATGAACCTGAAGCCCCTAGACGACCGGATCGTTGTTGAGCCAAGCGAAGCCGAGGAGCGCACGGCATCTGGTCTCGTCATTCCCGACACCGCCAAGGAAAAGCCGCAGCAGGGCAAGGTGCTCGCCGTCGGCCCAGGCCGTTGGAGCGACGACGAAGGCAAGCACTTCGCACTCGACATCAAGGTCGGCGACACCGTTCTGTACAGCAAGTACGGCGGCACCGAAGTGAGCCACGCGGGCAAGGACCTGCTCATCCTCACCAGCCGTGACGTTCTCGCGATCGTCGGCAAGTAATCCCCCCAACAACCAAAGGAACGAAGACACAACATGGCAAAGCAACTGAAGTTTGACGAAGAGGCGCGCCGCGCACTCGAAGCGGGCGTGAACAAGCTCGCCGACGCGGTGAAGGTGACGTTGGGACCGAAGGGTCGCAACGTGGTGCTCGACAAGAAGTTCGGCGCACCGACCATCACCAACGACGGCGTGTCGATCGCCAAGGAAGTCGAGCTCGAGGATCCCTTCGAGAACATGGGTGCACAGCTCGTGAAGGAAGTCGCCACGAAGACCAACGACGTCGCCGGTGACGGAACCACGACGGCAACGGTCCTCGCCCAGGCGATGGTCCAGCACGGCATGCGCAACGTGGCAGCCGGCGCGAACCCGATGGGTCTCAAGCGCGGCATCGAGAAGGCCGTCGCTGCGGCGGTCGAGTCGATCAAGAGCCAGTCGAAGGAAGTCGACGACAAGAACGACATCGCCAGCGTCGCCACCATCTCGGCGGCGGATGCATCCATCGGCAAGGTCATCGCAGATGCGATCGACAAGGTCGGCAAGGACGGCGTCGTGACGGTCGAGGAGTCGAACACCTTCGGCACCGAGCTCGAGTTCACCGAGGGTATGCAGTTCGACAAGGGTTACCTGTCGCCATACTTCGTGACCGACGCGGACCGCCAGGAGGCAGTGCTCGAGGATCCATACATCCTCTTCCACTCCGCCAAGATCTCGACCGTGCAGTCGATGCTGCCGGTGCTCGAGGGCGTGATGAAGACCGGTCGTCCGATGGTGATCATCGCCGAGGACGTCGAGGGTGAAGCACTCGCGACGCTCGTGGTGAACAAGATCCGCGGCACGTTCAACTCGGCAGCCGTCAAGGCTCCGGGCTTCGGCGATCGTCGCAAGGCGATGCTCCAGGACATGGCAGTGCTGACCGGCGGTCAGGTCATCAGCGAGGAAGTCGGTCTCAAGCTCGAGAACGTCTCGCTCGACCTGTTGGGCCGCGCCAAGCGCGTCATCATCAACAAGGACAACACCACGATCGTGGACGGAGCTGGCAAGAAGGACGACGTCAACGCCCGCATCAGCCAGATCAAGGCCGAGATCGACAACACCGATTCCGACTGGGACCGCGAGAAGCTCCAGGAGCGCCTCGCCAAGCTCGCCGGTGGCGTTGCCGTGATCAAGGTCGGCGCTGCGACCGAGGTGGAGCTGAAGGAAAAGAAGCACCGCATCGAAGACGCCGTGTCGGCGACCCGTGCAGCGATCGAGGAGGGCGTCGTCGCAGGTGGCGGCACCGCACTCATCCGCACCCGTCCGGCAGTGCTCAAGGTCGTCGAGTCGCTCACCGGCGACGAGGCAACCGGCGCACGCAGCGTCTACGACTCGCTCGTCGCACCTGGTCGTCACATCGCTGACAACGCAGGTCTCGAGGGAGCCGTCGCGATCCAGCGCGTCGAGTCCGAGAAGGGCTCGGTCGGCCTCAACGCCGCAACCGGCGAATACGTCGACCTGGTCAAGGCCGGCATCATCGACCCGGCGAAGGTGACCCGCGCAGCGTTGCAGAACGCCGCGTCGATCGCCGCACTCGTCATCACCACCGAGTGCCTCGTCGCAGACAAGCCGGAGAAGAACCCGGCACCTGCAGGCGGCGGCATGCCCGGTGGCGGCATGGGGATGATGTAAGTCGTCTCGACAACGAAGTGAGAAAGGGCCCCGGGGAAACCCGGGGCCCTTTTCATGTCCGGCATCGAATGCCCTCGCCTAGTGTTGCGGGCGACATGGGAACACAAGGCCGCGGGTTCTGGTTGCACCAGATCGTCGAGTACATCATCGGCATCGGCACGTTGTTCCTCGCCGGGCAGTCGAACGAGCCCGTGTGGCCCGCGATCATCGGTGCGGTGATCCTGTTGAACGCGGCGATGAGCGACGGGGCGATGAGCGCGTATCGCGTCATCCCGCGCAAGGTTCACAAGAGCATCGACTGGGTGGTGATCGTCGCTGCGATCGCAGCCAGCATCATCGTCGACCACGACGCACAGGCTCGGGTGTCGCTCCTCGGGGTGGGACTCATCCTCGCCGTGATTGCACTCGGGACGAACTACGCCGGCAAGGCCGCGCGCACGACACGAGGCAAGTGACGCACGCATCGTTAGGCTCACACGCATGAGTTTCGTGAAGCCTGCGATGGACCTAGAGAAGATGAAGGCGGCCTGGGAGGCCTGGGAGCGCGGCGAGGAACAGCCGGGCAAGACGCTCGCCAACCTGAAGACCGCAGGTCTCGACGACTTGCTCGCCCAACTCGTCGCCTCCGGCTGGAAGCCACAGGCCTAGTTCCACTCACGGCAATGTCCGACCTTGCTCGACGCCTCGGCGGCGACCAGGTCATTCCTCGTCCGGCCGCAGTGTGGGTGCGGCCCGACAATCCGTGGCGACTGTTGGACGTCTCTCCGTTGCGTTCGACGACGACCGTGGTCGAACGCGTGCGCACGTTCGCCACGACCTTGGATCAGATTCCGCCGCCGCCCGATGCGCGGCCATCGGCGGTGCTCGTGCCGATCCTGGACGGCACCGACGGCCCCGAGATCTTGCTCACCCGTCGCACCAAGCACCTCTCGAGCCACAAGGGCGAGGTGTCGTTTCCGGGTGGTCGCTTGGACGCGGGGGAGAGTTTCGTCGACGCCGCGATTCGGGAGGCGAACGAAGAGATTGGAATCGATCCGACGAGCGTGCAGGTGATCGGTGAGATGAGTGCGATGGCGACGTACGTGAGTCGCAGCTACATCGTGCCGGTCGTCGCCCACGTGACGAGCCGACCGAGATTGGACGTGCGCAACGAGGAGGTCGACCGGGTGTTCACCGTGCCGCTCGCCGAGCTCGTGCGTGAGGACACCTATTCGGAGGAACACTGGGGGCTGCCCCCGCACCAGTTCCGGATCCACTTCTTCCACCTCGACGAAGAGACCGTGTGGGGCGTGACCGGCCGGATGTTGCACCAGCTGATCAACGTCGCGCTCGTGAACTAGCCGACGCGGCGCACGACCTCGACGAACAGCTCCGCCCACGCGACGCACCGCACTCGTCTCGTGCGCAACTGACGTTCACACGAGCGATACAGGTCGCGACGGAACTGCTCGTCGATGCGGGCCCGTAGGGACTCGTCGAGCACGCCGAGCGCCGAGAAGTTGCGATAGGAAAAGTCATGGCGTGCGCACGCCGTGCGGAAGTCGAACGTGCGGCCCTCGCTGCCGACGATCGGCGCTGAGCAGCCATCCGTCGACCAGTCGAGTTGCGGGTACGAGCGCGATAGGCGGGGCTTTTGCCGCGCGAACCCGGCAAGGTCGAGTTCGAAGGCGACGTACGACACGATCGCTACTGAGTCGTCGTTTGTCGTCGATGGGGCGGTCAGAACGCTCGAGACCGCGACGAGCACCGCAAGGACGGCACCCATGAGTTTCTCCGATCACCACCGGTTCCTCGGTGGCGATCGATGTGTGCGCGAACGTCGCGCAGGTGACCTACTTGTTGCGGATCGCCTTCAGCACGTTGGCCATCTCGATCGCTCCGATCGCCGCCTCTTCGCCCTTGTTGCCCGAGTCCGGACCGGAGCGGGCCACGGCCTGCTCGACGTTTTCGACCGTGAGCACGGAGAATCCGATCGGGATGCCGGTGTCCACCTGGATGCGAGCGATCTCGTTCGAACAGGGACCGGCCACGTATTCGAAGTGGGCGGTCTCGCCACGGATGACCGCGCCGAGCGCGACGAGTGCGTCATAGCGGCCGGTGGTCGCCATCGTGCGGATTGCGACGGGGATCTCGAATGCTCCCGGCACCCACGCGACGTCCACGTTGTGCTCCGCGACGCCACAGTGGGCGAGTCCCCGACGTGCGCCGTCGAGGAGGGCGGTGACGATGAACTCGTTGAATCGTGAGCAGACGATGCCGACGCGCATCGTCGGTCCGGTGTGTGCTCCCTCGAAGGTGGTCATTGGCGTGGTCCTTTCTTCGTGATGTCGGACTCGTCGAACACGTGTCCCATGCGGTCTTGTTTCGTCTTCAGGTAGGCGGCGTTCTCCGGCGTCGGCTCGATCGCGAGCGGCACGCGTTCGACGATCGACAGTCCGTAGCCGGCGATGCCGCCGTACTTGGCGGGGTTGTTGGTCATGAGGCGCAATTCGCGGGCGCCGAGGTCGGCGAGGATCTGCGCGCCGATCCCGTATTCGCGGTTGTCGACCGGAAGACCGAGCTTGGTGTTCGCATCCACCGTGTCGTAACCCTCGTCTTGCAGCGAGTACGCGCGGATCTTGTGGCCGATGCCGATCCCGCGACCCTCGTGTCCGCGCAGGTAGACGACGACGCCACGGCCCTCCTCGTCGATCTGACGCATCGCCGAGGCGAGCTGTGGACCGCAGTCGCAACGACGGCTGCCGAACACGTCGCCCGTCAGGCACTCGCTGTGCACGCGGGTGAGGACGGGCTTGCCGTCAGCGACGTTGCCCTTGACGAAGGCGAGGTGCTCGATGCCGTCGATCGTGCTGCGGTAGGCGACGCACGTGAAGCCGCCCCATTCCGTCGGCACGTTGGCCTCGCCCATGCGCTCGACGAGCCGCTCGTGCGTGCGTCGATACTCGATCAGGTCAGCGATCGACGAGAGCAGCAGCCCGTGCTTGGCGGCGAATTCGCGAAGCTCGGGGAGTCGCGACATCGTGCCGTCGTCGTTTTGGATCTCACAGATGATGCCGGCAGGTTCGCAACCCGCCATGCGTGCGAGGTCGACGGCGGCCTCGGTGTGTCCTGCGCGCTTCAGCACCCCACCTTCGCGTGCACGCAGTGGAAAGATGTGTCCAGGTCGGGCGAACGCCGAATGCACGACGCTCGGATCGGCGAGCGCACGTAGCGTCGCTGCGCGATCGGCGGCCGAAATGCCCGTGGTCGTTCCCTCGAGCAGGTCGACCGAGACGGTGAACGCGGTGCGGTGGCTCTCGGTGTTGTGGTCGACCATGAGCGGCAGGCGCAGGTCGTCACAGCGTTCTCCGGTGAGGGGAGCGACGACGACGCCCGAGGTGTGGCGAACGATGAAGGCGATCTTTTCGGGAGTCGCGAACTGGGCGGCCATGATCAGGTCACCCTCGTTCTCGCGATCCTCGTCGTCGACCATCACGACCATCTCGCCGCGACCGATCGCGGCGACGACGTCCTCGATCGGTGCCATTCCCTTGGATGTCGCGCTCATCGTGTCGCCTCTTTCGTTCGTGGGTGGAAGATGATCTCGAGATCGTCGCCGTAGACCGTGGTGCCGACGATGTCCCCAGGGACGACGTCGAGCGCGGTGGCGTCACCGACACCTGCGAGCATGCCGGGTCGTGCGTCGCCGCCGGCGACGACGTTGGCAAGATGCAGGACGTATTCGTCGACGAGGCCTTCGTCGAAAAAGCTCGTCACGAGCGTCGGCCCGCCTTCGACGAGCAACTGCAGCACGCCGTCGGCGCCGAGTCGATCGAGGAGGTCCGTCAGTTCCCCGGACCATTCGAGGCATGGGTGGACCTTGGCGCCGGCTGGAGCGGAACCGACGACGACGCGACGAGGGGACGGTCCATCCACGAGACGAGTGGTCAACTCGGGATCATCCGCGCGCACCGTGCCGGCACCGACGGCAATGGCGTCGCTCTCTGCGCGCAACTGGTGCACGCGGGTGCGGGCGTCGAGTCCGGTGAGCCAGCGCTCGCCGGGAACCGACGAGGAGATGCGGCCATCGATCGACGTCGCCATCTTCACCACCACGTATGGACGACCAGTCGAGCGGTGGTGGAGGTAGGCGCGCAGTTGGTGGGTGACATCGTCGCCGAGCACGCCGACCGTGACGTCGATGCCCGCAGCTCGCAGCCGCGCGAGTCCAGCGCCACGGACGTTGACGTCGGGATCCTCGATGCCGACGACGACGCGCGAGATCCCTGCTGCGATGATCGCCTCCGTGCATGGACCGGTGCGTCCGGTGTGGTTGCACGGCTCGAGCGTGCAATAGAGCGTCGCGCCGCGAGCGGAATCTCCGGCCGCGCGCAATGCTTCGATCTCGGCATGGGCAGAGCCGGGTGCTTGCGTCGACCCTCGATGCACATCGCCCGATGGCGTGACGACGACGGCTCCGACCCATGGGTTCGGACGGGAGCGCAGACGGGCGTCGCGCGCGGCATCGAGCGCCGCTCGCATGTGCGTCTCGTCGTGTTCCATGGTCGTGTCCCGTCTCGCGCGTCGTGCGCGCAGGGGCATGGGAACGACGACGGCCACGCACGCCACGGGCGACGCCGATGACGGCTCGCCAATACGCGCACAACCAGCGCCTACTTGCTCCCATCCGGACTCTGACCGTCGGCCTTGGAATTTCACCAAGTCAGCCCCACACGAAACGTGCGGGGGTCGCGGGCTTTCACCGCCGGTAGGGGATTTCACCCAACCCTGCAAGTACGACTCGAATTGCTATGTCGACTACAGGCTACGGGCGTCCCATTCGGGCGGCAATGTCGAGTGCTCAGGGAACCTGGGGCGTCATGGCCGTTGCCCGACGCGACTCCGCGCGGGCCAATACGAGGACGCCTCCGAGGATGAACACCGTCCCGAGCACCTGGCGACCGGTCAAGGACTCGTTGAGGAAGGCGATCCCCATGCCGATCGTGACGATCACTTCGAAGGTCTGGATGACGGCGGAGTTGCTCGCACCGATGCGCTTCATCCCGGCGAAGAACGCGCCCATCGCAGCGACCGTGCCGACGACGGCGATCTCGACCGCCGCCCACCACGCCACGCCGTTTGCCGGCATCGTCGACTCGATTCCTGGAGGATCGAGGAGCCACATCGCGGAGAACGAAAAGCCGGCGCCAGCGAACACGAGCCACAGGCCGGTGAGGATGTCGGTGCGCGGCATGACCCGTGCGCCGATCACTTGGTACACCGAATACACGAGCGCGCCGGCGAGGATGATCGCGACTCCCGACGACTGCGCACTCGACACGTCGCTCGCCGTGAGCGCGACGCCACCGATCGTCGCGACGAGGCACGGCCAGATGATGCGCGCCGGCTTCTGTTTGTAGAACAACCAGCCGAGGAACACGACGACGATCGGGTAGTGGTAGAAGATCACCATCATCAGACCCGAGTCCATCCGCTCCATCGCACTGAACACGCACACTCCGTTGAGATAGAGACCGAGGGCACCGAGGAGGAACAACTGGGTGCTCGTGCGACGGTCAGGCCACGAGCCGAACCCGACGCGGGCGAAGCGCACGGCGAGCAAGACGACGAGGCTGATCGCATATCGCGCCGTCATCAGGCCGAACGGGTCCGCACCGCGGTCGTACGCCATGTGCACGAACACCGGCGTGATGCCGTACAGCGTGGAACTCGTGAGCGCAAAGGCGACCCCGGTGACGGCCCTGTTGTTGCGCACGAGTGACGAAACTACTCGTTGGTCTCCTGATTCGCCTCGATCGCACGGTCTCGAGCGACGATCGCACGGGCGATGCGCACGCCGATGACGCAGAGTCCGGCGACGAGGACGCCGAACAGCGCGAGCTGCGCTCCGCCGCCCCGGTCGCCCGATGCTTGAGGCTCCGTTCCGCAGCCCGGCTTCGGGTAGAGCCCGACGCAGGTCGACAGGTTGAGCCCGTCGTCGTTGGGAGGGACCGTGTCGATCTGCATCGTCAACCGCATCGTCACATCGTCACACCTCTGAGAGGCACATTCCAATCGTCAACTAGTCTCCGTGTGGACTATGACGAACACGCCCCAGCCGACGATCCTCGTCGTCGACTTCGGAGCGCAATACGCACAGTTGATCGCCAGGCGCGTCCGCGAAGCCCAGGTGTATTCCGAGATCGTCCCGCACACGATCACCGCGAGCGCGGTCACGGCCAAGGCCCCGATCGGCATCATCTTGTCGGGTGGCCCGGCGAGCGTGCACGTGGAGGGAGCACCGCTGCTGGATCCCAAGATCTACGACCTCGGGATCCCGATCCTCGGCATCTGTTATGGATGTCAGTTGATTGCCGAACAACTCGGCGGCAAGGTCTCGCGCGGAGGTCGCGGTGAGTATGGGCGCACGACGCTCACGCGTACCGCGAATTCGTCACTCCTTCCCTCGACGCTCGGTGCGTCGGCGAACGTCTGGATGAGCCACTTCGATGCGGTGACGCAGTTGCCCACGGGATTCGTCGCCACCGCGAGCACGCCCGATGCACCGATGGCGGTGATCGAAAACGACGTGCGCAAGATCTGGGGAGTGCAGTACCACCCGGAGGTCGTGCACAGCGAAGGTGGACAAGGCCTGATCGAACGATTCCTGCACGAGTTGGTCGGAGCTCCCCGAACGTGGACGATGAGCTCGATCGTCGAGGACCAAGTGTCGGCCATTCGTCGGCAAGTCGGCGACGAGCGTGCGATCTGCGGGTTGTCAGGTGGTGTCGATTCTGCGGTTGCGGCTGCGCTCGTGCACGCCGCGATCGGCAAGCAGCTCACCTGTGTGTACGTCGACACCGGACTCATGCGCAAGAACGAGAGCGCACAGGTCGTGGAGACGTTCAAGCGCAACATGGGCATCGAGCTCATCCACGTGG
>CAYXIY010000033.1:0-12015 GCA_964465475.1 uncultured Acidimicrobium sp. | reverse complement strand
CGAGCTCTACACGGTGGTCAACGACGACAGCGACGACGCGGTGCGAGCGTTCTTCGAGCAAAACGGTGGGACGTGGCCGAAGTTGCGTGACGACAACGGCTCCATCGCGATCGCCTTCGGCGTGGCCAAGGTCCCCGAGACGTGGATCGTGGACCCGAACGGATTCGTGCGCCTGCGCATCGCCGGCAAGTTGACCGACGGACTGCTCGAGGACCAATTGGCGATGTTGCGGGGCCAGTCGTGAGCCGCACGGTGCGTCGCGCGCTGTGGGCACTTGTCGCCGTCGTCGCCGTCACGTTCCTGCTTTTCGGTTCGCTTCGCACCAGTGACCCGCGTACCCAGCAGGACCGCATCGATGCGATCGCCAAGCGCCTCGCGTGTCCGACCTGCCAGGGGGAGAGCATCTACGTCTCGCGGGCACCTGCGGCCGAGTCGTTGCGCGCCGAGATCGCTCGTCAGGTGGCAAGCGCACAGCGCACCGACGACGAGATCATCGCCTACATCGAGAATCGCTTCGGCAGCTCCGTCCTCCTCGTGCCTCGCTCGGACGGCCTCGATGCGCTGATCTGGATCCTCCCGGTCGCCCTCGGCATCGTCGGCGTCGGCGGACTCGCGTTCGTCTTCGTGCGCTGGCGCAGGGCGAACCGCGACGACGAGGAGCCGCGACCCACGTCGCGTCGCCGCATCATCATCGTCGCCGGAATCGTGGTCGTCGCCGCTGGCGCGGGCTGGTTGGTTGCGGCCTCCTCGGGTCAGCGACTGCCAGGTCAGTCGTCGTCGGGTGGCATCGAGGACTCGACCGCGTCGTTGTTGTCGCAAGCCCGTCAGTTGAACTTCTCCGATCCGCAGAAATCCGTCGAGCTCTACAGCCAGGTGCTCGAGGTGAATCCCGACAACGTCGAGGCACTCACGTATCGCGCGTGGATGGTCGCGCTCGTCGCACGCGATGCGGCAGACGACGTGAAGCTGGTCGCCGTGGCGACCGCACTCGAAGGGCTCAACAAGGCGATCGCAGTCGATCCGACGTATGCGGACGCGTACTGCTTCATGGGCATCGTCAAGTTCCGCTTCGCAGGCGATGCACAGGGAGCCAAGGAGGCTCTCGACGTGTGTGAGGCGAACAATCCGCCGGCGGAAGTTGCCGGATTCGTCGAGTCGATCCGCGCGGAAGTGGACGCTGCGCTAGGGCAGTGACGGCGGGGGCCAGACGAGGCCCCGAGTGAACGTGTCGCCGTCGCGATCGAGGACCCACACGGACGCCTTGCGGCTGTCACGCATGCCCTCGACGTGCATCCCGCGTCGCACGAGTGCGTCGATGATCGCGGGGATCACGTCACCGTGGCTGCACAACACGGTGCGGTCGGCGACGCCCATCACGTAGTCGAGGGCGATCTCATACGGCAGTTCCTCGTACAACTTCGGTTCGCTGACGACGACGAGACCGCAACGTTCGGCGAGTGGTTCGAGCGTCTCGCGACAGCGCACGGCGGGAGACGACACCAGCGCGACGGGGGCGTATTCGCTCAGCCTGTCGGCGAGCGCGGCTGCCTGTCGCTTGCCCGCGTCGTCGAGCGGACGCAGTGCATCTTCGCGATCCCACTGGCTGCGTTTGCCGGCCTTGGCGTGGCGCACGAGAAAGATCGACATCGGTCATGAATCTAACGGTGCGCTCGGCCAAACTGGTCTGCGTGGGATTCTTCGATCGCAATCGTGAACAGGTGGCAAAGCAGGGTTACGAACCCTCTCGGCTTCCTCCCGGTCAATATCTCACGGAACGCTTTCCCGTGTTGCACGTCGGCGACGTCCCGACATATGCACCGGGAGAGTGGGACATGAAGATCTTCGGTCTCGTTCACCAAGAATTCACCCTCACGCTCGAGGACCTGAAGGCGATGCCGTCGGTGACGTTGACGACGGACATCCATTGCGTGACGAAGTGGTCGAAGTTCGACACGGTGTGGAAGGGCGTGCGCGTGCGAGACCTGCTCGAGCGCGCGGGCGTGAAGCCCGACGCTGCGTTCGTGATGGGGCACGCCGAGTACGGCTACACGGCGAACCTGCCGCTCGCCGACGCGATGCGGGACGAGTCGATGGTCGTCTATGAATATGACGGCGCGGAGATCGAGCCGATCCACGGCGGACCTGTCCGCCTGCTCGTGCCGAACCTGTACTTCTGGAAGTCACCCAAGTGGTTGCGCGGCATCGAACTGCGCGCGACGGACGCCCCCGGATTCTGGGAGCAGAACGGCTACCACATGTACGGGGACCCGTTCCGCGAACAGCGGTTCTGGGGCGACTGAGACCGACTCAGACGTCGGTGGCGCAGAAGGTGTCACCCTTCGGCAGTGACGCCGACAGTGACGGATCGGTGTCGCCGTAGATGGCGCCGAGCATGCCCTTGACCATGCCGCGATCCACCGCACAGATGACGGGGTGTTCGATGGCGACCTCGCCGAACGGGCAGTGGTTGTTGACGATGCGCAACTGGTTGCTGCGCTGATCGGTGTGTGCGGCAAATCCGTGTGCGGTGAGAGCGTCTGCGACGGCCTGTAGCGCGGAGCGCAGTGAGCGGTGTCCGGCGTTCAAGTCGTCACCCTGCAGACCTGCGGCCATCGCCTTGCCGTATTGCTGGCCGACTTCTTCTGCGAGCTTGGCCGCGGTGTCGGCGGGGAGTGCGGCGAGGGTCTTGCCGAGCAGCGTGAGCACGAGGTCGTCGCTGCGCACCGGGAACTCGAGTTTCGCGTCGGCGACGGCGCGGTAGTGCTTCGAGGGGCGTCCCGCTCCCTGTCCACCGACCTTTTCCACGGTGATCTCGAGGTATCCGCCGGCGGCGAGCTTGTCGAGGTGGTGGCGGGCGACGTTGGGATGGACGTCGAACTTCTCGGCGACCTGGGCCGCGGTGACGCCAGTCTCATGGTCGCGCGCAAACAGGTAGACCGCGCGGCGAGTGGGATCCCCGAAGGCAGACGTGATCGCCGACACCGTGGCGGTGAAAGAACCGGAGGCGAGGTTGGCGGTCTTGCTGGGCACGTCGGTATTCTACCTATGGCCATAGTGGAAATTATTGGAGCCCCCTCATGACAACCCCCACCATCGATCACGTCATCGACGCGCTGCGTCCCGTCGAGGATCCGGAGCTGCATCGCTCGATCGTGGACCTCGGGATGGTGCGCGACGTCGTCGTCGATCCGAAGGGCGTCATCGGCCTCACCGTCGTGCTCACGGTCGCGGGTTGTCCGTTGCGCAACGAGATCACCAACCGCGTGAACGGTGCACTGCGCACGCTGCCCGGCGTGTCCGACGTGGCGCTCAACTTCGGCGTGATGAACGACGCGGAGCGCGCCAAGGTGCGCGAGATGTTGCACGGCAACCCCGCCGCGACCGCAGGCTCGGGCCAGGCCCACGGCCACGCGGAAGGTCGCGAGATTCCCTTCGCCAAGCCCGGTTCCAAGACGCGCGCGATCCTCGTGTCGTCGGGCAAGGGTGGCGTCGGCAAGAGCAGCGTGACGACGAACCTCGCCGTCGCACTCGCCGCCGCCGGCTACAAGGTCGGCATCGTGGACGCCGACATCTACGGCTATTCGATTCCGCGCATGCTCGGCACCGATCGCGATCCCGTCGTGATCGACAACATGTTGCTCCCACCCGAGGCGTGGGGCGTGCGCTGCATCTCGATCGGGTACTTCGTGCCCGAGGGCCAGGCCGTCGTGTGGCGCGGACCGATGCTGCACAAGGCGCTCGAGCAGTTCCTCACCGACGTCTACTGGGACGAACCGGACTTCCTCCTCGTCGACATGCCTCCCGGAACCGGCGACATCGCACTCAGCTTGAGCCAGTACTTGCCGCGAGCAGAGGTGCTCGTCGTGACGACGCCGCAGGAGGCCGCGCAGAAGGTCGCTCGACTCTCGGCGGCGATGGCGGCCAAGGTCAACCTGCCCGTGCGCGGAATCATCGAGAACATGTCGTGGTTCACCGGTGACGACGGCAAGCGATACGAACTGTTCGGCTCGGGTGGCGGCCAGTTGCTCGCCGACGAGTTGAACGTGCCGCTGCTTGCGCAGGTGCCGCTCATGACCGCGTTGCGCGAAGGCGGCGACGACGGTCGACCGGTCGCGGCCGTGGCCCCCGACAGCGAAGTCGGTCGCGTGTTCGCCCAACTCGCGCACAAGATCGCCGTCGAGATGAAGCCGAAGAAGGTCTTCAGCGCAGCGCTCAAGGTCAATTAGCCTCGCAACCACCAACGCAAAGGACGTCGTCATGGAAATCCGCATCGGTATCACGCAGGTCGCACGCGAGTTGATGGTCGAGATCAACGACGAAAAGCTCCAGGCCAAGGCGCGCGATGCGGTCAACGCCGCGATCGCCGGGAAGTCCGACACGCTCGCGATCACCGACGACAAGGGTCGCGAGGTCGTCGTGCCGGCGGCCAAGGTCGCCTACGTCGAGTTCGGTGCACCGGAAGGTGCTCGCAAGCTGGGCTTCGGAAGCTGACCACTCCGCGGCTCGTCGACCGCCGCCTGCTCTTCGTCACGGGCAAGGGCGGTGTGGGCAAGTCCAGCATCGCCGCAGCGCTCGCCTCGGCCGCGGCGCGCGAGGGGAAACGAACCCTCGTCGTCGAGATGGACGCCAAGGGCGCCCTCGGACAGGCACTCGGTGCAGGAGAACTGACCTTCTCTCCGCGTGAGGTCGCTGCGAACCTCTCGGCGATGGCGATGAACACCGAGGACGCACTGCGCGAATACATCAAGTTGTTCGTGCGCATCCCGTTCATCACGAGCATCGGTCCGCTCGCCAAGATGTTCGACTTCGTCGCCCAGGCGGCCCCGGGGGTCAAGGAGATCCTCGCCGTCGGCAAGTTGTGCTGGGAGGTGCGCGAGCGTCACTACGACCTCGTCGTCGTGGACGCAGAGGCGACCGGACACATCGTCGCCCAGGTGGATGCACCTGCGTCGCTCGCGCGACTCGTGCAGGTCGGCATCATCCGCGACCAGACGCGATGGATGCAGGAGATCCTGCACGACCAGGCCTCGACCGGGGTCGTCGTCGTGACGACGCCCGAGGAGATGCCCGTCATCGAGACGATGACGCTCATCGACACGATCACCTCGACGACCAAGGTGAACGTCGCCGGCGTCGTCGCCAACCGCGTCTACGACGACGTCTCGAGCGACGCGGATCGCGACCTGTTGCGGCGCATCTCGGCGGCAGTCGAGTCGGCCGGGGGAGACCAGGACACAGACGTGCGGGCGATCGCCCGCGTCGCCACGTTGTCGGCGCAACGCCGTGCGAGTGCCGAGGAGCACCTCTCGGAGTTGTCGCGGTTCCTCCACGAACGTCGCCTGCCACTCATCGTCGTTGCCGACCAACGCACGTCGAGTTCGAAGATGAACGAGGCACTCACCGTGGCGATCTCCGAGGAGCTGTCGTGAACGGCGCGAGCGACCTCGTCGGGACGTCCTCACTGGTCGTCGTGTGCGGCAGCGGAGGCGTGGGCAAGACGACGATGGCTGCCGCGATCGGCACTGCGCTCGCCGTCGAGCGCGACGCACGCGTCCTCGTGCTCACGGTCGATCCGGCACGCCGACTCGCCGATGCCCTCGGCCTCACCGGCATCGGCAACGACGCGGTGCAGGTCGACGTCGCGTCGCACGGTGGTCGTGGCTCGCTGCACGTGGCGATGATCGACACCAAGGTGAGCTGGGATGCACTCATCGCCCGGCACGCGCCGACTCCCGAGGTTCGCGATCGCGTCCTCGCCAACCCGCTGTACCGCAACCTGACGGAGCGGTTCGTGCACTCGCACGACTACATCGCGATGGAACGGCTGTATGCCGAACACACGAGCGGCGACTACGACCTGATCGTCGTCGACACGCCGCCGTCGCGCAACGCACTCGACGTCCTGGATGCCCCACGACGGATGCGTGAGTTCTTCGGCTCGCGCCTGCTCAAGTTGCTGACGACCGCGACGTCGACTGGCGTGTTGTCGCTCGCCTCGAGGCCGTTCTTCCAGGTCGCCGACCGCATCTTGGGCCAGCGCTTCCTCTCCGACATCTCCGAGTTCTTCACCCTCTTGCGTTCGATGGAGGCGGGCTTCGTCGCGCGGGCGAGCGAGGTCGAGGCGACGCTGCGCGACGAGCGCACGGCATTCGTCGTCGTCACCACCCTCGAGACCGCCCCGTTGTACGAGGCCCAGTACCTGATCGCCGAGCTCGGCAAGCGGAACTACGCCCTTCGTGCCACCGTCGCCAACCGCGTGATCGACGCCGAACTCGTCGCCGACGCCCGGCGTTCGGCGACCCGCCTCGGTGCGATCGAGGTCGACTCCGCCGTCGTCTCCCACCTCGCCGCGCGCGTCGATGGGGCGCGGCCCGAGGACGTCGCTCGGGTGATGAACCAGGCGATCGAGCGGACCGCGGCCTTCGCCGAGGTCTCGGGCGTGCAGGGCAAGCGACTCGAGCAGTTGCGCAGCGCCCTCGAATCGAAGGGAACGAACGCGTGGGTGTCGGGCCTGCGTTCGACCGACGTCACGGACGTCGCCAGTCTCGTCGAGCTCGGTCGAGGCCTCGCGCGCGCGTAGGGCAGACTGGGGGTCGCCATGCCGACCTTGATCGAGATCGCCAACGAGCACGCCGCACTCGACGACGAGGCGCTGGATCATCTCTCGACGCTCGTGTCCGAGTGGGGGATGCTCGCGGACTTCTCCTTCGCCGACATGTTGCTCTACCTGCGCGACGAGAGCGGCAAGTGGATGACGTCTGCACAGGTGCGCGCCGCCACCGGCCAGACGTTGTATCAGGCCGACTACGTGAACACCTGGGCGAGCGAGAGCGAATGCCTCGTGCTCGATCGCTGCCTCGCCGAGGGAGAGATCGTCACCGGGGAGATCTTCGTCCAGGCGATCGGCGGACCGGCCAACATGCTCGCGATTCCCGTGCGCTTCGGCGGCAAGATCATCGCGATCCTCACTCGCGAGTGGGTGACGGACAACGCGCGTCGCCCCGGACAGCTCGAGAGCACCTATGCCGACATCTTCACGCGACTCTCCGAGATGGTCGCCGCCGGCCTCTATCCGTTCGCGAGCGGCGTCGCCGACGCGGGCGTCGCACCGCGAGTGGGTGACGGCGTCGTCGTGCTCGACGCCCAGACGCGCGTGCGTTACGCGTCGCCGAACGCGGTGTCCGCGCTCCATCGCGTCGGCGTGAGCACGAACGCGGTCGGACTGACGCTCGCCGAACTCGGCGTCGCCGAGAGCGTCGCGCGACACTCCTTCGAGCGTCGCGAACCGGTGATCGAAGAAGTCGAGCAGACCACGGAAGTCACGTTGCTGATCCGCTGCATTCCGCTGCTCAAGGAGAAGGGCTCGACGCCCGAGATCACGGGCGGGGTGTTGCTCCTGCGCGACGTCTCCGAACTTCGTCGCCGCGACCGGTTGCTGTTGACCAAGGACGCCACGATCCGCGAGATCCACCACCGCGTGAAGAACAACCTGCAGACGATTTCGTCCCTGCTGCGCCTGCAGGCTCGTCGACTCACGTCACAGGAGGCCAAGGACGCAGTCAGCGAGTCCGTGCGTCGCATCCGCACGATCGCCCTCGTGCACGAGACGCTCTCGCGCGAGCCCGGCGAGGACATCGCCTTCATCGAGATCGTGCGGCCGCTGATGCGCCTCGTGGAGGAGGGACTCCAGTCGACGGATCGCCCCGTGCGCTTCGAGGTGAAGGGCGACGGCGCGCGTCTCCCGGCGACCGTGGCGACCCCGCTGTCGGTCGTCATCTTGGAGCTCTTGCAGAACGCGGTCGACCACGGATTTCCCGAAGGGAGCGAGGGCGGCAACGTGCTCGTGCAGTTGTCGCACGACGACGACGCGCTCTACGTGCGGGTGAGCAACGACGGCATCGCCCTCAAGCCGGACTTCAACTTCACGACCGCGACCGGGCTCGGACTGTCGATCGTGCGCACCCTCGTGACGACCGAGCTCGCCGGCACGATCACGATGCGCGCCGCAGTCGACGGCGACGCGAAGGAAATCGGTCTTGCACACCTCGGTGCCGGTCGCGGCACGGTGGTCGACCTGCGCGTCCCGGTGGACGCGAGCTGACGAACTAGGCGGTGGCGCGGGCCGCGCGACGCTCGGCGGCCATCTGACGGCGGATCTGACGACGCTCGTCTTCGGAGGTGCCGCCCCAGATGCCACAGTCCTGGTTGGTCTCGATCGCGAAGTCGAGGCATTCCTTCTTCACGCCGCACTCGCGACACACGTTCTTGGCTTCGCTGATCTGCAGCAACGCCTGACCGGTCGTGCCGATGGGGAAGAACAGTTCGGGATCGGTGTCCCTGCAGAGAGCCTGCTTTCGCCATTCGTAGTCGGCTGATCCAAGAGCAAGGCTGGTGGCAAGAATCGACAAGACAATCCCCCGATTGACGATGGCGGCTAAGACGCCGTCACGATATGCGCAGACCTCGTCACTTGCAAGGGGTGACCAGGAACTTTTTCTGACAATCTCGTGACGCACGAACCGATACCCTGCGGGTGTGACTTCTGGCCGCTGGTTGCCATACGGGTCCGCACGACGACCACAGATCATGGCGCATCGCGGTGCGTCGAAGGCCGAACGCGAAAACACACTGTTGGCATTTGCGACGGCTCGATCGATGGGGAGCCACGCAGTCGAACTCGACGTGCGTCGGTGCGGTTCCGGTGAACTCGTCGTGCACCACAACCCGGTGCTCGACGACTCGACGCCACTGAAGTCGGTCGACCTCGCCGACCTGCCGAGCCACGTGCCGACGTTGGACGCATCGCTCGATGCCTGCGCGGGAATGTGGGTGAACGTGGAAGTGAAGAACGACCCCACCGAGGTCGACTTCGACGAGTCCGAATCGATCACCCGCGACACCGTCGAGCTGCTGCGCCGCCGCGGGGAGCCGACCCAGTGGCTGGTCTCGTCGTTTCGCCGCGAGACGATCGACGCCGTGGCGGCCGCGTGGCCGGCCCTGCCGACCGCCTATCTCGTCGTCGAGGTCGAGGACGCAGAGAGCCTTGCGCGGGGACTCGTCGCCTCGGGCCACCAGGCCCTGCACCCGTGGGTCAAGACGCTCACCCGCGACGTCGTCGACACCATGCATGCCCACGGGCTTGCGGTCAACACGTGGACGTGTGACGACCCGGAGAAGATGGCCGAGTTGATCGGCTGGGGGATCGACGGCATCTGCACCAACGTGCCGGACGTGGCCCTGCGGGTGGCGGGACTCTAGAAGTCGCCGCGCGGGCGCACGAGGAGCAGTGCGTCCTCGCAGTGTTCGATCTCGAGCGTCGTCGTCTCGCCGAGGTAGTCGCCGTCGAGTTGGTAGGGGAACGGCGCGGGGAAGGTGAACTTCACGCGATCCACGTCGGTCGACACGTCGATGCCACTGGAGGGCTTCGGGCCGCCACGGCGCAGGGCGGAATACAACGTGCGCAAGATGAGCGGAGTGGTCATCTTGCGGAAGGTGACGGCGACGAGCTTCTTGTCGAGGGCAGCCGCGCTCGACAAATGGATCGGATACTTCCCGACGTAGGTGTAGGGGTTCGTGTTCAGCACCACGGTGAAGAACCCGTTCGGAATCTTGCGACCATCGACGTCCAAGGTGAAGTGCGGGAACTTGCGGCTGTAGCCGACGAACCACTGCTGGATGGCGGCGTAGGCGAAGAGCGGCTGGCCGACGAAGCGCTTGAACGACGAACGTCGCTCGACCTGCTCGACGACCGCCGCGTCGTATCCGATGCCGGCGTGGAAGCAGAAGTAGCGACCGTTGGCGCGACCGAGGCTGACGCGCTCGATCTCGTTGCGCTCGATCGCCCCTTCGAGCTGCGACAGCGCGACGATCGGGTCGTTCGAGATCCCGAGGGTGCGCACGAACACGTTCGTCGAGCCTCCCGGGAGCATGGCGAGTGCGGTGTTGCTGCCGGCGAGACCAGTGGCGACCTCGTTCAGGGTGCCGTCACCGCCGAAGGCCACGACGGCATCCAGCCCACGGGCGGCGGCGTCCTGGGCGAAGCGGGTGGCGTGCCCGCGCTCGTTGGTCTCGACCACCTGCACGTCGTGGTTGCGGGCCAGGTACTGGTGGACCAGGACCGTGTTCTTGGGGGTGACGGAGGAGGCGAATGAGTTGACGATGAGAAGTATTCGCAAGGTGCCCAAGTTTACAAGCGCACAAAGGCGAATTTCAGGGTGGCGGGTTGGGCGCTTTGTGGCCTCGGGGGTAACAATGGAGGCATGAACATTGTGGTCTGCGTCAAGCAAATTCCCGATCCGGCAACCCCAGGAGCGCTCGACGGCGCGACCAACGCATTGAAGCGTGATGGCAAGTTGATCTTGGACGAGTCCGATGGTTACGGCGTCGAGATGGCTCTCCAGCTCGTGGCCGCCGCTGGCAGCGGTGAAGTCAACGTCGTGTCGATGGCGCCGAACGGCGAAGTCTCCGGCATGCGCACCGCACTCGCGATGGGCGCAGCCAAGGGCGTGCTCGTGAGCGATCCGTCGCTCGCAGGCTCCGACGCACTCACCACCGCCAAGGTGCTCGCCGCAGCGATCCAGAAGATGGGCGGCGCCGATCTCGTCATCGCCGCGACCGAGTCGTCCGACGGCTACACCGGCACCGTGCCCGAGCAGATGGCCGAAGTGCTCGGCATGCCGTCGGTGACGTTCGCCAAGAAGGTCGAGATCTCCGGATCGACGCTCAAGGCCGACCGTCAGACCGAGTCGGGTTACGACGAAGTCGAGTGCCCGCTTCCCGCCGTCATCAGCGTCACCGCCGGTGTCGTCGAGCCGCGTTACCCGAGCTTCAAGGGCATCATGGCCGCGAAGTCCAAGCCGATCGACACCTACACCGCAGGCGACCTCGGCGTGACCGCCGCAGGTTGGGCAGGTGCAGGCCAGAAGGTCGTCACCGTCGCCCAGGCCGAAGCGCGCAAGGCCGGCGAGATCATCGAAGACGATGGCAACGCCTTCAACAAGATCGTGTCCTATCTCGAAAACCTGAAAGTGATCTGAGGAACCACCATGGCAATCAACTCCGTCTGGGTATTCGCACAAGTCCAGGGTGGCGCTCCCACCACCGGCACGCTCGAACTGCTGACCAAGGCACGAACGCTGTCCTCCAACGTCGCGGCCTTCGTCGGCGGTGACGCATCGGCCGTCGCCGGCACGCTCGGCGAATACGGCGCGACCAAGGTCTATGCAACCGGCGACCTCGCGGGCAAGCTGCCCGGACCGGCGGTCTCGGGTGCGATGAAGGCCGTCATCGATGGTGGCGACTCACCGAGCGTCATCATGTTCCCGCAGAACTACGAAGGCCGTGACGTCATGTCGCGCCTCTCGGTGAAGCTGGACAAGACCGTGCTCACGAACAACGTCGACATCGCCGACTCCGCAGACGGCGTCGTCGCCACGACCCCGATCTTCGGTGGCAACCTGCTCGTCACCACCGCCTTCACCGGCGCCGGCCCGCACCTCGTGTCGTTCCGTCCGAAGAGCTTCGCCGCGGAATCCGCAGGCGGCGCAGCAGCCCAGGTCGTCGCGGCATCCGTGCCCGACACCGGCGCAACCGGCGCAGCCAAGGTGCTGTCCGTGCACGTCGAAGAGAGCACCGGCCCGAAGTTGGACGAAGCAGAAGTCGTCGTCTCGGGTGGTCGCGGTCTCGGTGAGGCCGGCAAGTACACCCTCGTCGAGGACCTCGCCAAGGTGCTGAAGGGTGCCCCGGGTGCGTCGCGCGCGATCGTGGACGCCGGCTGGGTTCCGTACAGCTACCAGGTCGGCCAGACCGGCAAGGTCGTCAAGCCGAACGTCTACATCGCCGCCGGAATCTCCGGTGCGACGCAGCACATGGTCGGCATGAAGGGCTCCAAGAACATCATCGCGATCAACAAGGACAAGGAGGCGCCGATCTTCGGTGTCGCCGACCTCGGCATCGTGGGTGACGTGCACAAGGTGCTCCCGCAGCTCATCGAGCTGCTCAAGTCGCGCGGCTAAG
>CAYXIY010000032.1:0-12162 GCA_964465475.1 uncultured Acidimicrobium sp. | reverse complement strand
CAGAAGGGTGACTGGAACGGAGCCGGTGCACACACCAACTTCTCGACCAAGGCGATGCGCTCGAGTTACGAGGCGATCGAAGCTGCATGCAACGCGCTCAGCAAGCGAGTCGACCAGCACGTGAGCAACTACGGCCACGACATCGAGAGCCGCCTCACCGGCAAGCATGAAACCGCCCCGTACAACAAGTTCAGCTTCGGCGTGTCGAACCGCGGCGCATCGGTGCGCATTCCGTGGCAGGTCGCCCGCGACCGCAAGGGCTACGCCGAAGACCGTCGTCCGAACGCCAACTGTGACCCGTACGTCGTGACGCAGTTGCTCCTCGACACGGTCTGCTCGAACGAGAAGACCCCTGCCAAGGCGGCCGCCAAGAAGCCTGCGGGCAAGAAGCCGGCCAAGAAGGGCAAGAAGAAGTAGTTCGACCACTTCGCAACGGCACCGAGGATCCGGTTCCTCGGTGCCGTTGTTTCATTTGAGGGGCAGACTGTAACCGTGACGTCGATGCAGGAACAGCAGCGGGACTACGTCCTGCGCACGGTCGAGGAACGTGGGATCCGCCTCGTTCGCCTGTGGTTCACCGACGTGCTCGGCAACCTGAAGTCCTTCGCCATCAGCCCGGCGGAGATGGAGAACGCACTCAATGACGGGATGACGTTCGACGGCTCCTCGATCGACGGCTACAGCCGCATCCAGGAAAGTGACGTGCTGGCACTCCCCGATGCCAACACCTTCGAAGTGTTGCCGTGGGTCGACGCAAAGGGTGCGGAGGCTCGCGTGTTCTGCGACATCGCCAAGCTCGATGGATCGCCGTTCCATGGAGACCCGCGCCAAGTGTTGCGTCGCAACCTGCGTCGTGCACGCGACATGGGATTCGACTTCTACATCGCGCCCGACATCGAGTACTTCTACTTCGCTCCTCCGGGCTCGGCGGCAACTCCAGTGCTCCTCGACCAAGGTGGCTTCTTCGACCTGACGAGCACCGACATCGCCAGTTCGCTGCGCAAGGAGACCATCCGCACGCTCGAGACGATGAGCATCCCGGTCGAGTACAGCTTCCACGAGGACGCACCGAGCCAGCACGAGATCGACCTGCGCCACACCGATGCGCTGACGATGGCCGACAGCGTGATGACGTTCCGCTTCGTGGTCAAGGAGATCGCCGCACTCCACGACGTGCACGCGACGTTCATGCCCAAGCCCCTCGAGGCGATCCAGGGTTCGGGCATGCACCTGCACCTGTCTCTGTTCTCGGGCGAACAGAACGCCTTCCACAGCGACGACGACCCGTACAACTTGTCGCAGACCGCAAAACACTTCATGGCGGGACTGTTGCGCCACGCCGCCGAAATCACCGCGGTGACGAACCAGACCGTGAACAGCTACAAGCGCCTCGTGCCTGGCTTCGAGGCTCCCGTGCACATCTCGTGGGCGCGCAACAACCGCAGCGGTCTCATCCGAGTGCCGATTCCAAAACGCAGCAACGAGAGCGCGACGCGCATCGAATATCGCTCGCCGGATCCTGCCTGCAATCCGTACCTCGCGTTCTCCGTCATCCTCGCCGCAGGCTTGCGCGGCATCGAGGAACAATACGAGTTGCCGCTCGAGGCCGACGCGAACCTCTTCGAGATGGACGACGACCTCGTCGACAAGCTCGGTATCCAGCAGCTTCCTCAGTCGCTCTCGGATGCACTGCGCACGATGGAGTCCTCGACGCTCGTCGCAGATGCACTCGGTGAACACATCTTCGAGTGGTTCCTGCGCAACAAGCGCGACGAGTGGCGCCGCTACAAGACCCACATCAGCCAGTTCGAGCTCGATCGGTACCTGAAGCAACTATGAACCGCCGAAGCGACCAACCCTCGAGCGCACTCGACAACTTGGTCGCGGTGTTCCCGTCGCCAGCACCCATTGACCTCGCCCGCACCTTGGACCTCGCCGGCTACCGCTGGAAGGCCGTCGCCACACCGGACGACGTCGCCAAGGGCGAGCCCGCCGACGGCTGGGCCGGTGCGGTCGTGTCGTGCGACGCGGACCCGGAGGGTGGTTGGGCGATCTGTCGCAGCCTGCGCAAGCGCGAGGTCCCGGTCGGTCGCATCCTCGTGCTCGTCACCGGTGCACAGTTGCCTGACTTGGAACTGCGCGACGACCTGTTCGACGACTTCTGCCTCGCTCCATTCCATCCGCGCGAACTCGAGGCTCGCCTACGACACCTGTTCTTCACGCATCACGTCGCGGGCCATCATTCCTTCGTCGAATACGCAGGGCTCGTCCTCAACCTCGAGACCTACCAGGCTTCCTTCGGTGGCTCGCCGCTCGATCTCACCTACATGGAATACGAGCTGCTCAAGTTCCTGGCCCAGAATCCCGGCAAGGTGTTCTCACGAGAGACCTTGCTGTCGCGCGTGTGGGGATATGAGTATTTCGGTGGAGCACGCACCGTCGACGTGCACATCCGTCGACTGCGCGCGAAGCTGGGCGAAGAGCACGCCAACCTGATCCAGACCGTGCGCAGCGTCGGCTATCGCTTCGGTCAGTCGAAGTGGTCGCGCTGACTAGCGCAGCGCACCGATCACCGTCACTGCACCGATGACGAGGAACAGCACTGCTGCGACCCGCTGAATCAACCTGAGCGGCACGACTCGCTGCAGCCAGGAGCCGAGCAACACCGCGAGACCCGACACTCCGGACAGCGCCACGATCGCCCCTACCCCGACTGCGATCGGATCGTCGAAGCGTGCGGCGAATCCAGCGGTGGCCAACTGCGTCAGGTCGGCGAACTCGGCGACGGCGATCACGCTCGCTGCGGTCCATGCGATGCGCACGAAGCTTCGCGCGACCGGCGTGTCGCGCACCTCGTCGTCGTCTCCCTCGCCGGCACGCCACGTGATGAGGCCGCCGATCAGGAAGAGGGTTCCAACCGCGAGTTGAATCGGTCGTTCGGGAAGGTTGGCGAGGGCGGATCCGAGCACCACCGCAATGACGACGTGCAGTCCGTACCCACAGCTCACCCCGATCCAGACGGGAAGCTTGCGCTTGAAACGCGTCGACAACAGCAACGTGGCGAACATCGTCTTGTCGGGCAACTCGGCGAAGAAGATCGCGACGAAGGTGACGAGCGCGTGGCGAACCATCAGCGTCCGATGGCCACCGCTTGCATTTTCGTCGCCACTCGACGATGCGTCGTGAGCATCTCGTCGACCTTGGTGCTCACGAGCTGGCCATTCGACACGACCGACTTGCCGTGGACGATGGTGTGTGCGGCCGCGGTCGGTCCGCAGCGCAGCCACGCCTCGATCGGGTCGGCGATCGCACCCGCGAACAGCGGACCGGTGAGCGACCAGACCGCGATGTCACCGACCGCGCCGACCGACAACTCCCCGATCTCTCCGATGCGGCCGAGGCAACCTGCACCGCCACGCGTGGCGACCTCGAGGGCCATGCGCGCAGTTCCGGCATCCGCACCGTTGCGCAACTTGGCGAGCAGCATCGCCTGGCGCGCCTCGAGCCACAGCGACGCGGAGTCGGCCGACGACGAACCATCCACACCGAGGCCGACGTGCACGCCTGCGGCACGCAGGTCGACGACGGGCGAGATGCCCGAGGAGAGGATCATGTTGCTGCTCGGACAGTGCGCCACGCCGATGCGGGCACGTCCGAGGCGTGCAACCTCGTCGGCGTTCGGCATCACGCAGTGCGCCACCCACGCCCGATCGGTGCACCACCCGGTGTCTTCGAGGTAGTCGGTTGGCCTGCACCCGAACGTAGAGAGCGAGAACTCGTCGTCCTCTGCATTCTCGGCGAAGTGCGTGTGCAAGCGCACGTCGAGCTCCTCGGCGAGTCGCGCGGAGTCCACCATCAACTGCTTCGTCACGCTGAACGGGCTGCACGGGGCGAGCGCCACGCGCACCATCGCACCGTGCGAGCGATCGTGGTGGCGTTCGACCGAAGCCTTCGACTCGGCGAGGATCACGTCGTGGTCCTGCACCACCGAATCGGGAGGCAGCCCACCGTCCTTCACCGACAGTGACATCGAGCCACGCGTCGGATGGAAGCGCACGCCGAGGTCGCGCGCGGCGGCGATCTCTGCGGACAACAAGTCACCGCCACCCTTCGGATGGACGTAGAGATGATCGGTCGAGGTCGTGCAACCAGAGAGGGCGAGTTCGGCGAGGCCGACCCAGGCGGACACGTGTGCCGCCTCTTCGTCCAGGGTGCTCCACAGTGGATAGAGCGTCTTCAACCATCCGAAGAGTGCCGCATTCGTCATCGGCGGAAATGCACGCGTCAGGTTCTGATACAGGTGGTGGTGGGTGTTGATCAACCCCGGGGTGACGAGGCAGTCGGTCGCGTCGATGATGCGATCGGCTTGCGGCTCGGAGCCCGCCCTGCCGACGTGCGAGATCAGTCCGTCGGTGACGGCGACGAAGCCACCCGGGATCTCGGTGCGCTGTTCGTCAACGGTGGCAACGAGCGTTGCGTTGCGAACGAGGAGGTCTGCGCGCGCGTTCAGCCGTTTAGCTCGACGAGCTCACTGCCGTCGTGGCGAATCTCGGCGTCACGGTGGAGGAAGAAGCCGATTGCTGCCGCGAGTCCGGCGGTGGTGAGACCCACGACGACGGGGAATGCGAGGAGGACTACGACGATGATGACTGCACCTGGCATGGTTCCTACCGTAGTGGCTTGTACGCCCAGGCCTCGATCTCGACCGCGCCACCAAACGGCAACGAGGCGACGCCGATCGTGCTGCGTGCCGGACGGGAGTTCCCGAACCCTGCGACGTACGCAGTGTTGAAGCTCGCGAAGGTGTCCATGTCCGTCAAGAAGCACAACGTCTTGGACACGTCACTCAGGTTCGCGCCGACGCTCGCCAGCTGGCCCTTCAAGTTCTCGATCGCCTTGGTGGTCTGGGCGGCGACGCCACCGGAGACGACCTTGCCGTCGGCGATGCCGAGCTGACCCGACACGATGATCCAGTCCCCAGCACGCACGACCGGTGTGTACGGTCCGAGCGGCTTGGCGGTCGGTGCAGCCTTCGAGGTGCTCGCCTTCTTCGACGCCTTCTTGGTCTTGGCCACGGCTGTGCGCGCGGTCTTCTTCGTCGTCGCTTTCTTTGCGACCTTCGTCTTTTTCTTGGTTGCCATGCGCCAAGCGTAGACGCTGTCTCGGCACCTACGATGATCGCGTGCTGAACCGACGTGCGTTTCTTTCCTCGGGACTCGGCGCACTTGGATTCGTCGCGGGTTCCCCACTGCTCGCCTCGTGCTCGTCGAGCGGTGGTGACGCAAACGAGGAACGCTGGCAGATCGTGCAACGCTTCCCGCAAGTGCTCGTGCCGGGGGATCTCCGGCTGCCGATCTCACTTGCCGACCAGGCAGGGCTGCTCGCCGATGGCGACCTTCCCGCGACGCTGACTGCCCGACTGGTGAACGCAGAGACGGGCGCCACGGTGGCGAGCGACCTCGTCGCCACGCGACATGACGCAGGTCTGTCGATTCCTTACTGGCCGTTTCGCGTGAACGTCGCCGACGTCGGTCTCTACTCCCTCGTCGTCGATGGCGGACCGCAGGACGGAGCGGCGGTGCAGGTGCTCGACCCGAGTGCCGTCACCATCCCACTCGTCGGTTCGCCACTTCCCGCCTTCGACACGCCGACTGTCGACGATGCGCGCGGCGTGGACCCGATCTGCACTCGCACCCCAGAGCCGTGTCCGTTCCACGACGTGACGCTCACCGACGCGCTCGCGTCAGGTCGACCCGTCGTCTATCTCATCGGTACGCCTGCACACTGCTCGACGGGGACGTGCTCACCCGCGCTGGATGGTCTGCTTGAGCTACGTGACGAGTTGTCGGCGACGTACGTAATCGTGCATGCAGAGGTCTACACGGACGACACCGCGACGCAAGTTGCGCCGGCGGTCACGAGTTATGCGATGACGTACGAGCCGGCGCTCTTCGTCACGGGACGCGACGGCACGATCGTCGAGCGGCTTGATGCGGTGTTCGACTCGGTCGAACTGCGCGAGGTCTTGCTCAGCTGAAGCTGTTGCCGCAACCGCAGGTGCGGGTGGCGTTCGGGTTGTTGATCTTGAAACCCGCGTCCGTGAGACCGTCCTGGTAGTCGAGGCTTGCACCGACCAACAACTGCGACGACGCCTGGTCGACGACGACCTTCACGTCACCGAAGTTCAGGGTCTGGTCGTCCTGGGCGAAGTCACCGTCGAAGAACATCTCGTAGGAAAAACCCGAGCATCCACCTGGGCGCACGGCGACGCGCAACGCGAGATCGGTCGCGCCCTCTGCCTGGAGCAGTTCCTTGACCTTTGCAGCGGCTGAATCAGTGAGGGTGATCATGACTTCAGACTACAGCCGACGCCGATCGGTTTGCCAAGCACTACAAGGCGAAACGGCCAAATCAACGGTAGGTTCTTGGCCATGACCGGCCGCGTCGTGCCGCCCCCGTCCGCCGACGAGGTTCGCAACCTTTTGCGTGCCGTGATGGACCCCGAGCTCGGCGACAACATCGTGGACCTCGGCATGGCCGGTGACGTGACGGTGTCCGACGAGGGCATCGTGTCGATCGGCATGAAGCTCACGATCCGGGGCTGCCCGCTGCGGGTGCAGATTCGCGACGACATCGAGTCCCGCCTCACGACGCACCCCGGCGTCACCAAGGTGAAGATCGACTGGGGCGAGATGACCCCCGAGGAACGCCAGGCCACCATGACCCGCGCGCGCTGGAACGCTCGCGAGCAGGCCGGAGACACCCAGGTTCCGAACAACGCTCGCGTGCTCGCGATCGCGAGCGGCAAGGGTGGCGTGGGCAAGAGTTCCGTCACCGTCAACCTCGCGGCCGCGCTCGCCTCGCTCGGCCACACGGTGGGAGTGCTCGATGCCGACATCTGGGGGTTTTCGATTCCACGCATGCTCGGCATGTCGGATCGCCTCGAGGCACGGCGCATCGAGGGTTCGGAGAAACCCAAGATCGTTCCCAACGAACGTCGCATCGGTGACGGCGTGTTGAAGGTCGTCTCCACCGGGATGCTCGTCGACGACGAGGAGACGGCCCTGATGTGGCGCGGTCTCATGTTGACGAAGGCAGTCGAGCAGTTCCTCAACGACGTGCACTGGGGAGACCTCGACTACCTCCTCATCGACATGCCGCCGGGGACGGGCGACGTGCAGATGGGTCTTGCTCGCATGTTGCCGCGTACCGACCTGATCATCGTCACCACACCTGCGGTCTCGGCCCAGAAGGTCGCGGTGCGCGCAGCTGACATGGCGCGACGCAGCTTCCTGCGTGTCGCCGGCGTGATCGAGAACATGAGCGCCTTCACTTGCGAACACGGCACCTCGTATCCACTCTTCGGTGAAGGTGGTGGCCGAGCACTCGCCAACGACATCGGTGCGGAACTGCTCGGTCAGATTCCGCTCGAGCCGGCGATGGCCCACGGAGGCGACGTCGGTGAACCGATCGCCATCACGGGAACGTCAGCGGCGGCAACGGCGTTCGCAGAGATCGCCCGCCACATCGTGGCGACGACGGTGAGTGCAGCCGAACTGAGTGCGTGCTCCGCCCGCGACGAAAGCGTCGTCGCCGTGGCCGTGCGCGGTCAGTCGCGGTAGTCCGCGTCTCCCGGCATCGCCACACCGATCACCTTGCCCTCGGCATCGACGCGCAATTGCGGCAGGATCGTCTGCGGCACCCCGATCGAGCGCGCAGCATCGAGCGCACCGGCCGTCGTGTCGTGTGCGGCGAGGAACTCGAGATTGCGGGTCGTCGGTGGCAACATCACGAGCTCCCCTCGTGTGCTGCGCTCGAGTGCGTCCTCGGGCGTCACCCACAGGCTGTTGATCGTCTCGCGATCGTCGTGCAGAGGCTCTTGACCCTCCGGCATCGGGGCGAGGAAGAACCGGGTGTCGAATCGGCGGGGCTCGCCGACCGGCGTGATCCAGTGGCTCACGTAGTACATCGAGTTCGTGATCAGTCGGAGCTGCTCTCGACGGCACAACTCGACGAGCGACAAGGACGCGTCGTGCACGTGATGGCGGGCGTGGGCGAAGCGTTCGGCCGATGCCTCGTCGTCGAATCGAATCGGGTGCGATCCACCTTCCGGTCTGGCGAGCAAGACTCCTGCCTCCTCAAAGCACTCACGGATCGCGGCGATCCAAAACGCAAGCCCGCCGGATGGAACGCCGAGGATCGCGCTCGCCTCGGCGTCGCTCAGGTCGTCGCACACCGACTGCAACTCGCTCGTGTCGTCTGCCGCATCCACGCGACCCCCGGGGAACACGTACATCCCTTTGGCGAACACGGCGCTCATCGTGCGCTGCAACATGAACACCTCGAGACCGTTCAGCGGATGGTCCCGGATCAACATCACGGTGGCCGCAGGGCGCACGGGTACGGCGGTCGGATCGAAGTCCTGGCTCACGACGCCACCCGTCTGCTGCGCGACAACACCCACGCCCCGAACACGGCGATCACGCTTCCGAGGATGGCGAGCGGTGCGACGTCTTCGTCGTTGACCAGCACGCCAAGTGCGAGCGACACGGCAGGCATGAGATAGAGGCTCGCCGATGCGCGCGTGGAGCCGATGCGACCGGCGAGGGTGACCATCGCAAAGTGTGCGAGTGCGGTTCCGAGCACCCCAAGCGCCACCATCGCGGCGAACGCGTGCCACGCGAACGGTCGGTCGTTGTTGACGAGCGAGGTGATGCCGAGTGGTGCGAGCAACACGACGGCGACGATCTCCGCGCGCCACAGCACCGACAGCGATCCATACCGCTGTTGCAGCGGCGAAGCGATGTTGAGTGCAAACCCATACATCACAAGCGCGAACACGATGAGCGCCACACCGAACGCACTCGACGAACCTTCCCTCACCGTCGGCAAGGCGATGAGCACGACTCCCCCGGTGCCGATCGCGAGTCCGGCGATCTGGCCGCGCGGTGGCAACGATCGGGCGATCACGGCCGCAACCAACGCAGCAAAGATCGGTGTCGCGCCGTTCAGCATCCCCGTCACGCTGCTCGACACGTGCTGCTCGGCAAACGGAAACACCGTCAGCGGCGCCGCGAGCCAGACGACGCCGAGCAAGGCGATCTTCGGCCACGCCGCCGACTCCACCGGCACGCGCGACTTCGGGATGAAGGTCAGCGTGAGGCAACCGAACAACACGCGCATCGGCGTGATCAGACCCGGTGCGAAGGAATCGAGACCGACGGCGATGAAATAGAACGAGCTCCCCCACACGAGACCTGGAATGACAAGCAGCACCCAGTCGAGGGGCTGCAACGTGGCGACCTCGGCCGCGCGGCGTCGCTCGGCGACCGACTCAGTCACGCTTGTCTTTGCGCATTTCGCGATAGTCGCGAGCGGCACCCTCGAGTGGCTCGACTTCGAGCGTGACGCCGTCGATGGCGGCAACTCGACACGACGCGCCCGCCTCGAGCGGCGTCGAGCGATTGGTCCGCGCACGCCACTGCGCTCCCTGCAGCTCGACGAGCCCGTCCGGAGCCACGTCGCGCACCACCACTCCCTCGAGACCGATCATCCACTGTCGACCAATCGTCGGCGTGGCAAAGCGCGTGCGCACCATCGACGGCATGCCGACGATGAACGCAAGTGCCATCATGGCGATCCCACTGCCGAGCGTGAGCCACGACAGGCGCATCGACGACCCGTCGATCGGTCGATAGAGCGAGAGCGACGCGACGACGAAAAGAGCGAGCCCGATCCCCGTCCACAATCTCGGCACACCGACTTGGACGTCGATCGCGAACGCGACGACTGCGGCGACGATCAGTGCGACGGCCCAACCACGCACCGGCAACTCTGAGAGCCCGTAGGTGCCGAAGGCTGCACAGATCGCACCGACCGAGCCGGCGATGCCGATACCAGCCGTGAAGAACTCGAACACGAGGAGCGACAGTCCGATTGCGAACAGCAGGTACGCGACAGGGACGCTGGCGACCGTGTGCATGAGCTGGCCGACGAGGCCCAACTTGAAGAATCGAGCGGTCGCCGCATCCAAGACCACCTGGCCGGACGAGTCCAGCGTCTCGACCGTGGTGTCGAGCGTGACGCCGTCGATCGTCAGACCATCGAGTGCGTACAACATGTTGCGGACGACCGGCACGCCCTCGTCCTTCTTGTCGTAGGTGAGGGCACCCGCATCCCTGGCTTCTGAAAAGCCGAGGCTGGAGGTGCGCAGTGTCGCATCCGCATCACCAAAACTCAGTTCCTCGCCGTTCACGGTGAGCAACTTGCCGGTGTATCCGATGCGTGCACCAGGCGCCATCGCCGACACGTCGGCAACGGCCAGCAACTGTGCGGACAATCCGTAGGCGCGGGCACCGGTCGGTCCCACCCACACGGCGACGGGGATCTTGGCCGCGGCCACGTTCTGCAACATCTCGGTGAATCGCTCCGTCGACACGACGGCGCCGCGAGAGTTCACCTGCAGTACCACCGCTTGGGCACCGTTGGTCGCCGAGCGCTCGAGTGCCGCTTCGATCTCGTCCACGACGACGTGGTCGATCAATCCGCTCACCGCAACGACGTCGACGGGCGCGAGGTCCTCGGCCGACTCCGCATTCGCGAGCTGTGCACCCTGCACCACGGAGGCGACGATCCCGAGGACGAGCACTGCCCAACGCGCCGTAGTGGGTAACCTGCGCATTGAAACCTCCGGAGGATGCGTGACCGTTGACGAATTGTTCGCCTCATCCCGCACGATCATCGTCGCGGGGAAGGGCGGAGTTGGCAAGACAACGGTATCTGCTGCCCTTGCCCTCGCTGCAGCGCGACGAGGACGTCGCGTGCTGTACGTCGAGCTCGACGGCAAGCCGATCGCACCAATCCTGCGCAGTGGCGAGGGGCACATCACGACGATGACGCTCACCGCCGGTGATGCACTCGTCGACTACCTCGAGCACCACGGTCTCGGCAGGCTTGCGCGACGGTTCGCCTCGACCGGGATTCTCGACGTGATCGCCGCGGCAGCCCCAGGTCTCGACGACCTCCTCGTGCTCGGGCGCATCAAGGCCCTCGAGCGCGACCAGAACGTCGACCTGATCGTCGTCGACGGACCAGCGGCGGGACACGCGCTCACCTTCCTGCGCGTCGCTCACGGCATCCGCGGCGGAATCCGCACGGGCCTGATCGCCAACCAGGCCGCCGAGGTGAGCGAGTTCCTCGGGGATCATCGACGTTGCAGCGTCGTCATGGTCACGCTCGCAGCCACGACCCCCGTCACCGAGACCGTCGACACTGCACTCACGATCGAAGACGAGATCGGCGTCGCCCTCGGTCCGATCATCGTCAATCGTCAACTCGCGCCAGACGATGCCGAGGGCGAGCCGTGCACCTCACCCGTGCTGCGCGCCAGCCTCGAGTTCTATCGCTCGCGTCGCGCCCTGCAGCTCGAGTCGATCGCCACGTTGCACGAGCTGCTGCCCCTGCCGCGCATCGATCTCCCCGAGGTCGACCAGGGCGATGTGATCGACGTCTTGGCACGCACCATTGCCGAAGTGAACGAGGCGACGTCGTGATCGGCGACGGTGCACGCTTGATCGTGTGCATGGGCTCGGGAGGCGTGGGCAAGACGACCATGTCGGCTGCGCTCGCGGTGGCCCACGCGAAGTCTGGCAAGCGCGTCTGCGTCGTGACCATCGATCCTGCCAAGCGACTCGCCGACGCACTCGGCGTGCGCGGCGAACTGACGAACGAACCGACACACGTCGGCACCTTCGGATCGGGTGAGCTGTGGGCGATGATGCTCGATGCACAGCGCACCTTCGACGAACTCATCACGTCCACGAGCACGTCGGAAGAACAGGCCGAACGCATCCGCAACAACGCACTCTTTGCGAGCATCGCCCGCCAACTCGGGGGAACGCAGGAGTACATGGCGGCAGAAAAGCTCTACCAACTCGACCGCGACGAACGCTTCGACGTCGTCGTCGTCGACACTCCTCCGTCGCGCGAGGCACTCAACTTCCTCGGCGCACCGAACACCCTGGTCAGGTTCCTCGACCATCGCGTGTATCGCACCTTCCTCGCTCCCGCCCGTGGCGGTCTCAAGATCGTCTCCGCAGCGCTGACGCCGATCTTCAAGGCGGTCACCCGATTGGTCGGCGCGGACGTGATCACCGACGTCAC
>CAYXIY010000031.1:0-12831 GCA_964465475.1 uncultured Acidimicrobium sp. | reverse complement strand
GTGATGCGCTCGAAGAGCGAATTTGCCGAAATCGTGATCTCGCTGTCCACGCCGATTGGCGGCGACACCTTGCCTCCCGGTGCGTGGGCCGCGGTCGCAGCCATCACTTCACCGCTCTTCAAGACGATCTCGCGGGGATCGAGTGGCTTGCCGGTTGCGTGCGCGGGGCAGACGCTGGTGCAGCGACCACACATCGTGCAGGCGTCGAGGTCGAGCAACTGCTTCCACGTGAAGTCCTCGACGACGTGGGCACCGAAGGTCTCGAGCGACGTCTCGGTGAGGTTTGGCATCGCCTTCATTGCACCCTTCGGACGATCACGGTCCTTGAGATACATGTTGAGTGGCGAGGTGAACATGTGGCGCAACATGGTCACAGGCAAGATCGCGAGGAAGGCGATGAACGACAGCACGTGTGCGATCCACCAGCCTTGGTGCCACGTCGACAAGGTGTCGGGCGAGGCTCCGTCGACGAGTTGGGCGAGCGGATAACCAACGACGCTCCACTTTTCGTGGTCGAGGTTGACGCCAGCCGACAAGCCTTGGGCGATGCGGAACATCTCCGCACCGAATCCCGTCAATCCAATTGCGAGCAGCACGCCGAGGCCGAGTGCGTGCTCCGGCTTGGTCTTGATGCGGATGCGGTACGGGCGTTGCACGTATCGGCGCACGATCGCCCAGATCACGCCACCGGTGAACACGACACCGGCGATGTCTCCGACCGCCGCGTACGCGCGGTACACGTCGCCGTGCAGGAACTTGAGGGCTTCGGGCATCTGGTGGTCGATTTCGAGCACCGTCGTGACGCCGAGCAACACGAGGAAGCCGAAATAGATCATCGAGTGCATGAGTCCTGCGGCGCTGTCACGCAACAGCGTGCGCATGTAGACGCCAGCGCGGTAGTCAGCCAAGCGGCGCTTGACGTTTGACCGTGTCGTCTTGCGACGATCCGGTGCGCCACGCTCCCAGTTGCGAATGCGGTCGGCGAAACGCAACGAGCCCCAGATCAGCATCATCGGGATCACCGTGTAGAACGCGATCTGCAGCGCGCCTGGGATGCCCTCGAACACCTTGCGGTGGATTGGGGAGTCGGACTCCCATTTGGTGATCTGGGGAAGGATCCCCGAGATCATCGTGAAGACGCCGATGCCCACGCCAAGGGCGATCGAGATCTGATACGGACGAAGGCGTGGGCGGCTGTTCACGACGGCCGCTTCATGTTGCGTGGTAGTCATCGCCCCCAACGCTAGTGCGCACGGGCGACGCAAGCCGAGTGTGGCTCAGCGCGACGCTTGGCGCGCAACGGCCTCCGCGGCTTTCTTGATCTGCTCTGGGTCGCCGAGATACTCGACCGATGCGACATCCATCGCCGGTGTGAACTGATAGCGACGAGGAACGCCCGTCGGCACGTTGAACTCAGCGATGTCGTCGGCATTGAGGTGCTCGAGGTGCATGATGAGTGCGCGCAGCGAATTGCCGTGTGCCGTGACGAGCACGTTCATGCCGGCTTCGAGTCGCGGACGGATGGTCTCGTTCCAGTAGGGCAGGACACGATTCAACACATCGTGCAGGCACTCGGTCGCCGGCAGAAGAGACGCATCCAAGCCCTCACGCACCAACTGCTGGTAGGTCGGATCGCTGAGGGGATGTTCGGGGCTCGACGTATCGACTGGCGGTGGGGGAACGTCAAAGCTTCGACGCCACAGCGTGGTCTGGGTCTCACCGTGACGGGCGGTCGTCTCTTGCTTGTTCAGTCCTTGGAGCGCACCGTAATGGCGTTCATTCAGCCGCCACGAGCGATGGATCGCCGTCGTGGTTGCGCCCATGGCCTCGAGTGCGAGACGGTTGGTCTCGATTGCTCGGACCAGCAGGCTGGTATGGGCCTCATCGAAGGTGAGCCCTGCGGCGGCCATCGTCACCCCGGCTGCGGTCGCCTCGGCAATCCCGCGGGGGGTCAACGGCACGTCGTGCCATCCCGTGAAGAGGTTCAACTCATTCCACGTGCTTTGCCCATGGCGGAGCAGGACCAGGGTGCCGGGCATGTCCTCAGACTAGAAGATCAGGCCAAAAACCTTGAGAAATCGGGTCCTTGCCAAACTTGAGTGAACCCCACTCAAGTTTTCTGTCACAAAGGTTGGCAATTTCCACGGCAGGGTTTATCGTGGGCGTCCACCCCTACAGATCCCTCACCACCAGGAGAACGTCACCATGGCCAAAGCAGTCGGAATCGACCTCGGCACCACCAACTCCGTCGTCGCGGTCCTTGAGGCCGGCGAACCCGTCGTCATCCCCAACTCGGAAGGTGCGCGCACGACCCCGTCGGTCGTCGCGTTCTCGAAGGCGGGCGAAGTGCTCGTCGGAGAGGTCGCCAAGCGTCAGGCAATCACCAATCCTGATCGCACCTTCCGCAGCATCAAGCGCCACATGGGTGAGAACTGGAAGTCCGACGACATCGACGGCAAGAAGTACACGCCACAGGAAATCAGTGCACGCACGCTGATGAAGCTGAAGCGCGATGCCGAGGCATATCTCGGTGACACCGTGACCCAAGCGGTCATCACCGTTCCCGCATACTTCGACGACGCGCAGCGCACGGCAACCAAGGAAGCCGGTCAGATCGCAGGCCTCGAAGTGTTGCGCATCATCAACGAACCGACCGCGGCCGCACTTGCCTACGGACTCGACAAGGGCAGCGAGGACGAGACCGTCCTCGTGTTCGACCTCGGTGGTGGAACGTTCGACGTGAGCGTCCTCGAAATTGGCGACGGAGTGTTCGAAGTGAAGAGCACCCACGGCGACACTCACCTCGGCGGTGACGACTGGGACCAGCGCGTCATCGACTGGTTGGTCCAGCAGTTCAAGGCCGCGCATGGCGTCGACCTGTCTGCCGATCGCATGGCGATGCAGCGTCTGAAGGAAGCAGCGGAGAAGGCGAAGATTGAGCTGTCCCAGACGCAGCAGACCCAGATCAACCTGCCGTTCATCACCGCTACTGCCAATGGCCCGCTCCACTTGGACGAGTCGTTGTCGCGCGCGAAGTTCCAGGAGATGACCGCCGACCTGATCGAGCGTTGCCGCAAGCCGTTCGAACAGGCAATCACCGATGCTGGTCTGTCCAAGGGCCAGATCAACCACGTGATCCTCGTCGGTGGATCCACCCGTATGCCCGCCGTGCAGGATCTCGTGCAGTCACTCACTGGCAAGGAACCGAATCGCACGGTGAATCCGGACGAAGTCGTCGCGGTCGGTGCTGCGGTGCAGGCCGGCGTGTTGCGCGGAGACGTGAAGGACGTGTTGCTCCTCGACGTGACACCACTGTCGCTCGGCATCGAGACCAAGGGTGGCGTGATGACGAAGCTCATCGAACGCAACACCACGATTCCGACTCGCCGCACAGAGGTGTTCACGACCGCCGACGACAACCAGCCGTCGGTCGAGATCCACGTCCTCCAGGGTGAGCGCGAGATGGCGAGCTACAACAAGACGCTCGGCAAGTTCCAGCTCGTCGACCTTCCGCCCGCGCCACGTGGAGTACCTCAGATCGAAGTCACCTTCGACATTGACGCGAACGGCATCGTGCACGTGTCGGCCAAGGATCGCGCGACGAGCAAGGAGCAGTCGATGACGATCACCGGTCAGTCGTCGCTGAACAAGGACGACATCGACAAGATGGTCAAGGACGCCGAGGCACACGCCGAGGAGGATCGCAAGCGTCGCGAGGAAGCAGAGATTCGAAACAACGCGGACTCACTCGTCTACCAAACCGAAAAGGTGCTGAAGGAGCAGGGCGAGAAGGTCAGCGCCGAGGAGCGCTCCGCGGTCGAAGGACCACTGGAGGAGCTCAAGCAGGTGCTCAACGGTCAGGACTATCCGGCGATCAAGGCGGCGACGGAGAAATTGATGACCGCGAGCCAGGCATTCAGCCAGAAGCTCTACGAGGCCGCCGCCCGCGACACGAATGCAACCGGCACGTCGGCTTCCGGTCAATCGACATCGAACGACGACGACATCGTGGACGCCGAGATCGTCGAGGAGAAGTAAACGCCGATGAGCGAATCGGAACATCAGGACGCGATGGAGGTGTCGGACGCTTCCCCCGAGCAGTCCGACACCTCCACGCTCTTCGCCGAACTGAACGTCGACGAGGTCGTCAAGGAACGTGACGAGTTCAAGGACATCGCCCTGCGTGTGCAGGCCGACTTCGAGAACTATCGCAAGCGCGCGGCGTCGCAGCTGACCGACGAGGTCGACCGTGCGTCGGGAAAACTCGTCGACTCGTTGCTCCCCGTGTTGGACGCATGCGAGGCGGCGGTCGCCCACGGCGTGGAAGGCGTCGAGCAGATTTGGAGCGCGCTCTACGGTGCGTTGCACAAACAGGGTCTCGAGGCGCTTGATCTCGTCGGACAACCGTTCGATCCGGCCTCCGCTGAAGCCGTCCTGCAGGAAGAAGGTGACGGCTCCGCACCAGTCGTCAGCGAGGTGCTCCGCACCGGGTACAAGTGGAAGGGCCGCGTGTTGCGAGCGGCGATGGTCAAGGTCAAGGGCTGATCGTGCAACGCGAGTGGTTTGAAAAGGACTACTACGCAGTCCTCGGCGTGCCACCAACCGCGACGCAAAAGGACATCACCAAGGCATATCGAAAGCTCGCCCGCGAGTTGCATCCCGATGCCAATCCCAACAATCCGTCGGCGGAGGAGCGCTTCAAGGAGGTCTCCGCTGCCTACGACGTTCTCGGCGACGAAGGTCGACGCAAGGAATACGACGAGGTTCGTCGCGCAGGACCGCAGGCGTTCGGCGGGAATGGGGGCGGATTCCGCTTCGATCCCCGTGACTTCGGCGGAGACGCGATGGGCGACATCTTGGGCCAGATGTTCGGCGGCGCAGGACGTCGACGAGGAGCCGGACCCCAACGTGGTGGCGACATCGAGGCGGTGTTGTCGATCGATTTCGTGGACGCCGTCAATGGTCTGACGACGTCGTTGCACCTCACCTCGGACGCGACGTGTTCGTCATGCAATGGTTCCGGTGCTCGTGCAGGCACGACTCCACAACAGTGTCCGCAGTGCTACGGGCGTGGCGTTGTTGAGGAGAACCAAGGAGTGTTCGCCTTCTCTTCTCCATGCTCGCGTTGTGCCGGCAGGGGCGTGATCGTCGAATATCCCTGCGTCGGCTGTCGTGGGTCGGGCATCGAGAAGCGACCACGTGAGGTCAAGGTGCGCATTCCTGCTGGCGTCGACGACGGCCAGCGAATTCGATTGAAGGGTCGTGGTACGCCGGGCCGACATGGTGGACCTCCCGGTGACTTGTTCGTCGTGTGCAACGTGTCGGAAGACAAGGTCTTCGGTCGTGACGGCATGAACCTCACGGTTCGCCTTCCGATCACGTTCGCAGAAGCGGTCCTCGGTGGTGACATTGAGGTCCCCACACTCGAAGGGCCGACGGTGACCCTGCGCCTCAAGCCTGGAACGCCGTCTGGTTCGCGACACAGGGTGAAGGGCAAGGGAATCACGTCGAAGTCGACGACCGGTGACCTCATCGTGACGGTCGACGTCGTCGTGCCGACGACGTTGTCGAAGGGCGAGCGCGATGCGATCGAGTCGCTTGCCGCGGCAGGATCCCGTTCGCCACGCGAGGCCATTCTTCAAGCAGCACACACGAAGCGAGGCAATTGATGCAACGTGACCACCACGCCGTTTACGTGATTTCGGTGGCGGCCGAGATCGCTGGAGTACATCCGCAGACTTTGCGCATTTACGAACGTCGTGGGTTGTTGAGTCCCGCACGCACATCCGGAGGAAACCGTCGCTACAGCAATGCCGACATTCAACGTCTACGCCGTATCGCAGAACTGGCAGATGGTGGCATGAACCTCGAGGGCATCCGACAGGTGCTCGAGCTCGAGGCACAGGTTGCGGCACTCCAGGCGCAGGTCACCGAGTTGATCGGCGAGGTGCAGCGACTCGCTTCGTCCGAGCCGCGTGCGAGGTACGACCTCGTGCCACTGCGCCAGGAAATCACCGTGTTTCGTCACCGCCCATCGATATTCGAGAGAGAGGAATAGGTCATGTCACTGAACCCCCGCCAGTGGACCACCAAGACCACCGAAGCCGTCAATCTTGCGATGCAGGATGCGCTCGCTCGGTCGAATCCCGAACTGTCCGTCGATCACGTCGTCGTTGCGCTCATGAACCAATCGGAGACCATCGTCCCGGCGCTCCTGGCCAAAGTTGGTGTCGCCTCGACGATGATCCGCGACCAAGCCGCCCAGGCCGTGGCGAAGCTTCCGAGCGCGCACGGCGGCAGTGAGCCGCGCATGTCGCGCGAGTTGACCAACAAGTTCTCCCAGGCCGACAAGTACCGCAGCGAATTGAAGGACGACTTTCTGTCCGTCGAGCACCTCGTGCTGGCGATGAACGATCGCATCGGCATCGCCTCTGACGAGCTGCTCGTGGCGCTGCGCGACGTGCGCGGCTCACATCGCGTCACGTCCCAGGATCCCGAGAGTCAATTTCAAGCGCTCGAGAAATACAGCGTGGACCTCACGGCCCGAGCTCGTGACGGAAAGATCGATCCGGTGATCGGTCGCGACGAAGAGATTCGTCGCGTGATCCAGGTTCTCTCACGTCGAACGAAGAACAATCCGGTACTCATTGGCGAGCCGGGCGTTGGCAAGACCGCAATCGTCGAAGGACTCGCTCGCCGAATCAACGATGGCGACGTGCCGGAGGGTCTCAAGGGAAAGCGACTCATTTCTCTCGACCTTGCGTCGATGCTCGCCGGTGCGAAGTATCGCGGCGAGTTCGAAGAGCGTTTGAAGGCGGTGCTGAAGGAGATCACTGACGCCCAGGGGGACGTCATCACGTTCGTTGACGAGATCCACACACTCGTCGGTGCGGGCGGCGCAGAGGGCGCCATGGATGCGGGGAACATGATCAAGCCGATGCTTGCTCGCGGTGAACTGCGCATGATTGGTGCGACCACGCTTGACGAGTATCGCAAGCACGTGGAGAAGGACCCGGCACTCGAGCGACGCTTCCAGCAGGTCTATGTCGGTGAACCGACGGTCGACGACACCATCGCGATCCTGCGAGGGCTGAAGGAACGCTACGAAGTGCACCACGGCGTGCGAATCCAGGACAACGCGCTCGTGAGTGCAGCGGTGCTCTCGAACCGATACCTCACCAATCGTTTCCTGCCGGACAAGGCGATCGATCTTGTCGACGAAGCCGCCAGCAAATTGCGCATCGAGATCGACTCGATGCCGACGGAGATCGACGTCGTCGAGCGACGCAAGCGCCAACTCGAGATCGAGCGTGTCGCGTTGGAAAAGGAGACCGACCCGGCGTCACGTGAACGGCTCGCGTCGTTGAACGATGAACTGGATGAACTGGGAGCGCAGATCGCAACGATGACGACCCATTGGGAAGCCGAGCGTCAGGCGATCGGTGCGATTAGATCCTTAAAGGAAGAACTCGAGTCCCTGCGTGCGCAAATGGAGCGGGAGACAGACTTGGAGAAGGCAGCAGAAATTCGTTACGGACGGATCCCCGAGATCGATCGGCGCATCGCCGCTGCGACCGAACAGCTGAACGCTCTGCAGCACGACATTCGAATGCTGAAGGAGGAGGTCGACTCGGAGGACATCGCTGAGGTCGTCTCGAAATGGACGGGCGTTCCGGTGAGCAGGTTGATGGAAGGCGAGATGCACAAACTTGTCCACCTAGAGGAACTGTTGCACCGCCGCGTGATCGGCCAGGATGCTGCGGTCGTCGCGACGGCGAACGCGATTCGAAGGAGTCGGGCAGGACTGAGCGATCCCAATCGTCCGATCGGATCGTTCATGTTTCTCGGGCCGACCGGAGTTGGCAAGACCGAACTCGCTCGAGCGTTGGCCGAATTCTTGTTCGACGACGAGCGCGCGATGGTGCGCATCGACATGGCCGAATACATGGAGAAGCATTCCGTCAGTCGCCTGATCGGCGCACCTCCGGGCTATGTCGGTTACGACGAGGGTGGCCAATTGACGGAGGCGGTCCGCCGCCGTCCGTACAGCGTCGTTCTCCTCGACGAGATCGAAAAGGCTCACCCGGAAGTGTTCAACGTGTTGCTCCAAGTCCTCGATGACGGTCGCTTGACCGACGGTCAAGGTCGAACCGTTGACTTCACGAACAGCGTGTTGATCATGACGAGCAACTTGAAGGGCGAGCCGATCGAGTACTTCAAACCCGAGTTCGTGAACCGCATCGACGAAATCGTGCGCTTCCGACCGCTCGAGCAGGCCGATCTTGGCGCGATCGTGGACATCCAGCTCGAACACCTGATCGAGCGAATGGCTTCGCGTCGAATCACGCTTGCGGTCACGCCGCGCGCACGACTCCTGCTCGCCGAGCAGGGTTACGACGCAGAATTCGGTGCAAGGCCGTTGAAGCGACTCATCCAGAAGACGATCGCAGACGCAGCCGCACTGCTCATTCTCGAGGGCAAGGTGGGCGAGGGCGGCTCGGTCGTCGTCGACGAACGCGACGGTGAATTCAGCGTGAGTGCCCAGGATCTCGTCGTCACCTGAGCCAATTCGACCTTGGTGCGACTAGACTCTTCTTACGTTCCCCACATCTAGGAGCGTTTGATGCCCGTCACAGTCGTCGTAGGTACGCAGTGGGGTGACGAGGGCAAAGCCAAGATCATCGATCTTCTTGCCGAGACCCATGACTACGTCGTCAGGTATCAGGGAGGCCACAATGCGGGCCACACCGTCGTCGTCGGAGATCAGCGGTACGCACTCCAGTTGATCCCGAGTGGCGTGCTGTATCCGCACGTCACGCCCGTCATCGGCAATGGAGTGGTCGTCGACCTTCCGACGCTCTTTGCGGAGATCGACTCGCTCGAATCGCGCGGAGTGTCGTGTGCCAAGTTGAAGGTGTCGAGCCTCGCCCAGTTGATCTTTCCGTGGCATCAGGCGCTCGATGCGGTCATCGAAGCAGAGCGTGGGGAATCCAAGATTGGTACCACGCTGAAGGGAATCGGTCCCGCATACGCGGACAAGGCCTTGCGGGTCGGCATTCGTGCCGGTGAAGTCCGCAACCACGACCGGTTCGTCGACCTCGTCCGCACGCGAGCACACGCGTCGTCGGCTGTCCTGAGCGCTCGAGGCGCTGCCACCATCGACGTTGATGCGGTCGTCCAGCAGTTCTCGACGTTGGCCACGAGGCTTGCACCCTTCGTCAGCGACACGGTGAACACGTTGCATGATGCACTCGACGTCGGCAAGCACGTGTTGCTGGAAGGTGCCCAGGCCACGTTCCTCGACATCGACCACGGGACATACCCCTACGTGACGTCGTCGCACCCGATTTCCGGTGGTGCAACCGTGGGCACGGGCCTCGGTCCACGAGACATCAACCGTGTGGTCGGGATCACGAAGGCATACACCACTCGTGTCGGAGCCGGTCCTTTCCCGACCGAACTGACCGACGATCGCGGGGATCGCATCGTCGACATTGGCAAGGAGTTCGGAACCGTCACCGGGCGACGTCGTCGTCCGGGGTGGCTGGACCTCGTCATGCTGCGTCACGCAGTGCGTCTCAACTCGCTGACCGATTTTGCACTCACCAAGCTCGACGTGTTGGACGACTTCGATTCGATCAGCGTGTGTACGGGCTATCAGCTCGACGGCACCCTGTTGCGCGGTTATCCCGACGACGTCTCGTTGCTGGAGCGTGTCACACCGGTCTACGTCACCCTCGAAGGGTGGAAGACCGCGTTGCGGAATTGCCGTTCATACAACGACCTTCCCGATGCCGCACGGAAGTTTGTCGAACTCATCGAACGCGAAGTTGGCGTTCCGGTCTCGATGATCGGCGTCGGACCAGGTCGAGACGAATGCGTGGTGCGCTCATGATCGACAGATACACGACTCCCGAGATGTCAAACATCTTTAGTGACGTTGCGAAATTCTCTCGGTACCTGGAGATTGAGCTCGTCGCACTCGAAGGACTTTCGCGAACCGGAATCGTCTCCGAGGCGGTCGTTCGCTCGTGTCGGGATGCTGCGCCGCGCGTTGACGACGACTTCGTTGCTGCCGTCGAAGCACGCGAGGTGGTCACGAACCACGACGTTGCTGCCTTTGTCGACGTCGTGCAATCTCGAATCGGTGGCGAGTCAGCCAAGTGGATCCACTACGGGCTCACGAGTAGCGACGTCGTCGACACCGCATGGTGCTGGATGATGAGGGACGCGGCAGACGTCATCCTTGACGAGTTGTCAAAGTTGATCTCCGACACGTGTCGAATCGCTCGCGAACATCGTTCGACCGTCATGGTCGGTCGAACCCACGGCATTCATGCAGAACCAACGACGTTCGGCGCCAAGGTCGCACTGTGGGCGCTGCAACTCGATCGGGACCGCACACGTGTGCGTGAGGCTCGCACCGCTATTGCCGTATGCAAGTTGTCTGGCGCAGTCGGAACGTATTCGAACATCTCACCAGACGTCGAGCGTCATGTGGGTGCGACATTGGGACTTTCGCCTGTGCCGGCGACGCAAGTCGTGTCCCGAGATCGCCACGCGCAGTACCTGTGGGCGTGTTCGTCGCTGGCGACGACGATCGAGATGATCGCACTCGAGCTTCGTCATCTCCAGCGCACCGAGGTGAACGAGGTGCGCGAGGGATTCCGTGCTGGTCAGAAGGGCAGCTCGGCCATGCCGCACAAGCGCAATCCGATCTCTGCGGAGACTCTCTCGGGGCTTGCGCGCGTCGTCAAGGCGAACGCGACGGTCGGCGCAAACAACGTTGCGCTCTGGCATGAGCGGGACATTTCACACTCTTCTGCGGAAAGAATCGTCATTCCCGATTCATCGACGCTCGTCCACTACATGGTCCGCCGCCTGCGTTCCCTCGTCAATGGAATGGAGGTGGATGCGACGTCGATGCGGCGCAACCTCGACTCCACTCGAGGACTCGTGTATTCCCAGGCAGTCCTCCTCGCACTCGTCGAAGGTGGGATGTTGCGCGACGACGCCTATCGAATCGTTCAGGGTGCTGCGCAACGAGCATGGGAACACGGCACCTCATTGCGTGACGAGATCATTAGTGATTCAGCGGTGACTGTCCCGCTCGCGTCCCTTGATTCAGCTTTTGATCTCGATCGTGCGGTCAGTGGAGCGAGGTTCACGGTCGACGCGCTGGACGGTCTGGACGCGTGAGTCAACTTCCGGCTCTCGACGCCAAACGTGAGGCATTACGACGTCACGTCCTTGAGCACTCTCTCAAGACCGGCAACTTCACGCTCAAGTCGGGTCGGGCGAGTACGTGGTTCCTCGACACGAAGCAGACGGCATGTCGACCCGATGGGATCCAACTTGTCGCCGACGTCGCGCTCGATCTGATCGGTGTTGACGTCGACGCCATCGGTGGACTGACGATGGGCGCTGATCCCGTCGCATTCGGCATCGCGGCCGTTGCCGCCACGAGGGGGCGCAACCTCCGCAGTTTCAGCGTGCGCAAGGAGTCCAAGGACCACGGAATACGCGGTCGGATTGCCGGAGCACTCCAGCCCGGAGATCGAGTCGCTGTCGTCGAGGACACCGTGACACGCGGGACCTCGATCTTTGAGGCGGTCGAGGCAATCAAGGAGTTCGGAGCAGTACCAGTCGTCATCACTGTCATCGTGGATCGCGGGGGAACGTGTGCAGCGATGTCTGCTGAGGCAGGAATCACGTACGCGCCGATGTTGACCGCTCCAGACCTTGGTTACTCTTTCGGCTCATGAGAGCCCGTACCGCGCTAGTTGCAGCGGCTGTCCTTCTCAGTTCATGTGGCGGGGGTGACGGTTCCGCAAGTCTGGACTCATCAAGTAGTGCCGAATCGAGCGCTGTGGCGATTTCCGAAACGATCGACATCACGCTTGAGGTTGGAGCGTCGGCTGGTGCAGACGTCACGCACGTCGTCGCGGCAGGTTCGACCGTTCGCATCTCGATTACTAATCCCTCGGAAGACGACGAGTATCACCTACACGGTTACGACTTGACCACTGGTGAGGTGCCGACAGGCGAGACCGCCACAATCGAGTTTGTCGCCGACGTAACTGGGTCGTTCGAACTCGAGAGCCATCACAGCGGAGACCTGCTGATGACACTGGTTGTCGAGTAGCTGCCGTCCGTGTCGCTCCTTCGACTCTTCGACCTCGATCGTTCCGACGAGGTGACGTTCACCGGACAAGGGCTGCAGTATCCGTGGGGCGGGCTTTACGGCGGGCACATCGTCGCCCAAGCGTTGCGTGCTGCGGCATCGACTGTGGATTCGAGCTTCGTTCCGCACTCGCTCCGCGCATACTTCATCCGTCGCGGGATAAACACGCAACCGGTTGGTTATGGGGTCGACAAGATTCGTGATGGGCGGAGCTTTTGCACTCGGCGGGTGGTCGCAACACAGACCGACGGCGCAATCCTCAATCTCGAGGCGAGTTTCCAAGTCGACGAGCCGACCATCGAGCAGTCGATGGTGCCGATGCCGACCAACGTTCCGAGGCCTGACGAGCTCGAGGAATCAGGTTGGTGGGACTTTCTCCACCGACGTTCAATTCCGACACGCGAAGACGAACCACAGACCGCCCAGGCCTGGATGAAGATCGGTGAACCCCTTGGCGATGACCAAGTTCTCGAACGTTGCGCTCTTGCCTATCTCTCCGATGACCTTCCGAACGATTGTGTGATTACTGCGGTTCCCGAGATCAAGAAGGCGAGCGACGAAGGGCGTCGCTTCAGCGCGAGTTTGGACCATGCGGTGTGGTTCCACAGACCAGTCCGAGCGAATGAATGGAACCTCTACACCATGTC
>CAYXIY010000030.1:7538-13376 GCA_964465475.1 uncultured Acidimicrobium sp. | reverse complement strand
CTGGTGACGAACTCGGGGATGATCACGGTGATCAGGTCGTCGCGATTCTCCGAGTCGAGCTCGTTGATCCGGTGGAGGATCGGCTCGGTGAGGTCGCGGAACTCGGAGATGATCGTGTCGAGCTCGACGTTGATGTCGTACTTGGCCCACTCGGCGTTCAGGCGTTCGCGGTCGTCGGGGGTTTGGATGACCGACAGTGCGATGAGCCGGTCCGGGCGAAGGCTCTCGGCGTAGCGCAAGGCGCGCAGCACGCCTTGGTTGACCGAGCCGACGAGGACGATGACGAAGTGCGTGTGGTACGGCGCGCGATATCCCTCGACGGGTTGCAGGTACTGGCGAACTCGTACGTAGTGGCGACTGACGAGCTTGAATCCGAACATCATCGTCGGAATGAGTGCGGCGGGAATCCATGCTCCGTCGGTGAACTTGACCGTCACCACCGTGCCCGCGACGAACAGCGTGGTGACCGCGCCGACGCCGTTGATTCCGATGTGCAACTTCCATCGAGCGTCCCGATGTCGGAAGTGGTGCACGCACATGCCCGTCTGGCTCAAGGTGAACCCGGTGAACACTCCGACCGCATAGAGCGGGATGAGCGCATTGACGAGACCTCCGAACGCAACCAGAAGACCGATCGACGCCAGGCTGAGGAAGATCACGCCGTTGGAGAACACGAGGCGGTCCCCACGATTCATGAACTGCCTCGGGAGGTAGTTGTCCTTCGCGATGATCGACGTGAGGCGCGGGAAGTCCGCGTATGCCGTGTTCGCCGCCAGGATCAGGATCGCAAAGGTCGAGAACTGGGTGATGAAGAAGAAGATGTTGCGCCCCCCGTAGACCTGTTCGGCCATTTGGGCGAGCACGGTGTTCGGAATCAGTCCCTCGTGGTCCTTGACGGGCTCGAGGTGCTGTGCGAGCACGCTGAGTCCGAAGAAACACGACCCGAGGATCACCGCCATCATGATGAGCGTCGTGCTTGCGTTCTTCGCCTCCGGCTTCTTGAACGCGGGGACGCCGTTGGAGACCGCCTCGACGCCGGTCAGAGCCACGGCACCAGATGCGAACGCCTTGAGGAAGTAGAACATCGTCACCGATGCCTGCATCTCCAGCAGGTGCGCCGCTTCGCCGGTGTGTTCGATGGGCGGGAGGTCCTGGACGAACACTCGGAACAGTCCGACACCGATCAGCGTGAGCAGCGACGCGACGTAGAGATAGGTGGGCGGCGCAAAGAGGGCCCCCGATTCCTTCAAGCCGCGAAGGTTGGCCAACATCATCAGGAGGACGAACCCGATGCACATCTGCACGCGGTACGGGGCGAGGCCGTTGAAGGCCGAGATGATCGCGGCAACGCCACCGGCGACCGACACGCACACGGTGAGGACGTAGTCGATGAGCAGTGACGCACCTGCGACGAGCCCCGGATACTCGCCGAGGTTCTCCTTCGACACGACGTAGGAGCCACCGCCACTGGGATAGGCGAAGATGGTCTGTCGATAACTGGTGGCGACGATGGCGAGCAGGACGATCACCATGATCGAGATCGGAACCAGCTGGCTGTAGGCGGCCATGCCGACTGCACCGAGTGACAGGAAGACGATGAGGATTTCCTCGGTCGCGTATGCCGTGGACGAGATCGCGTCGCTCGCGAAGACCGGAAGGGCTATCTTCTTCGACAGTCGCTGGTGCTGGTCTTCGGATGTGGCGATCGGGTTGCCGATGACGAATCTCTTGAACGCCCCGGAACCCGCAAATCGTGCCATATGCGACTTCAAGGTTGCCACAAATCGCCGACGGTGACTGGGTCGGTCGCCTACGCTTGAGCCTTGCTACAGAGGGAGCAAGCAGTGCACGTTGTGATTGTCGGGTGTGGGCGAGTCGGCTCCACCTTGGGGCGCGAATTGACCAAGTCGGGCCACACGGTCGCGGTGATCGACCGCAAGCCGGAGGCCTTCAGTCGCCTCGGAGAGAACTTCACCGGCCAGACCGTCGTCGGCATCGGATTCGACCGCGACGTGCTGATCGAGGCGGGAATCGAACGGGCCGGTGCACTGGCGTCCGTGACCAACGGAGACAATTCGAACATCTTGATCGCGCGCGTGGCACGCGAGGAATTCGGCCTCGAACGCGTCGTCGCCCGCATCTATGACCCGAAGCGTGCGGAAATCTACGAACGTCTCGGCATCGCCACCGTCGCGACGGTGAAGTGGACCTCCGAGCGGATCATGCGCCGCATCCTTCCCGACCTTCCGGCCGTTGAGTGGACGGATCCGAGCGCCAAGGTCGTCCTCGTCGAGCGCGAGATGCCAAAGGCACTCGTCGGCCAGCGAGTGCTGAGCCTGGATAGCGAGCACGCGCGAATCTCGGCGATCCGTCGACTTGGTGCCGGCGTGATCGTCGACGACGACACCGTCGTCCAGGAGGGTGACGTCGCCTACGTGGTGGCGAGCATCGCGGGTCTCGAGGCATTCGACGCATCGCTCACCGCAGCGAACGGGAAGGGCCACTGATCATGAAGGTCGTCATCGCAGGTGGAGGAAGCGTCGGCCGGTTCACCGCCGAGCAGCTCGTGGTCGCGGGGCACGAAGTCACGATCATCGAAAACGATCGCGCCGTCGTTCGCGAGTATGCCGACGACGAGGCGGCGACGGGCGTGAAGTGGCATCAGGGGGACGCCTGCGACGTCGCGGTGCTCGCCGCCGCGGGCGTGACGATGGCCGACGTGGTCGCCTCGGTCACCGGCGACGACGAGGACAACCTCGTCGTGTCGCTGTTGTCGAAGCAGGAGTTCGGAGTCCCACGCGTCGTCGCGCGAGTCAACAATCCGAACAACCACTGGATGTTCAACGACATGTGGGGGGTCGACGTGTCGGTGTCGACGCCACACCTCATCACGAGCCTCGTTCAGGAAGCGGTCACCGTCGGATCGTTCGTGCGCCTCATGCAGTTGAAGGGTGGCAAGGCCGAGTTGATCGAAGTGACGCTCGCGGAGTCGTCACCGGCGTGCAACAAGGCGTTGAAGGAACTGCAGTTCCCGCGCAGTGCGACCGTCGTTGCGATCGTGCGCGAGAGCCGCGTGCTCGTCCCCGACAAGGAGACGCTGTTGCGCGCAGGCGACGAGGTGATGGCACTGATCACCGAGGACGCCGAAGCAGCGGTCGAAAAGATCCTCGTCGGCTGAGTCGTCAGTCGTCGCCCTGCGGGAGCAGGGTGTAGGCAGGATTGAGGAACACGAGTCGATTGCGATCCATGTGCGGCACGCCGTCGACGACGATGCAGTGGCCGTGTTCGATGCCGGCGACGTGACGACGTCCGCTGAACACCACGGTTGCTTCGCCGGTCCCGTCGTTGATCACGATCTCGGTCGACGGAATGCCGGAGCGTGGCTTGATCGTCATGCGCTTCACCTCGCCACACACCTTCGTGCGGAAGCGTGGCTCGAGCTCACTCAGTGGGGCGAGCCGCAACTTCTCGAAGCGGTCGATGAGTCGCTCGGAGTCGATCTCGCGGATCGACTTGTTCGCCGACTTCAACTTGTCGCGTAGTCCCATGTCCAGCCAGTTCGTCTCGTGTGTCGTTCCGCGACAACGCTAACCCACGGCCTGTGTGACTGTGACGGACGGTACGGATCACGGAGAGTGTCGGGAAGCACGTGCCATCTAGGCTTGGTTGCAATGAGCACCCGCAAGTTGATCCTGTGGTCACTGGTGTGCGGCGTGTTGATCCTGGTTGCGGGCAGCGTGAAGTTGTTCCAGTCCGCCGAGTCGGTCGACGTGACGGCGCAGCTCCTCGATCGGGGACAAGAGACCGAGATCGCAGGCATGACGGTGTCGGTCGAGTCGGTCGAGGTGACGGCAGACCGGACGCTCGTGACGGTGACGATCGGTGGCGTGGAGGGCGTGGATGCGACCGAAGGCTGGAAACTGCTCGCCGGGGGCGAGGCAAGTGAGCCGGTTTCAGGTACTGGTGACGGCCAGTGGTGCACGACGACGACGGTGCAGGTGCAGCGGTGCGTCGTGGCCTTTCCGCCGTCCAGTGGGACACCTGCGGTGTTCTATTACCGCGAGGGTGACAATCGTCAATGGGCCATCGAGGAATAAGGGTCGCGCGGATACCGTTGATCATGAAGAACAAGGGAGATTCCTACGTCTGAGCAGTTCGACCTCGTGGTCATCGGCGGTGGGCCGGGCGGATACGCCGCGGCCTTCTACGGCGCATCCGCGGGACTGAACGTCGCGCTCATCGAAAAGGACACCATCGGTGGCACCTGTCTGAACCGCGGGTGCATCCCTGCCAAGGCGTTCCTCGAGACCGCCGCAGTGAACCGCCACGTCCAGCACGCGGGCGACTTCGGCATCTCGACGACGCCGTCACGCATCGACTTCTCCATCGCCCAGACCCGCAAGCAGGGGATCGTGCAGGGACTCGTCAAGGGTCTCACCGGTCTCACCAAGTCGAAGAAAGTCACCTATCTCGTCGGCACGGGAAGCCTGCGCGCGAACAAGACCGTCGAGGTGGCACTCGCCGACGGAACATCGCGCACGCTCCAGGGCCGATCCGTGATCATCGCGACGGGCTCTGTTCCTCGCACCATCCCGGGCTTCACGCCTGGCGGCCCGATCATGACGTCCGACGAGGTGCTCATGTTGTCGACGATTCCCCAGCGCATCGCCGTGATCGGTGGCGGGGCGATCGGGTGTGAGTTCGCCTCCACGTTCGCTGATCTCGGTGCTCGCGTCACGATTCTCGAAGGACTGCCGAAGATCCTGCCCGGCCTCGACACCGACGTCGCCAACGTCGTCGTGAAGAGTTTCAAGAAGAAGGGGATCGACATTCGCACGGGTGTCGCCGTGACTGGTCACACTCCGAACGCGAGCGGTGGAACGACCGTCGCGTTCGGCGACGGTGAGAGCGTCGAAGTCGATGCAGTCGTCGTGTCGGTCGGGCGCAAGCCCTTCAGTGAGGGTCTCGGCATTGAACAGACCGCCGTGCGTGTGAGCGAGCGCGGCTTCGTCGAGGTCGATGGGTACTGCCAAACGTCCGAGCCCGGCATCTATGCGGTCGGCGACATCATCAACACGCCGCAACTCGCACACGTCGCCTACGCAGAAGCGATCGTCGCCGTCAAGCACATCCTCGGCGAGACCGTCTACCCGGTGATGTACGACCGCGTTCCGTGGGCGATCTACTGCCATCCCGAGGTGGCGTGGGCCGGTCCGTCGGAAGACGAGGCTCGCGCAAAGGGCTACGACGTCGTCGTCGCCAAGCACCAGTTCCGCGCGAACTCACGCGCGATGATCCTCGGCGAAACCGACGGACTCGTGAAGGTGATCGCGAAGAAGAACGCCGACGGCTCGGCTGGTCAGGTGCTCGGCGTGCACATGGTCGGCCCGTGGGTCACCGAGCAGCTCTCCGGCGGCTATCTCGCCGTGAACTGGGAGGCCACGGTCGAGGAGATCGCAGAGTTCCTCCAGCCACATCCGTCGCTCAGCGAGTTGTTCGGAGAGACCGTGTTGTCCCTCACCGGTCGCAGCATCAATGCCTAGGTCGGCGCGACCGGGACGAGCGGGATTCGTAGAATTGGGCATACCCCGACTGGAGCACCATGGCTGACATCACCCTTCCGCAACTTGGCGAGACCGTGACCGAGGGAACGATCACACGGTGGTTCAAGAAGGTTGGCGACACCGTTGCTGCCGACGAGCCGTTGTTCGAGGTCTCCACGGACAAAGTCGACACCGAGGTTCCGTCGCCCGTTGCGGGAACGTTGACTGAAATTCGCGCGAGCGAAGGTGACACCGTTCCCGTCGGCACCGTGATTGCCGTCGTGGGTGCTGCAGG
>CAYXIY010000030.1:0-7438 GCA_964465475.1 uncultured Acidimicrobium sp. | reverse complement strand
CCGGCTCCCGCGCCGGCTCCACCACCTGCCCCTGCACCAGTTGCGCAAACGACACGCGCGACCACGTCGAACAAGTTGTTGTCACCGGTCGTTCGTCGATTGGTTAACGACCATGGGATCGCGGTCGACTCGCTCGTCGGCACTGGTCCTGGAGGACGCATCACACGCGAAGACGTTCTCGACTACATCGATCGTCACGGACTCGTAGCCGCGGCCCAGTCGGCTCCTGCTCCTGCTTCGGTTTCCACACCGTCGACAGCACCAGCGCCCGCACCTGCACAAGCGGCCACGCCGGCTCCCGTCGTCGCACCGGTTTCGACACCCGCTCCATCGCCGGCAGTTGCGGCACCTGCGCCTGCACCCGCTGCCCGTCCGAGTGTCGTGGCCGGTGAGCGCGACACCGTGATCGCACTGTCCAAGATTCGCCGACTGACCGGCTCGCACATGGTGATGTCCAAGAGCGTCAGCCCGCACGCGTTCACCGTCGTCGAAGTCGACTACAACAACGTGGATCGCACGCGACTCGCGGTGAAAGAGCAGTGGAAGTCGACCGAGGGGTTCAGCCTCACCTATCTGCCGTTCATCTCCCGCGCGGTCGTGGACGCACTTGCAGAATTCCCGCACCTCAATGCGTCAATCGACGGCGACAATCTCGTCGTGCACAACTTCGTCGACCTCGGCATCGCTGTCGACCTCGACTACCAGGGATTGTTGGTGCCGGTGGTGCGCAGTGCGGATGCGAAGCGATTGCGGGCGATCGCTCGCGAGATCAACGACCTTGCCTCTCGCGCACGTTCGCGCAAGTTGTCGCCCGACGAGATCCAAGGCGGCACGTTCACGCTGTCCAACAACGGTTCCGCTGGTGCGCTCATCACGATGCCGATCATCAACCAGCCGCAAGTGGCGATCCTGTCGACCGACATGATCGTGCGTCGTCCCGTCGTCGTGACCGGCGCCGATGGGAGCGAGTCGATCGCGATCCATCCGATGGGGCACCTGTCGATGAGTTGGGACCATCGCGCCTATGACGGCGCGTATGCGGGACGATTCCTCGCTCGGGTCAAGCAGATCCTCGAGACCCAGGACTGGTCGGCGGAGCTCTAGGGTTCGCGTCGCACCAGCCGCCATGACGTCGCCATCTTCGAACCTGTCGGTCAGGTGGCTTGGTCGCGTCGCATATCGGGAGGCACTCGCGTTGCAGGAGGGGATCTTCTCCCACGGTGTCGGTCAGCATCTCTTGCTCTGCGAGCACCCGCACGTGTTCACCTATGGATCGAGCGCGGATCTCGCTGCAAACCTGAAGTGTGATCCGGCCGCGGTTGGCGCGGACCTCGTCGCGGTGCAGCGCGGGGGAGACGTCACCTATCACGGGCCAGGTCAACTCGTCGGCTATCCGATTCTTGACTTGCCGCCCAAGCACGGCGATTCGGGTCCGGCGGACACGCGCAACTACATCGAGTCGCTCGAGCAGTGTCTGATCGACGCGCTTGCGGAATTGGGCATCGCCGATGCAGGGCGCATGGGCGAGTATCCGGGCGTGTGGATCTCTCCGCGTGGTTCCCGACCACGAAAGATCGCCGCGATCGGCGTACGAGTGGGCCGCGGCTCGAGCGAGCGTCGCACGATGCACGGCTTTGCGCTCAACGTGACTACCGACCTGACGTACATGCGCGAGCACATCGTGCCGTGCGGAATCGCCGACTATCCGGTCACCTCGCTCGCCGAGGAGGGACTCGACGTGTCAATGAAGGTCGTCGCCGACGTGGTCGCACGACACATCGCATCACGCTTCGCTTCGTCCTCGAGTCGTGCGGACGTGGCATGGGAGTCGCTGCCCGAGCAAACGGGAGTATCGATCTCGGCACGCAAGCCCGAGTGGGTCAGACCGCGGGTGAACCACACCGAGCAGGTGCTCGCGACCAAGCGCACGTTGCGCGACTTGGACCTCGTCACGGTGTGCGAAGAGGCGGGTTGTCCGAACCTGAGCGAGTGTTGGAGCGACGGCACCGCCACCTTCATGGTGTTGGGTGATCGCTGCACGCGGGCGTGCGGTTTCTGCTTGATCGACACGCGCAAGCCGCTTGCTGCAGATCCGGACGAACCGCGACGAGTGGCTGATGCGGTGGCGCGCATGGGTCTCGAGTTCGCGGTGTTGACGATGGTCGCTCGCGACGACCTGCCCGATGGTGGGATGGCTCACGTCGCCGAGTGTGTGCGAGCGATCCGTGAAAAGAACCCAGGAGTGCAAGTCGAGACACTCGTGTCGGACGCCAAGGGGAGCGATTCACTCGAATACGTCTTCGACGTTCGACCGGACGTGTTCAACCACAACGTCGAGACGGTCGCCCGACTGCAGCGCGCCGTGCGACCATCGGCTGGATATGCGCGCAGCTTGGCGGTGCTCGCGCGGGCAAAGGCCCGTGGCCTGACGACCAAGTCGGGCTTCATGGTCGGCCTCGGCGAGACGCATGACGAAGTCGTCGAGTTGCTTCGCGATGTGGCGAGCGTCGGCGTGAGCATCGTGACGATCGGTCAATACCTGCGCCCCTCGTCTGCACACCTTCCGGTCGTGCGTTACGTCGAGCCAGCCGAGTTCGATCACTATCGCGAGATTGGCGAGTCGCTCGGCATCACCCACGTCGAATCAGGTCCGCTCACTCGCTCCAGTTACCACGCCAAGGAGGCGAGTCGTCGCTCGCTTCCCCTCACCGCAGTCTGAACACGAAAGGCACTTCCATGACCCCACGCCCTCTCATTCGCATCATCGACTCGCTGCGCACCGTCGAAGGCGGGGGCTTCGTCGTGCGCAGGCCGTTCCCGACGAATGTCGTCGACCACATCGACCCGTTCTTGTTGCTCGACGAAATGGGTCCGGCGGACTACGCACCCGGCAAGGCCGTCGGCGCGCCGAGTCACCCGCACCGCGGTTTCGAGACCGTCACGTATCTGCTCGAAGGTGCGATGGTGCACGAGGACACGACGGGCGCATGCGCGGTGATTCGACCCGGTGGCGTGCAGTGGATGACGGCGGGTTCGGGAGTGATCCACAGCGAGTTGCCGACCGAGGATCTCTTGCGACTCGGCGGTCGCCTGCACGGATTCCAGTTGTGGGTGAACCTGCCGGCGGCGAGCAAGATGAAGGACCCGCGCTACCAGGGCTACGACGCAGACGAGATCACGACGGTGCCACTCGCACACGGTGGTTCGATGAAGGTCGTTGCGGGGGAAGTGCACGGAGCGCGCGGGCCAGTCGAGACCACCTCGCCGATGACCTATGCGCACGCCGTGATGCACGCGGGCGACGTCATCGAGTGGGATCCGCCGGCCGGTCACACCGCACTGATCCACGTCTTCGAGGGCGACGTGCACGTGAACGACAACGAGGCCGTCTCGGGGAACATGGCGGTCTTCGAGCGCAGCGCAGGTTCGATCCGCGTGGTCGCGGGCAAGGACGGCGCCCAGGTGCTCGTGCTCGGTGGCGAACCACTGAACGAACCCGTTGCTCGCTATGGTCCATTCGTGATGAACACGCGGGAGGAACTCGTGACGGCGGTGCAGGAGTACAACGACGGCACCCTCGTCAAGGTCGGAAAGGCGATGCTGTGAGCGCTCCGATCGCGACCACGAAGGACTATCTCGCCCGCATCGAGCGCGTGCGCACGGAGATGGTGCGTCGTGACGTCGACGTCGTGTTGCTTTCCGTCGGCCACGACCTGCCATACCTCACCGGATACCACGCGATGCCACTCGAGCGTCTCACGATGCTCGTCGTCGGACGCTCCGGTGTGTCGACGATGGTCGTGCCGCGACTCGAGGTTCCACGCGTCGTGCCACAGCCGGGTGTGTTCTCGGTCGTCGCCTGGAACGAAACCGACGATCCGATCGCACTCGTCGCCCAGCACGTCGTCGGCGCGAAGGTCGTCGCCGTCGGTGACCAGATGTGGGCGCGATTCCTGGTCGAACTCCTGCCGCACGTTCCCGGTGTGCGCTTCGTGCGTGCCGTCGAAGTCGTCGGTGGTCTGCGCATGGAGAAAGACGACGCGGAGATCTCGGCATTGCGTGCGGCAGGTGCCGCCGCCGACCGTGTCGCGGCGCAGTTGCACGGCGGTCAGATCCCGCTCGTCGGACGCACGGAGGCGCAGGTGTCCGCGGACATTTCGTCGCGTTTGATCGCCGAAGGACACGACGTGGTGAACTTTGCGATCGTCGCCGCGGGTGAGAACGCCGCGAGCCCGCACCACCATCCCGGGTCGCGTGTGATCGGTGCGAACGAGATCGTGTTGTGCGACTTCGGCGGGACGATGAACGGATACTGCTCGGACATCACGCGTTGCGTCGTGACTGGCGACGTACGAAACGAAGTGGCCGAGGCCTACGAGGTGTTGCATGCGGCGCAGGCTGCAGGCGTCGCCGCGGGTCGTGTCGGTGCGGCCTGCGAGGACGTCGACGCCGCGGCACGCTCGGTGATCGCCGATGCCGGCTACGGGGAGTACTTCGTGCATCGCACGGGTCACGGCATCGGCATGGAGGCCCACGAAGAGCCGTACATGGTGAGTGGGAACCGACGAGAGATTCGACCGGGTCACGCGTTTTCCGTCGAGCCGGGCATCTACATCCCGGGCAAGTGGGGAATGCGTCTCGAAGACATCGTCGTCGCCACGAACGATGGTCCGCAGTCGATGAACCTCGCGGACCACCGCCTCGTGTCCGTTCGCGCGTAAGTTCACCTTTCTCATGATCCGTCTCGACGCCGCCACCGTCATGCTGCAGTGGTCGGTTGGTGGCCTCGGCTTCCTCTGGTTCACGACGCGCCGCGGCGTCGCCGGACGGGGATATGGCATGTTGCTGCGCATCGTCTACGGCGTGTTTGCGCTGGCGACCGTCGTGCTCGGCTGGCGATACGGGGTGGTGTGGGTGCGCGAGATCTCCGCGGTCGCCGTCGCGCTCGCGGCATTCGCCCTCGTCGTGAACACGAACCCGCGTCTCGATCTGCTCGCCCCGATCCTCGGCGTGCCCGGGATCGTCGCTGGTGCGGTGGCGGCGGCAGACGGTGCGTCATCGACGACGGTGTCGGTCGTGCGCATCATTGTCGGCACTGCGTTCCTCGGCGCAGTGAGCGACGCGATGTTGCTCGGCCACTGGTATCTCGTGCAACCGGGGATGCCGCGGAAGTTGTTGAACGAGCTGACGACCGCAGTGCTGTGGACGTGGCCGCTCGAGGTCGTCGTCTTGTTGCTGCCGACGGGCATGGTGAGCGTGTTGAACGGCACGATCGACGACGGCTGGGACGGAGTGCTCGGTTGGTTCTGGCTGGCGTCCGCCGTCGTCACCGGCGTGCTCGCGTTCACGACGCGCGCCGCATTGCGCGAGAAGAGTTACTCGGCGGTGATGGCCGCCACCGGGCTCATGTATCTGGCGATCCTCACCGCGTTCTGCACCGACATCGTGGCGCGCGCACTGCTCGCAGCCTGAGAGGTTGCGCAACTAGCGTGAGTCGGACACATGGATAGCACCTCGTTCCTCGGTCTCGAACCATCGTCGACGCACACCGACACGACGGGGCAGTGGTCGATGGTCGTGCGCCCAGCACTCGTCACCGGAGCGAACTTCCTCTGGGGTGGGGCCGGCCTTGCAGCATCGGTGCGGGCGATGGAGCTCTTGTCGGGTCGCCAGTGCGTGTGGGCGACCTCGCAATACCTCTCCTATGCGCGCACCAACGAGACGATGACGATCGACGTCACGCTTGCAGTCGTCGGTCATCAGATCACCCAGGCGCGCAGCGTCGCTCGCGTCGGCGATCGTGAGATCCTCACCGTGAACGCCGCACTCGGCGACCGCGACTTTCCGACCGAAGCAACCTTCGCGACGATGCCGGACGTTCCGCGACCGGAGACCTTGACCGCGCGTCCGCACCACTACGCGATCGAGAACACGATCCACGAAAAGCTCGTCGAGCGGTTCGTGCGCGGTCGCACGCTCGAGCAGCTCGACGGCTCGCTCTCGGACGGTCGCACGATCCTGTGGGCGAAGATTCCCGAGGTGTTGACCGGCGTGGACACGGCGACCCTTGCGATCCTCGGGGACTTCGTCCCGATGGGTCTCGGCCAGGCGCTCGGCATGAGGGCGGGCGGCAACAGCCTCGACAACACCCTGCGTGTGCTTCGTCTTGTGCCGACGGAGTGGGTGTTGTTAGACATTCAGATGCAGGGGGTTCGACGCGGATTCGGTCACGGCAGCGTGAACATGTTCGCCGAGGACGGCACCCTGCTCGCGACCGCGAGTCAAAGCTGTATTGCCCGAGTGTGGAGGGAACAACGATGATCAGACGAAACGGCATGACCGTCCCGCTCCCTGGACACCTGCACGGTCAGCGCGACAAGCTCGCCCAGCTCGCCGACTGGGGCTATTCGGACATCTGGTCGGCCGAGACCGACGGCGCCGATGCGTTCACCCCGCTCGCACTCGCCGCCGCGTGGGAGCCGCGACTTCGACTCGGTACCGCGATCGTGCCCGCCTACACGCGCACCGCACCGGTTATCGCCCAGAGCGTCGCCGCGATGGCCGATGCCGCACCAGGGCGATTCGCGATCGGCATCGGTTCGTCGAGCAACGTGATCGTCGAGCGCTGGAATGGCGTGCCCTTCGTCGAGCCATACAAGAAGGTGCGCGACGTCGTGCGCTTCCTGCATGACGCGTTCACCGGGGAAAAGATCACCAAGGAGTACGACACGTTCAAGGTCGACGGATTTCGCCTCAGCATCAAGCCCGAGGTCAAGCCGACGATCCTGATCGCCGCACTGCGAGAGGGGATGCTCAAGCTCGGTGCGCGGGAGGCGGACGGCGTGATCATCAACTGGTTGTCGTCGACGGATGTCACGAAAGTCGCCAAGGTCGTGCATGACGCAGCGAACGGAGCGGACAAGGAAATCGCCGCTCGCATCTTCGTCTGTCCGAGTGAGGACACTGAGACCGTGCGAGCAGGGGCGCGATTCGCGATTGCTGCATACATGAACGTGCCCGTCTATGCCGACTTTCATCGTTGGATGGGCCGAGCACCGCTCCTGCAAGGGATGTGGGATGCATGGAAGGCGGGCGACCGCAAGGCAGCGCTCGCGGCGATTCCCGACCAGGCCGTCGACGAACTCGTCGTGCACGGCAGCCCGGCACATTGCCGCGACGTGATCGATGACTACTTCCGCAATGGCGTCACGACGTCGTCGCTCGCCATCTTGCCGCTCGACCCGAAGATGGACTATTGGACGGCGGTCAAGGACCTATCACCGAGTGCCCACTAGGGCGCCGAGCGAGAAGTACAGCGCGGTGAACATCGCGCTGAACAGCGCGAGTGAGATGCCGATCTGCATGTAGAGGAAGTTCAGCATCTTGCGGTTGAACATGCTCTCGACTTCACGCATGAATCCATCGAATCGTCCATCAA
>CAYXIY010000029.1:0-13459 GCA_964465475.1 uncultured Acidimicrobium sp. | reverse complement strand
CGACCTGCGGTTTAGGAAACCGTCGCTCTATCCACTGAGCTACGGAGGCTTCGCCCCCACAGGCTAGTGAAGGATCGTCAGTTCTCTGACTGAACTCGTGCGATGAAAACCGACAGTAGACCGATCGCAAGAACGAGTCCGACGATCTGCATGACGACGAACATCAGGACGGACTGCGGCGCGATACCGGCGAACGAATCGCTGAAGCTTCGGGCGATCGTCACTGCCGGGTTCGCAAGCGACGTCGATGACGTGAACCAGTAAGCGCCACCGATCCACACGCCGACAGCCATGGGCACGGCGTCTGGTCGAGGACCTCGTCCAATTAAGAAGATCACGAGGAGCAGACCAACGGTGGCGACGACTTCTCCGAGCCAGATTCCACCACCTTCCCTGACCTTCGTGGATGGGCCAAGAACGTCGAGGTTGAACATTGCATTCGCTATCGCGGCACCGACGACTCCGCCAATGGTCTGTGCGATTGCATATGGCGCAAGTTCCCGCCATGGTCGCCCATCGAAGAAACACGACGCCGTCGTCACGACCGGATTGAAGTGCGCCCCCGAGATGGGGCCGAACATCAGGATGAGGGCAATCAATGCACCGACCGTTGCTCCGGCATTCGCAAGGAGTTGGATGGCAACGTCATCCGTGAGGTTGGTGGCCATGATCCCCGACCCGACGACGGAGATGATGAGGAGTGCGGTGCCGAGAAATTCCGCCGCGAGTCGTCGAGTCGGGTTCACTTGCTCTCCACGCCAAGGTCGTTGAGCAACTCGACGACGCGACGACGGATCTCGTCGCGGATCGGTCGCACAGCGTCGACACCGAGGCCAGCGGGATCGTCGAGCACCCAATCCTCGTATCGCTTGCCCGGAAAGATCGGGCAGGTGTCTCCGCAACCCATGGTGATGACAACGTCTGCCGCTTGCACGATCTCTGTGGCGAACGGCTTCGGATACTCAGACGAAATGTCAATCCCAACCTCGTTCATTACCTCGATTGCCGCCGAATTGACTTCTTTTCCCGGGTCCGAGCCACCCGAATAAACCTCAACGCGCGTGCCAGCGAGGTGACGCACCCAACCGGCCGCCATCTGGGATCTCCCAGCGTTGTGGACACAGACGAACAAGACCGAGGGCAGTCCGCTACGGACCTTGCCCTGGATCTTGGCCAGGGCGCTCAAGCGGTCGCCCGCGTATCGGGTTGTAAAGACTGGCACGAACGTGCGCACCTTGGCATCCTCGAAGCTCGCGTAAGACTCAATCACGATGGGTCGGATGTCACCCTCATCGAACAATCCAGCAAACTTTCTGGACAATTCCCTCACCGACTCAGAGATGATCTCTTCGGCAGCCGCATTCAGCACGTATTCCTGTGAACTCACTTTTCCATTCCTTTCACATAGTTGATTCGATTTTCGATTTCGTCGAGTGCATCGACAAAAGCCTTCATGGTTCCGACATCTGCAGGGTCTTGAATCGACCAGTGCAGATCGACCTGATCGACTCCCAACTCCTCGAACGCGCTGTCACAAACGGTGACGACTACGGCCCCCTGCTTTGCCTTCTTGTCCATTGATCGCGGTCGCGCGTTACGCAAGTCGAGACCCCGGCGTCGTCCAACTTCAATTGCCAATGGATGGATCGCTGCGGCTGGTTTCATCCCAGCGCTTCGAGCACGCGTGCCCACGATCTTCGACCACAGTGCGCTCGCCAACTGTGAACGCGCGGAGTTCTCGGTACACACGAACAGCACGTCTTTAGGGAGTGGTTTGCGCGAAAGATTCGGAACAGCAGGGTGAACCAATGAGACGAAGCGTTTGCGACCATCCGACGACGACTGGCGGCGAATGACGAGTCCAGCATCTTCAAGCACGTCGAGGTGGTGCGACAGCAGTGGAGAGCTCACTTCGACGTATTCCCGAATGGCATTGACCGTGCGGTCTGAATCCCGGACAAAGTCGACGATTGCGAGACGGACCGGATCCCCTAACGCCGCATGACGACGAGCTCGAGTTTCTAATTCGCCCATAGTCCGAGTCTAGTCATCTCAACATGTATTGAGATAAATTAAGCCGTTTACGGGGTAAATGCAGTGGTGCCCCGGGCAAGCCCGGGGCACCACTGGTGACACCAGCTCGAGACACAGAGGGGTCGGTCTCGATGCAATACCTACCTTCTAGGTGCCAACGATTCCGCCATTCTTGCGGCTGATGACGATCGTGCAATCGCGGGGCACCGGCCCACCAAGACCGGTGTACGGCGCCGGAAAGTTGGTGATTCTCGGGTCACCGTCACCGGGGTGCTGCAGGTTGACGAACATCGTCTTGCGGCTCGGCGTCACCGCCACTCCTGTCACCTCACAACCCTTGACGCCGGTGAAGAGTCTCGAAAACTGGCGCGTGACCGAATTTGCGACCAACATCTGGTCGTTCTGCTTTCCGGGTTGCTCACCGTCGGTGAGGACGAACACGCGACCATCTGGATCAGCCCAAATCCCATCTGGCGAACCAAACATCTGACCACTGGCATCGGCCACGTCTTTTGCGAGGGCAAAAACCTCCCAGGTGAACGTCGTTCCGACGTTCTTGTCTGCGTCCATGAACCGAACAATGTGTCCGTAGGTGTTGACGGCGGTCGGGTTGGCCTTATCGACCCCCGCCCTGCCCGTCGTGCCCCGCTGGGTGTTGTTGGTCAGGGTCACGTACTGCATTCCATCGGCCCCCGTCGAGATCCACTCGGGGCGGTCCATCTTCGTCGCACCGAGGAAATCCGCAGCGAGCCGGGTGTTGACGAGAATCTTGTCGAGGGTCCATCCTGAAAGCACTGGGTTGGCGGTGCTCAGCTCGAGCCACTGCCCGGTTCCGTCATCGTTGAACTTCGCCACGTACAACGTGCCCTCATCGAGTGGGCTCTTTCCAGCAGCGATCGCCTTCTTCCATGGTTGCTTGGAAACGAACTTGTAGATGTAGTCGAAGCGCTCGTCATCGCCCATGTACACGGCGACTCGACCATTCTTTGCCTCGACTACGTCTGCACCCTCGTGCTTGACGCGACCGAGCGCTGTGCGCTTGACCATCTTGGACTTCGGGTCGTTCGGGTCGACTTCGACGACCCAACCGAAACGGTTCATCTCGTTCGCATACGCCGGGTTCGACAGGTCGAATCGGGCATCGTACTTGTGCCAGTCATAGCCGAACCCTGCTGCGGAAAACCCGTAGCGGGCCTGCTCGGTACTCGCCTTCCATGTCGTTGACGTCGAACCGAAGTAACCGTTGAAGTTCTCCTCACAGGTGAGATAGGTGCCCCAGGGTGTGTATCCGTTCGCGCAATTGTTGAGCGTTCCCTGCACGGGGTTACCGGCAGCGTTCTTCAACAGGTCACTCTTTGCCGCAGGACCACTGAAGACCGCTGGTGAATTGACGTGCAGACGACGGTTCTTGTCGCTCTTTGCGATCCGCCACCCCTTCTTTCCAGCCTTCTCAATCTTGATCACCGACATCCCGTGGGCGGCCTGGGACAGGCGGACTTCCTCGAGTGACTGAGGCACCGACTTGCCCATCACATGCTGCGTCGTGCCATATTCATGATTTAGGCACAACAATCCTGAGACCTCATCGCCGAAGTACCACATGCCGTCGTGGCCAATGCCGACCGACTTCTCCTGCTCCTCGGCGGTGAAGCCAACAATGTCATAGGAAGTGCCGCTTCCGTCCAACTTCTCCCGCCAGGGGGCAAGCACCGTGTAGGTGTACTCGGGAGCAATCGTGGGCATCGGGCTTGACTGAAGCGGGATCGAGGTGAAACCGATCTTCGGGCTCTTCGCGACTCGCCGCGTAGCCGCCGCGATCTGGGCCTTCGGGGATGCGGCAGATGCGGCCGAACTACCGAAGAATGCGACCGCCGCGGTGGCCAGTCCACCGACGAGCACGCTACGACGTGACATATGGACCGACAAGACGTCCTCGAAGGTGCGGTTATCGGAATGATTGCTGAATTCTTCTTCCATTGGTGGTCTCCTTGATCGACTGGCCAGAAAATAGACAACCCAGGTGTCGGCAATCTGACGGCTAGTCGTCGCCCGCGTTGAACTTCAGTGAATTCTCGGTAACACTCGTTTCATGACAGAACCGTCTCCACGACTGGTCGGGGTCTATGACGCCGACTCCACCCTGTGGGGCGAGGTGTCCTATTGGATTGGAGCGCGAATTGGTCGGCGACACTGCTCACTCTGTGAGGTGACCCACGGGCTGTTCACCAAGAAGTCCTCATGGGAGGCATGCGCCTCGACACTGCCCCACCCATTCGAAGCATTCCATCGAAACGACATGCCTGATGAATTGCGGCCGGTCGTCGGAGACTCTTTCCCGGTGATCGTGTATGACGACCAACGGAAACCGACGGTGCTCCTCACCGACGAGGAGATCGGGACCGCGAACGGCTCGCCCGAGGTGCTCCTCGAGTTGATTTCGTCACGGCTTGCCGAGCACGAGGCGCGTTCTTGATCGTCTCGCTGACGATCCGACCGTCGCGATCGTAGGTTCGCCAACGACCAACCTGTTCCCCGTTTCGGAACGAACCGCTGCGCATGAGTGAGCCGTCCTGGCGGAACCACGACCACGCGCCATGCAGTTCACCGCGACGCATCATCCCGACGGCTTTCAACGCACCGTTCGGGAAGGTGACGACTCGCCTGCCGTGTTCGACCGACGCGAGCTCGGCCAACCTGACCTTCACGAGTCGTCGAACGACACTCGCGGAGAGCACCTCATCAACCGGGAAGCGCAGTGCGCCCTGAGATGCGGAGCATCCCTTCGGGAGGGCTCCGATGCGCGAGACCACGCCACCACTGAAGGGAAAGAAGGAGTTGTGATGGGTGAATCCCTTCAGCCCACCGACGATCGCACCCCCGACTTCGATGCAGTCGATGTCGTACTTACAAGTGGCGGTTCCGCCAGGCAGGCAGTCGTGGAGCAACGACCACACGTCTTCGAGGACTCGTCGTTGTGCGGACGGCGATTCGGCGAAACGACGACGCTTCGCCGCAGCCACGTGCGGTCAGGCGCCGAGCCGGCGGTAGAAGCCGTCGGGTGCGACGACATCGTCGCGTGTGAGCTCGTTGACGTGGCCCTTGCCGAGACCGAGAAGCGCCGAGTCGATGCCACCGCGCAGGATGTCGAGCACGTTTTCGACACCAGCCTGACCATTTGCAGCAAGCCCCCAGAGGTACGCGCGACCGATCATGACCGCCTTGGCGCCGAGTGCGACGGCCTTCACCACGTCGCTACCGCGACGAACCCCGCCGTCGAGGACGACGTCGATCTGTGAACCAACCGCGTCGACGACTGCGGGTAATGCGCGGATCGGCGCTGGCGTGCCGTCCAAATTGTTGCCGCCGTGGTTCGACACCGACAGCGCCGTCGCGCCGAGATCGACGACGCGCTTGGCATCGTCAATCCTGCTCACGCCCTTAACCATGAACGGACCGTTCCACTGCGAACGCAACCACGCGATGTCTTCCCACGATGGCAATGGCGTCTGCATCCACTCGTAATACGCACCGAAGAAGGTCGGCGCCTTCTCTCCCGGCTTGGCCATGTTCGGTGCAGTGAGATCGGGCAGGCGACCGGTCTTGGCGAAGGACCACAACCAACCCGGTCGGGAAAGGACTTCGGGTGCAAGTTTGAATGCGGCCTTGATGTCGATCTTCTCGGGGATCCACGGCGAACCCCAGTCGCGACCGTTGGAGAACGACCAATCGAGCGTGACGATGATGCCCTTCGCGCCTGCCGCACGGGCGCGCTCGACGCGCTGCGCGAGCGTGTCGCGGTCACCGGACCAGTAGATCTGGAAGAACGTCGACGGGTTGGCCGCCGCAACTTCCTCGACCGACTTGCTCGCGAACGAGCTGAGCCCCATCGGGATCCCACGGTTCGCCGCCGCGCGGGCGACGGCGAGTTCGCCATCGGGATGCACGGCTTGCACGCCCGTCGGCGAGATGATCACGGGCATCGACAACTGCTGCCCCATCACGGTGACGTCCATGCCACGGTTCGCCTTGTTGCCCGCGACGTGCGGAGCGAATCCGAGCTGGTCGAAGGAGTCGAGGTTGTCGCGCATCGACAGACCCTTTTCGCTGCCCGCGATCAGTGCTCCGTAGACGGATGCAGGGAGTCGACGCTGCGCGCGGCGCTGGGCTTCAGCGACCGTTTCGAACCAAGCGTTTGCCATGCCGTCGAGCCTTTCGTGACCGACTGGTCAGGCTACTGGCAGCACACCGAGCCGGAGTCGGCGACGGGGATCAACTTCATCACGTTGGCATCGGAGAGCACCGTGTAGACCTCCCACGGTTCGCCATCCGGAGCGTTGACCCAGACCTTGTCCTGCACCGCGTAACAGCACGTCGTCTCTTCCTCGACGTCTGTCGCGAGACCTTCGCTCGCGAGGCGACTGGTCGCCTTGGCCACTTCGTCGGTCGACTCGACTTCGATGCCGAGGTGGTTCATCGTGCCTGGGGTCCCACCGCCGGCGATCAACACGAGCTTGAGCGGCGGCTCGGCGATGGCGAAGTTCGCATATCCCTCGCGCACCTTTGCCGGCTTGGTGTTGAACAGCTTGCTGTAGAACTCGATGGCCGAGTCCAGGTCCGAGACGTTGAGGGCGAGCTGCACGCGTGACATGGTCGAAGCCTAGGCACTCACCATCTTGTTCGGATGCACCATGTTCTCGCGGGCGAGCCGAATGTCGAGGTAGCTGCGGATGTTGGCGTCCACGCTCTCCGGGATGTGGTCCGGATAGTGATTGGCGAGGATGTCTTGAACCTTCTTGCGAGCCACGTCGTTGATCTTCGGGCTGCCCACTTCCTTCCATTCCTTGGAGCTCAGGCGGTCGCCGACGGCCGGATAGAGATATTCGCTCTGCATGATGCGCAGCGTCTGCTCGGCGCCGAGATAGTGGCCAGGGCCGTCGATGCACTGCGCGCGCATCGTCTCGATGGACAACGACTCGTCGTTGACCTCGATGCCGCGGATGGTGCGCTGCACGGAGCCGATCGTGTCGTTGTCGAGCACGACGCCTTCGAGCGAGTAGCCGAGGAGACTGCCGTGCATGCCGGCCGCCTCGTAGATGAGGTTCATACCGGCGTTGCCGACGAGTGCGTGGTTGATGCCCTTTTCAGAACCGGACTGGGCATCGGGGAACTTCGCGTCGCTAATGCCCGATGAGGTCCCACCGGTCAAGTTGTAGAAGTGCGCCATCTGTGCGCTCGCCGCCGAGAGGAGAACCTGCTCGGGACTGCCGCCCGACATCGCGCCGGAGCGCAGGTCGGACACGAAACACCACAGACCAAAGATCGCAGGTGCACCGGGAATGATCGCGTTGACGTATGCGAGACCGGCGAGGCATTCGGCGACCTGCTGGACGAGCGCACCGGCGATCGCGGCAGGTGCGGTCGCACCGGCCTGACCGGCCGAGAGCAACAACACCGGCATGCCCGCGAGCACGGCGACCTCGAGGCACTTGCACGCGTCGCTTGCGAACTTGAGCGGTGGAACGACGAAACAGTTGGACTGTGAGACGAACGGGCGCGCGCGCCACTTGTCCTCGCCACCGGCGATCTCGTGCAACATCTTCAACGACGCGACGAGGTGGTCTGGATGGACCCAGGACGTGCCGACGTGCTTGGTGGTGCCCGACACGCTCAGGTAACACGTGTTGATGTCCATCGCCGCCGCGTCGGGGATGTCGCGTGGCACGACTGCTCGCTGGTAGAAGTGCAGGTGCTCCATCCGATCCACGAGTCGTGCGATGTCGTAGGCGTCCTGTGCAGTCGACTCGCGGTAGTCACCGGTCTCGGGATCGGCGATGTACACCGCGGCACCGGCCGTGCCGAAGTAGGTGTTCGTGCCCCACGGCTCCATGTCGTACTTCGGGTCCTGGGCATACAACGGAAAGTTGCGACCCGCCATCGCGATCGTGTCTTCGATCAACGAACGCGGGAAGAGCAGGCGACCGTTCGAATCGAGCTTGCAACCCTTTGGCAACAGGTAGTCGAGGGTCGACTGGATCGGATCGGCGAGACCGATGTTCTCGAGGACGTTGAGGGCCGCCTCGTGGATCTTCAGCACCTCTGAATCGGTGAGCACCTTGTAACGACCACTCGGCATGCCGGGGCGCACGGGCTTGATGTTGTCGGCGAGCGGAGCGGCACGCAAGGCGTTGCGGGCGGCGCGACCACCCCGTCGTGCGTTGGTCGATTCTGTGCTCATGGTTCCCCCTCGGGAGTCGTACCTGACTGGCAGTAACTGTAGGTGCGCGGTGGCGGTTATGCCTTGACGCGCTCGGATTTCGGGTCGTAGAACGGCTGCAATTGCGCCGAGGCCGCCACCTTCTCGCCCGCCACCTCTATTTCATAGGTGCCGGAATCCACGAAGGCCTTGTCGACGAGGCCGTGGTGGTTCTCCACGTAGCCCATGCCGATCGACTTGTCGATCGCGTGCCCGTACATCCCCGAGGTGATGTGTCCGACGATCACCCCGTCGCGATAGATCGGCTCGTTGTGATAGAGCAGCTTGCTCGAATCGGCGAGCGCGAACTGGACCAGGCGCTTGTTGACGCCGTTCTTCTTCTGCTCGAGGAGCGCGTCGCGGCCGATGAAGCCACCGGGCTTGTCGAAGGCGACGACGAAGCCGAGCCCGGCCTCGATCGGCGTGTCGTCGGGCGACACGTCGTGACCCCAGTGGCGATAGCCCTTCTCCATGCGCAGCGAGTTGAGTGCGTGATATCCGGCGTGCTTGAGTCCGAAGGCCTTGCCCGCCTCGACGATCACGTCGAAGACTCCGGTGGCGAACTCCGTCGGGATGTAGAGCTCCCAGCCGAGCTCGCCGACGAAGGTGATGCGGTTCGCCCGAACACGCGCATAACCGATGTCGATCGTCTGCGACGTGCCGAACGGGAACGCGTCGTTCGACAGGTCATTCCACGTGAGCGACTGCAGCAAGTCACGGGACTTCGGGCCCATGATCGAGAGCACCGCATGACCCGAGGAGACGTCGGTGAGCACGGCTCGATCGTCGGGACCGATGTGATCCTTCAGCCACATGTAGTCGCGCACCTGTGTGGCGGCGGCGGTGACGACGAGGTACTTGTCGCTCGCCACGCGCAGCACGGTGAGGTCGGCCTCGATGCCACCGCGTTCGTTCAGCCACTGGGTGTAGACGATCTTGCCGTTGGCAACCGACATGTCGTTCGCCGAGACGTGATTGATGATGCGCTCGGCGTCCGGGCCCTCGAGCATGAACTTGCCGAACGACGACTGGTCGAACATCGTCACGCCCTCGCGGGTTGCACGATGCTCGGCCGCCGAGTGCTCGAACCAGTTCTGGCGACCATACGTATAGACGTATTCGGCCTTCGTTCCTTCAGGGGCGAACCAGTTGGTGCGCTCCCAGCCGGCCACCTCGCCGAAACATGCCCCGCGGGCGGCGAGGCGATCGTGGAACGGTGAGCGGCGAACGCCACGCGCCGTCTCGGGCTGGCGGAACGGCCAGTGCATCGCGTACAGCAAACCGAGCGACTCCACCGTGCGGTCGTGCAGATACGAACGATTGCGCTGGAACGGCATCACGCGACGCACGTCGACGTCCCACAGGTCCATCGGCGGTCGTCCGTCCACGATCCAGTCGGCGAGCACCTTGCCGGCGCCACCACTGGACTGGATGCCGATCGAGTTGAATCCCGCGGCGACGAACAGCCCCTTCACCTCGGGCTGCTCACCGAGCAGGTAGCGATCGTCGGGGGTGAACGACTCAGGGCCGTTGAAGAAGAGACGGATGCCGGTCTCGGCGAGGATCGGCATGCGGTGCGTGGCGTTCTCGACGAGCGGAGCGATGTGCTCGAAGTCCTCGGGCAGCGACGTGAAGGAGAACTCCTCGGAGATGCCCTTCATTCCCCACGGCTTGGCGACGGGCTCGAACCACCCGACGAGCAACTTGCCGGCGTCTTCCTTGAAGTATCCGCAACCTTCGGGGTCGCGCAACACCGGCATCGACGGAGAGATTCCCTCGACGCCTTCAGTGACGATGTAGAAGTGCTCGGCCGCGTGCAATGGAACGGTGGCTCCGACCTGATCGCCGAGTTCGCGTGCCCACATTCCTGCTGCGTTGACGACCGCATCCGCGCGGATCGTGCCGAATTCCGTCTGCACGCCGACGGCGCGGCCCGACTCGGTGAGGATGCGCTCGACCTTGACGTTTTCGAAGATCTTCACGCCCGCGGAGCGAGCGCCCTTGGCGAGCGCCTGCGTCACGTCGATCGGGTTGACGACGCCGTCGTTCGGCAGGTGAACGCCGCCGACAAGGTCGTCGACGCGAGCGAGCGGCACGAGATCCTTCACGTCCTGCGGAGTGATGATGTTGACCTCGAGACCGAACACGCGCGCCGTCGACGCACCGCGCTTCAGTTCCTCGAAACGCTCCTCGTTCGGGGCGATCGACACCGAACCGCGCTGCTGGAAGCCGGTCGCCTGGCCCGTCTCGGCTTCGAGCGTGGCGAACAGGTTCGTCGTGTACTGCGCGAGGCGCGTGAGGTTGTTGGTTGCGCGCAACTGACCGACGAGTCCCGCTGCGTGCCAGGTGGTGCCGGAGGTGAGCTGCTTGCGCTCGAGGAGTACGACGTCGGTGACCCCACGCTTGGCGAGGTGGTAGGCGACGCTGCAGCCGACGATTCCGCCACCCACGATGACGACGCGGGCACTACTGGGCAAGTTGGCCATGATGTTCGTTGTCCCCCGGTTTGGCACGGTTTCGGCAGGGATTTAGTATGTCACACACTCAAAAATTCCAAACAGACGGCGCATCGGGCGTCGTCGTCAGAGTCGAATCCCGGGGGAAAACATGGCCGAGCGCGCACGAATCGTGATCATTGGCGGCGGCATCGCGGGCGTGAGCGCCCTGTACCACCTGGCCAAGATGGGCTGCACGGACGTGTTGCTCCTGGAGCGCGACGAGTTGTCGTCGGGCTCCACCTGGCACGCAGCCGGCAACGTGCCGACCTACTCGGGCAGCTGGAGCATCATGAAGGTCCAGAAGTACTCGGCCGAGCTGTATCGCGAACTCGCCAAGGACACCGAAAACCCGATCAACTACCACGTCACTGGTTCGGTGCGACTCGCACACTCGAACGAGCGCATGGCCGAGTTCAAGCACGTCACCTCGATGGCGCGAGCCAACGGCATGGAGTACGACGTCCTCACGCCGAAGGAACTGAAGGACCGCTACCCGCTCCTCGAGACCCACGACCTCGTCGGCGCACTGTGGGACCCGCTCGATGGCGACATCGACCCGTCCCAGATCACCGCGGCAATGGCTGCGGCGTCGCGCAAGATGGGCTCGCGCGTGCGTCGCAACGAACGCGTCACCGCGCTCAAGCAACACGCCAACCACGAATGGACCGTGACGACGGACAAGTCGGAGATCGAGTGCGAGATCGTGCTGAACGCCGCCGGCTATCGCGCGGGAGAGGTGATGGCGCTCATCGGCCGTCACCTACCGATCATGACGATGTCGCACCAATACCTGATCACGGAAGAGATCCCCGAGCTCGAGGCCCGCGGCGAGCACAAGTTGCCGCTCCTGCGCGACCCCGACACGAGCTACTACCTGCGCCAGGAACGCTCGGCGTTCATCTTGGGACCATACGAGTGGCAGTCGACGGCGATGTGGCTGGACGGCATCCCCGACCAGTTCGCCAACATGCTGTGGCCGGCCGACATCGAGCGACTCGAAAAGCAGATCTTGGACGCCGGTGAGCGCGTGCCGGTGATCGGCGACGTCGGCATCGCCAAGGTCGTCAACGGTCCGATTCCCTACGCACCGGACGGCAACCCATACCTCGGACCGGAGCGCGGCATGCGCAACTTCTGGCACTGCAACACCTTCAGCTTCGGCATCGCCCAAGGCGGCGGCGCCGGCAAGGCGATCGCGGAGTGGATCCTGAACGGACGCCCCGAGTTCGACCTGTGGTCGATCGATCGTCGCCGGTACAAGGAGTACGCAACGACGCAGTACACCGTGGACAAGGCACTCGAGGTCTACCAGAACGAATACGCGATGGGTTTTCCGTTCGAAGAGCGTCCCGCTGGTCGCCCGTCGTACACCTCTCCGCTGTACGAGTTGCTCAAGTCCAAGGGTGCACAGTTCGGCGCACGCGGCGGTTGGGAACGCCCGACGTATTTCGACCCGAAGGGCGAGGTCACCGACCACACGCTGTCGTTTTTCCGCAAGCAGGGCTGGCGCAAGGTCGTCGCAGAGGAATGTCATGCGGCGCGCAACGGCGTCGCCGTCCTCGACCTGCCCGGATTCACCAAGATCGAAGTCAAGGGACCGGGTGCGACTGCGTACCTCGACAACCTGCTCTGCACGAAGTTGCCGAAGGTCGGACGCATCAGCCTCGTCTATGCCCTCCTGCCGGACGGCAAGGTGCTGAGCGAGTTCACCGTCGCGCGCATCGCCGACGACGTCTACTACCTCGTCGGTGCGGCGAGCTCCGAGTGGCACGACCTCGACGTGCTCGAGATGGCGCTCCCCTCGGACGGCTCGGTCACGCTGCGCAACGTGTCCAAGGACTACGGCTCGATCATCGTGGTCGGACCGAAGTCCCGCGAGGTGCTCTCCCAAGTCACGAGCACTCCGCTCGACAACGCCTCGTTCCCGTGGCTGACGCATCAGATGATCGACACCAAGGTCGGCAAGGTGCGTGCACTTCGCGTGAACTACGTCGGCGAACTGGGCTGGGAACTGCACGCCGCCAACGACCAGATGATGGACCTCTACACGTCGATCTGGGCCGCGGGCGAGAAGCACGGCATCCGCGACATGGGCATCTATGCCGTCGACAGCCTGCGCCTCGACAAGAACTATCGCGGATGGAAGGGCGACCTCGAGATCGGCTTCTCGCCGTTCGACGCCTCGCTCGACCGCTTCGTGGACCTCACGAAGCCGAACTTCGTCGGCAAGGACGCGCTCGTCGCCGAGAAGGCAAAGGGCTCGGCCTATCGATTCGTCGGCATGACACTCGACGTCGATGGTGACGCGGATGCACCGTTCTGCGCCGGCATCTTCGACGGCACGACGCGGGTGGGCATCGTCACCTCAGGTGGCTGGAGTTTCACGCTGGGAAAGAGCGTCGCGCTCGGCTACGTGCAACCCAAGTACGAGGCGGTCGGCACGAAGCTCGAAGTCGAGATCTTTGGCAACCGCGTCCCGGTCACCGTTGGCACCGAGCCGCTCTTCGATCCGAAGAACGAGCGACTCCGCTCCTAACTACCGCGTCGCGTACTGCCCTGCGGCGTACGTGATGGCCTCGCGCAGCACGTCAGCGATGAAGGTGAGCTCAGTCTCGCCGCACACGAGCGTCGGGGCGACCACGAGCACCGGGTCGGCGCGGTCGTCCGCGCGACA
>CAYXIY010000028.1:0-13545 GCA_964465475.1 uncultured Acidimicrobium sp. | reverse complement strand
GACCTCGTCGTCGTCACCGTGCTCACGTCGCGCGCAGAAGCCGAGCAGCCGGCAGCAGCCGCCGCTGGCGAAGCGACCGCGGAAGGCGCCGCACCTGCAGACGGTGCCGCTCCGGCCGCTGGCGACAACAAGCCCGCCGCGTCGTAACGCTCATGGCGCTGTTCGGTCGCGATGCGCGGCTGAAGCGCCGAGGGACACCCTTCGACGCACTCGTCGTCGGCGTCGGCAACCCCGGTCGCGACTACGACTCCACGCGACACAACGTCGGCTTCGACGTGATCGACGAACTCGCTCGCCGCTACGGCGTCACGCTCAAGTCCGCCAAGGAGTCCGCCCTCGTCGCCGAGGTCCATCGTGACGACCTGCACCTGCTCCTCGTCAAGCCGACGACGTTCATGAACGACTCCGGCCGCGCCGTCGGCCCGCTCGCCCGCCGCTTCGGCATCGAACGCCCCGAACAGATCGTCGTCGTGCACGACGAGCTCGACCTCGAGCCGGGCGTCGTGCGCGTCAAGGCCGGAGGAGGACTCGCCGGACACAACGGGCTGCGCTCGATCAACGAGCACGTGAAGTCCCAGGACTTCGTGCGCGTGCGCATCGGCATCGGCAAGCCGCCGAGCAAGGAACGCGGTGCCGACCACGTGCTCGCCAAGTTCAGCGCCAAGGACCGTCAGGCCTTCGACGTCGCCGTCGGAATCGCCGCGGACGCGACCCAGGCCGTCGTCGAGAGCGGCGCGGACGTCGCCATGCAGCGCTTCAACTCCCGCTAGACACGACCCATCATGAAGTTGCGCGACCTCGCCCTCCTCGCCTCGCGCGACCCCGCTCTGGACGCGGCGACGACGACCGACTCGACGCTCGCCTGCTCCGAGATCGCCCGCCCGCTCGTGATCGCCGGACTCGCCGAGCGCTGGTCGGACGCAACGATCGTCGTGGCGACGCCGACGGGCACCGCGGCCCAGCTGATCCACGACGACTTGGTGCACTACGTCGGCGCACAGCACGCACTCCTCTATCCCGCATGGGAGACGCTGCCGTTCGAGCGCGTGAGCCCGAGCGTCGAGACGATGGGCAAGCGCCTCGAGGTGTTGTGGCGACTGCGCACGAGCGACCAGCCGCGCATCGTTGTCGGTTCCGTGCGTGCGCTCCTGCAAAAGCTCGCCCCGGGTGCGACCACGCGAGAGCCGATCGTGGTGCGGCGCGGCACCGACGTGAACCCCGACCACCTGATGGAGCGACTGATCGCCGACGGCTACCGACGCGAGGATCTCGTCGAGCACCGCGGCGAGGTCGCGCGACGCGGCTCGATCATCGACGTGTTTCCGTCCACGACGGACGCCCCCGTGCGCATCGACCTGTGGGGCGACGAGGTCGACCGACTGACCACGTTCAACGTGAACGACCAGCGCAGCGCCGACGACCTCGACGAGGTCGTCATCTTCGCCGCACGCGAAGTCGAACTGACCGACGCGGTGCGGGAACGGGCGCGTTCGCTCATGGAGAGCGACCCGTGGGGAATCGAACAATGGGACCGCATCGTCGAGGGCCAGCAGTTCGAGGGCATGGAGAGTTGGCTCCCGTGGCTCGTCGAGCGCGACGAGTTGCTCACCGACACGCTCTCGCGCGACACCCGACTCGTGCTCGTCGAACCGCGACGGATGCAGGCACGCGCGATCGACCTCCTCGCCGAGGAAGACGACCTCGCACGAGCACTCGCCTCGACGTGGGCGCGCGATGCGGACAAAGAGTTCCCCCGACTGCATGCCGACGGCGACCGACTGTTGCGCTCCACGTCGTCGTCGCGCAGCACCTCGCTCGTGTTGCCCGCTGAGGCGACGACCGAACCGCACGTCGCGGCGACTGGCTGGGGTCCGGTCACGGCCGACTTCGAGGCCACCGCCGCACGCGTGCGCTCGCTCGCCGGCGACGGATGGACCGTGGCGCTGTGCGCCGACAGCCAGGGCTCGGCGCGCCGCTTCGTGGAGGTGCTGAACGAAAACGGCGTCTCGGTCGTCGATCTCGCGCGCCAACCGAACGCCGACATGACGAAGCCCGGCGTGTTCGTCGTCGAGGCCGCGCTGCACGCCGGGTGCTCGCTCGCCGAGTCCAAGGTGTCGGTGATCAGCGAGTCGGATCTCACCGGTCGACGTCGCACGCATCGCGCGGTGCGTCCGGCGCGACGCGACTCTGCGTCGGTGTTCCAAGACCTGAAGCCGGGCGACTTCGTCGTGCACCACGTGCACGGCGTCGGCAAGTACGAGGGCATGGTCACGCGAGCGATCGGTGGCTCGGAGCGCGACTACCTGCTCCTGTCCTACAAGGACGGCGACAAGTTGTACGTGCCGACCGACCACATCGACGCGGTGCGCCAGTACATCGGTGGCGAGTCCCCGACGCTGCACCGACTCGGGGGCAGCGACTTCGCACGCGCCAAGCAACGCGTGCGCTCCGCGGTGCGCGAGATCGCCCAGGAACTCGTCGTGCTGTATCAGAAGCGGGTGAACGCGCCTGGTCACGCCTTCGGCCAGGACACCCCGTGGCAGCACGAGATGGAAGCGGCGTTCCCGTTCGTCGAGACCCCCGACCAGCGCAGTGCGATCGAACTCGTGAAGTCCGACATGGAGCGCTCGGTGCCGATGGACCGTCTCGTGTGTGGCGACGTCGGCTTCGGCAAGACCGAGGTGGCGGTGCGGGCGGCGTTCAAGTGCATCCAGGACGGCAAGCAGGTGGCGGTCCTCGTGCCGACGACGCTGCTCGCCGCCCAACACGGCAACACCTTCGCCGAGCGATTCCGCGGCTACCCGATCCGCGTCGAGGTGCTGTCGCGCTTCCTCACCCCCGCACAGGCAAAGAAGGTCGTCGCGGGTCTCGCCACCGGGGAGATCGACTGCGTCATCGGCACGCATCGCTTGTTGCAGGAAAAGATCGTGTTCAAGGACCTCGGCCTCCTCGTCGTCGACGAGGAGCAGCGCTTCGGAGTGCAGCACAAGGAGGCGATGAAGAAGCTGAAGACGAACGTCGACGTCCTCACCCTCACCGCCACGCCGATCCCGCGCACACTCGAGATGAGCCTCGTCGGCATTCGCGACCTGTCGCTGTTGCAGACCCCGCCGGCCGATCGCCAGCCGATCCTCACCTACGTCGGCGAGCAGGACGACCGGGTCGCGGTCGAGGCGATTCGTCGCGAGTTGTTGCGCGACGGCCAAGTGTTCTGGGTGCACAACCGCGTGCAGTCGATCGAGGAGCGAGCGCAGCGACTGCGCGAGCTCGTTCCCGAGGCGCGCATCGCCATCGCCCACGGCCAGATGGACGAGGGACGCCTCGAACAGACGGTGATCGACTTCTGGGAGGGCAACTTCGACGTGCTCGTGTGCACCACGATCATCGAGAGCGGCATCGACATGCCGACGGTCAACACCCTCGTCGTCGAGCGCGCAGACCTGCTCGGCCTCGGCCAGTTGCACCAGATCCGTGGTCGCGTCGGTCGCAGTGGTTCCCGCGCGTATGCATACCTGTTCCATCCACGCGACCGCACCCTGACCCAGGAGGCTTACGAGCGACTGAAGACGATCGGTGAGGCGACGGACCTCGGCAGCGGATTCAAGATCGCGATGCGCGACTTGGAGATCCGTGGCGCGGGCAACCTGCTCGGCGAGGCCCAGAGCGGACACATCGCCGCAGTCGGTTACGACCTCTACTGCCAACTCGTGACCGAGGCGGTGTCGGAGATGAAGGGCGAGGAGATCCCGTCGGTCGTGCCGGAGTTGAAGCTCGACGTGCCGAGCGACGCGTACCTGCCGAGCGACTACGTGCCGCGCGAGGAATCACGACTGGACGCCTATCGCCGACTGGCCGCCGTCACGACGCACGCGGATGTCGAAGACATCGAACGCGAATGGCTCGATCGCTACGGCAAGCTGCCGGCTGCGGCCGCAGCGCTGCTCCAGGTCGGACACCTGCGCGCCGAATGCCACCGCGTGGGACTGCGCGAGGTCGTCGTCGAGAACTCACGCTGTCGCATGAGTCCGGTCACGTTGCCGGCGAGTGGTGTCATGCGTCTCAACCGTCTCGCACCCCAGGGTGACTGGAACGAGAAACTGCGCACGCTCACCATCTCGGTGCCCAAATCGGGAGACGTCGTCGGTGCAGTGCTTGGTTTCCTCCAGTCGATGTTCGAGGACGACAACTAGGCTTGCGCAGATGACCACCACGCCCCTTTCCCGTCGCATCGTCGCCCTCCTCTGTCTTGCGACGCTCGGGGTGAGCGCGTGCGGTTCTGCGACGTCGACCGACGCACTCACGGTCGGTTCACACTCGGTGTCGAGCAGCGATCTCGAGACGATCCTCACCCAACTCGGCGACGCGGGTCAGATCAAGCTCGAAAACGGACAGGCTCCCGCCGACTCGAGCCGTTCGGTGCTGAACGCGCTGTATCGCGGCGAGTCGACGAAGGAACTGCTCGCCACGTATGGCGAAGAAGTGACGAACGCGGACCTCGACAAGGTGCGCGCCCAGGTTTCCAAGGATCCCGCATTCTCGACGCTCGGCAAGGAGCTCCAGGAACTGATCATCTCGCTCAACGCCGGCGACCTCGCCCTCGCCCGCATCAAGGCCCCGAGCGCAGACGAACTGAAGAAGATGTACGAGTCGAAGCCGGCATCGCTCGGCATGATGTGCGTCGCCCACCTCGTCGTCGAGGACGAATCGACGGCCCGTGAGGCACTCGACGTGCTCGCCGGTGGAGCGGACTTCGCGAAGGTCGCCGGTGACTACAGCATCGAACCGGGTGCAAAGGACTCCGGCGGCGTGCTTGGCGGCACCGATGGCGACTGCATCCCGCTCGCCGACTACCAGACGCAGTTCGACAACGACTTCGTCGCCGGTGCACTCGAGGCGAAGCCCGGCGTGCCGACCGGACCGGTCAAGTCGAGCTTCGGCTACCACGTCATCTACGTGCGCCCGTTCGACGACGTGAAGCTGTCGCTCACCACCCTGTTCGCCAAGAACCCCGGTGAGTTCCTGATCGGTGGCTACATGGCGACCGCGGACGTGAAGATCGGCTCGAAGTACGGCCGATACAACCCGGCCACCGGAACGATCGTCGCCAACTGAGCGCCGTGACCACGCCGCGCGTCACCGTCGTCGGCCTGGGGCCAGGACCGACGACCCACGTCACGCAGGCCACCCACGACGCAATCGCTCGTCACGCGCACCGCTTCGTTCGCACGCTGCGCCATCCGTCGACGTCCATCCTCGGCGACGCGACGAGCTTCGACGACCTCTACGACTCCCACGACACCTTCGAGGACGTCTATCGCGCGATCGTCGAACGACTCGTCGAAGAGGCCACGACCCACGGTGAGATCCTGTATGCGGTCCCCGGTTCCCCGCTCATCTTGGAGACCACGGTCGAGATGTTGCGGCGCGACGAACGCGTCGCGACGGAGGTCGTCGCATCGATGAGCTTCCTCGATCTTGCGTGGGCCGCACTCGGCGTCGATCCCGTGAACGAAGGCGTCCGCGTCATCGACGGTCACCGCTTTTCCGAACTCGCATCGGGAGAACGTGGACCGCTCCTCGTGACCCAGACGCACGCCGATTGGGTGCTGTCGAACGTGAAGCTGACGCACGACGATGCTCGTGGTGATGAGTCCGTCGTCGTGTTGCACCACCTCGGCCTGCCCGACGAACGAGTCATCCACACGACGTGGTCGGACATCGACAGGGTGCTCGAGCCCGACCATCTCACGAGCCTCTACATCCCGCGCCTCGACGCGCCGATCGCCGGCGAGATGGCGCGACTGCACGACCTTGCCCGCACGCTTCGCGAGCGATGCCCGTGGGACCGCGAACAGACCCACCGCAGCCTCGTCCAACACCTGCTCGAGGAGACCTACGAGACGATCGAGGCACTCGAGAACCTCGACCCCGAGGATCCCGACACCGACGAGGCCCTGATCGAGGAACTCGGCGACCTGCTCTATCAAGTCGAGTTCCACGCCACGATCGCCGAACAGGAGGGCCGCTTCACCATCGCCGACGTCGCGCGACGACTGCACGACAAGCTCGTGCGCCGACACCCGCACGTGTTCGGCGACGCGACCGCCACCACCGCAGACGACGTCGTGACCACCTGGGATGGCGTGAAGCGCAAGGAACGCGAGGACGGCACGAAGCGCAACGACGGCGTGTTCACCGGCGTGGTTCGCGCGGCTCCGGCGCTGTCATATGCCACCAAGCTGCAAAAGCGCGCGGCAGGGGTCGGCTTCGACTGGCCGGACGCGAACGGTGCATACGACAAAATCCTCGAGGAATCGCGCGAGGTGCGCGAGGCTGCGGAGTCAGGCGCGGACCCCGAGGTCGTATCCATGGAGCTCGGCGACTTGCTGTTCTCGGTCGTCAACCTCGCCCGTCACCTCGGCGCAGACGCCGAAGGTGCCCTGCGCCAGGCGAGCAACAAGTTTCGTTCGCGCTTCGAGATCGTCGAGCGACTGGCCGCCGAACGCGACATCGACCTCGCGTCGTCGTCGCTCGAGGTGCTCGATCGACTCTGGGACGAAGCCAAGACTCAATAGTCTTGACGCCATGGTTGCACTGAAGTCCATCGTCGCCCGCGAGGTCCTCGACTCCCGCGGCAATCCGACCGTCGAAGCAGAGGTCACCCTCGAGAGCGGCGCGAGGGGTCGAGCGATCGTGCCGTCCGGTGCATCCACGGGCGAGCACGAGGCTCGCGAATTGCGCGACGGTGGAAAGCGATACGCGGGCAAGGGCGTGACGCACGCCGTCGCCAACGTGAATGGCGAGATCGCCTCGGCACTCGTCGGATCGGACTCGAGCGACCAAGCCGCCATCGACGATCGACTGTGCGCACTCGACGGCACGCCGAACAAGTCGCGACTCGGCGCGAACGCGCTCCTGTCGGTCAGCCTCGCCGTCGCCCATGCGCGCGCGGCGCACGCCGGACTCCCCCTCTTTGCACACCTCGGTGGTGACGATGCGCGCACGCTTCCCGTGCCGATGATGAACGTCGTCAACGGTGGCGCGCACGCCGACAACAACGTCGACCTGCAGGAGTTCATGGTCATGCCCGTCGGCGCACCGTCGTTCTCCGAGGCGCTGCGCTGGGGAGTCGAGACCTATCACGTGCTGAAGTCGATCCTCCACCAGCGCGGGCTGTCGACGGCGGTCGGCGACGAGGGCGGCTTCGCCCCGAACTTGAAGAGCAACGAGGAGGCAATCGCGATCCTCGTCGAGGCGATCACGACCGCGGGGTTCACTCCCGGAACGGACATCGCGATCGCCCTCGATCCGGCGATGAGCGAGCTGTATCGCGACGGCAAGTACCACCTCGCGGGCGAGGGTCGCTCGATGACGAGCGAGGAGCTGTGCGAGTGGTGGGCGTCGCTCGTCGGGCGCTACCCCATCGTGTCGATCGAAGACGGCATGGCAGAGGACGACTGGACCGGTTGGGCCGCTCTCACCGCGCGTCTCGGCGACACGGTGCAGCTCGTCGGTGACGACTTGTTCGTGACCAACGTCGATCGCGTGAAGATGGGCATCGAACGCGCGTGTGCGAACTCGATCCTGATCAAGGTCAACCAGATCGGCACGCTCACCGAGACGTTGCGCACGATCGCCCTCGGGAACGCGAACCGCTACACGAGCGTGATGAGCCACCGCAGCGGCGAGACCGAGGACTCGACGATCGCCGACCTTGCCGTCGCCACCAACTGCGGGCAGATCAAGACCGGCGCACCGGCACGAAGCGACCGCGTGGCCAAGTACAACCAGTTGCTGCGCATCGAGTCACTCCTCGGCGCACGCGCCCGCTTCACCGGCCGCGCCGCACTCGCCCCCGTGCGCTGAACCCCGCACTCCACCATTTGGGCGTGGGGAGCGACCACACTGGTGGGGTGTCCACGACCGAGTCGAACCTGGTGCGCCATCGCGGTTTTCGCATCGCCAGCCTGCCGCTCGGCGTCGTGTTGATGATCGCCTTTGCCGTCACGATGTTCGTGTTCCCCGTGCGCACGTGGTTGCACCAGCGCGAGGTGCTCGCCGAGAAAAAGAGCGAATATGCCGCCTACGAAGACATCGTGGAGCAACTGCAGGACCAAGTGCTCTACCTGAGGACCCCGGAAGGCCTGCGGGACGCCATCCGCACCCAACTCGGTTACCTCCAACCCAACGAGCGACGCCTGCCGATGATGGACATCCCCGCCCTGTCGGCCACCCTCCCCGAACGCTGGCCGTACACGCTCGTGTCGGGTGCGCTCGTCGTGCGCACGATCGAAGTCGCCGAGCGCAGGGCGACCGGCGAGATTCCCCTCCAGCCGCTCGCGCCCTAGCGGCGTTCCTTCAGTAGTCTCGGATCTCGAACGCAAGGAGATCACGTGGCTGGCAGCATTCTGGGCAATCGAGTCCTGCGCAAGGAAGATCCGAAGTTCCTCACCACGGGTGGGGTGTACGTCGACGACATGGTCGACGAGCCACTCCTCGACGGCGCCCTGCACGTCACCTACGTGCGCTCGAGCGTGGCGCACGCCACGATCACCTCGATCGACACCTCTGAAGCACTCGCAAGTCCCGGCGTCGTCGCCGTGCTCACCGCCAAGGACCTCGACCTGCAACCGATCCCTGCCACCTACAACCCTGCGGTCGCCCGAACGTTGCTCGCCTCGGACAAGGTGCGCTACGTCGGCGAACCGATCGCCGTCGTTCTCACCCAACGAGCCGACCAGGGCGAAGACGCAGCCGAACGCGTGATCGTCGACTACGACGTGCTCGAGGCATACGTCGACATGGAGTCCGCAATGGCTCCTGGCGCGCTCCCGCTCTACGAGGCCGTCGGCAGCAACGTCGTCGTCGACTCGACCGTGTTCGGCATGCCGGGAATCGCCGACGATGCATTCGACGGATGCGACGTCGTCGTGCGCGCACGCATCAACAACCAGCGCGTCGCGCCGTGTCCGCTCGAGGTGCGCGGCAGTGCCGCTGCGTGGCACGACGGTCGACTGATTCAGTGGATCTCCTCTCAACACGCACAGGGTGCGAAGTCGCGAATCGCCGGCGTGCTCGGCGTCGACCCGGAGACGGTGCGCATCATCACACCCGACGTCGGTGGTGGATTCGGCGCCAAGATCGACGCCTACCCGGAGGAGATCCTCCTCGGGATGATCGCCAAGAAGTGCGGCAAGCCGGTTCGTTGGCGCGAGACGCGCAGCGAGTCGATGGTCGCCCTCGGCCACGGTCGCGCGCAGCTACAAGACATCGCGATCGGCGGCACGCGCGACGGCAAGGTGCTCGCCTACACGTTGAAGGTGTACCAGGACGCGGGTGCGTTCGTCGACATCGGATCGATCCTCGCGCCGTTCATGACGCGCCCGATGGCTTCGGGCGTCTATGCCATCCCACGCATCGACGTGCACACCGTGAGCGTCACCACCAACACGACTCCGACCGTCGCCTATCGCGGCGCAGGTCGCCCCGAAGCGACGGCGGCGATCGAGCGCGCCATGGACATGTTCGCCGCGGAGCTCGGCATGGACCCGGCGGAGGTGCGCCGCAAGAACTTGATCCCGAAGTTCATGGAACCGCACACGACGGCGATCGGCCAGACCTACGACGTCGGCGACTTCGAGGGAGCACTCGATCGTGCGCTGGCGACCGCCGACTACGCCTCGTTGCGCGCGGAGCAAGCGGCGCGGCGCAGCCGCGGAGATCGTCTGCAACTCGGCATCGGCGTGAGCGTGTACGTCGAGATCACCGCCGGCACGTCATCCAGCGAAGACGCCAAGGTCGAGGTGTTGCCCGACGGTCGCGCCGTCGTCTACACCGGCACCTCGCCTCACGGACAGGGCCACGTCACCTCGTGGTCGATGATCGCCTCCGAAGAGACCGGCATCCCGATGGAAGACATCGACGTCGTCTGGGGCGACACCGACCTCGTGCCCGTCGGCGGCGGCACCATGGGTTCGCGTTCACTGCAGCTCGGCGGAGCGGCGGTGCAGCAAGCCTCGCGCGAGTTGATCGAGTCCGCCAAGAAGCACGCCGCGCGCCTGCTCGAGGCGAACGAAAGCGACATCGTCTTCGATCGTGATCGTGGCGCGTTCCACGTCACGGGCACCCCTGCCGTCACTCGCACGTGGGCCGAGATCGCCCTCGCGCAACGCGACGACGGCGGGCTGTCCCAGTACACGACGTTTCCGTCGGCAGGTCCGACGTTCCCCTTCGGTGCACACGTCGCGGTCGTCGAAGTCGACGTGGAGACGGGCCAGGTGCGCCACGTACGACACGTCGCGTGTGACGACGCCGGTCGCGTCCTCAACCCGTTGATCCTGGACGGCCAGATCCACGGTGGAATCGCCCAAGGCGCCGCCCAGGCACTCCTCGAGGAGGTGCGCTACGACGACGACGGGAACCCGATCACCTCCAACCTCGCCGACTACGCGTTCATCTCGGCGGCCGAACTGCCCTCGTTCGAGGTCGTGCACATGGAGACGCCGACCCCACGCAATCCGCTTGGCGCCAAGGGCATCGGTGAGTCGGGCACGATCGGCAGCACGCCCGCAGTGCAGTCGGCCGTCGTCGATGCGGTTGCCCACTTGGGCATTCGTCACATCGACATGCCGGCGACCTCAGAGCGGGTCTGGCGCGCGATCACCGACGCCCGCTGACGCTCCAGGTCGTTTGTACTCGACCACGAGTCGTAGCGTGGTCACATGAGCAACAACGCCCCCATCGTCGCCGAGAACCTCGTACGTCACTTCGGTGACGTGCACGCCGTCAACGGCATCGACCTCACGGTGAACGCCGGCGAGATCTTTGGGTTCCTCGGACCGAACGGGGCGGGCAAGAGCACCGCGGTGCGCATGCTGACCACGCTGCTTCGTCCGACGTCGGGAACCGCGCGAGTCGCCGGATACGACGTCGCCAAGCAACCGAACGAGGTCCGTCGCCGCATCGGCGTCGCGCTCCAGGATGCTGCGATCGACCCGCTCATGACCGGCAACGAACTGCTCCAACTGCAAGCCGTGCTCTATGGCATCCCGTCGTCCAAGACCGCCTCGCGTGCGGGCGAGTTGCTCGAGCGGGTCGGGTTGACGGCTGCCGCCGATCGTCGCGTCGGCACCTACTCGGGCGGCATGCGTCGACGACTCGACCTCGCACTCTCGCTCATCCACCAGCCGAGCGTGCTGTTCCTCGACGAGCCGACGACCGGTCTCGACCCGATGAGTCGACTCACCCTGTGGGAAGAGGTGCGCCGACTGAACCAGGAGGGCACCACCGTGATGTTGACGACGCAATACCTGGAAGAGGCCGACCAGCTCGCCGACCGGATCGCGATCATCGACAAGGGCACGATCGTGCGCGAGGGTCGACCGAGCGACCTGAAGGCAGGCGTCGGTTTCCCGACGCTGCTCGTCACGGTCCCCAAGGACCAGATGGATGCCGCACGCACCGTCCTGCTCGGATTCGGCGACCTTCGACCGACGGCAGAAGGAACGCTCGGCGTCGGCCTTCGCGGGGGTGCCACGGTCGTCACCGACGTGGTGCGCGGTCTCGACGAGGCCCGAGTGCGCGTGCAACACCTGGAGATCAACGAGCCGAGCCTCGACGACGTGTTCGCCGAGGCCACGGGTCACCGACTCGAAGGCGAGCAATCGTGACGACGCTCGTCGGAGAAGCCGGGATCGCACTCTCGATCCGCCAGACGTTGCAGATGACCAAGCGCTCCACGCTCGAGATCATCCGTCAGCCAGCGATGAGCGCACCGAGCATGGTGTTCCCAATCTTCTTCGCCGCACTCGGCGCATCGTCGTTCAGCAGGACGACGAGCCTTCCGGGCTTCCCGAAGGTCGATTCGTTCCTCCAGTTCTCCCTCGCCGCGACCGTCATCCAGGGTGTGCTCTTCGGGTCGATCTCCGGGGCCGCCGCACTCGCCACCGACATCGAGAACAAGTTCTTCGACCGCCTGCTCCTCGCCCCATCGACGCGCTCGGGCATCGTGCTCGCCCGCATCGCCGGCAGCGCACTGTTCGGCGCGTTCCAGGCGGCATTCTTCCTCCTCGTGTTGTGGCCGTTCGGCGCGACGATCCGCGGCGGCGTCCTTGCGTTCTTCGTGATGGTCGCAAGCGGCGGCCTCGTCTCACTCGCCATCGGTGCGCTCATGTCTTCCGTGGCGATCCGGACTGGTTCGGCAGAGGCCGTACAGGGTGCGTTCCCGCTGATCTTCATCCTGCTGTTCTTCTCGAGTGCGTTCTTCCCGCGCGAGACGATGACGGGCACGTACCGCAAGATCGCCGACGTGAATCCGATCTCTCACCTCGTCGAAGGGCTTCGTGACATGGTGCTGCACCAGGTGACCATGGGCTCGATCGCCAAGGCGATCCTGATCCCGATCGGGGTGTGCATTGCTGCCACCCTCCTTGCGCTGCGTTCGCTGCGCGTCCGATTGGCGGCACTGTGAGCACCACAGAATTCAGCGCCGAGGTGTTGCACACGTCGACGACGGCCGTCGGCCGTGGTCTGATGATTCGCGGTCTGCGAACCATCCGGCGGATGCCGTCGGCGTTCATCCCAAGCGTGGCGATGCCGGTGTTCACGATGGTCGCGTTCTCCGGGACCTACTTTGCAATCACCAAGATCCCTGGATTTCCGACCGATCGCTCCGCCAACTGGTTCCTCCCGCTCGGCATCTGCTTCGGCTCCTCCTTCAGCGGCATCGGCCTCGGATTCAGCACCATCCGCGACATCGAGACTCGGTTCTACGACCGCCTACTCATGGCCCCGGTCCCGCGGCGCGCGTTGATCGTCGGGCCTCTCTTCACCGCCTGGAGTCGCACCCTGATCCTGAACGCCTTCGTCATCCCGATGGGCTTGTTGCTCGGCGCCCGCTTCACGGGCGGCATCCTCGGAGTGCTCGCACTGCTCACGGCGTCCTTCGGCATCGCCACCATCTCCGTCGGCTGGGGCCTCGGACTCGCCTTTCGCTTCCGCGACATGCGCGCGGCGGCGATCATGCAACTCACCGTGTTCATCGTGCTCTACGTGTCGAATGCACAGATGCCGATGTGGCTGCTCTCCGGATGGGTGCATGCCGCGGCCCGATTCAACCCCGCAACGAACATCTTTCGCCTCGCGCGGCAGGGTCTCGTGTCGAGCACCTCGCCAGATCACATGGCGTGGTCGAACACCTGGGGCGGCCTCGTGGCCATCGTCGCCATGTCGGCCGTGACGCTCGTGTTCGCCCGCCGCGGGCTCGACAAACTCGACAAGTAGTCTTCGGGTCATGTTCCTCGTTGCCACCAAGGCGACACTCACAATCACTGGTTCGGTGTTCAGCAAGGCACGCGTCGTCGTCGCCCGAAACGGCGTGCTCACCATCACCAACGCCGACCCGAGACCATATGTCCTCACGATCGGCGCGACCCCGCTGCGCGTGCCGGCGAAGGCCTCCCGGTCGATCCAGCTCCCCCAGCGCGGCACGTTTTCCATCACCTGCGCCAAATGGCCGACCTTGGTCTCGGCCGTCGTCGTCAAGTA
>CAYXIY010000027.1:0-13604 GCA_964465475.1 uncultured Acidimicrobium sp. | reverse complement strand
ATAGACCCGAAACGAACCGCTAGGAGCGGTGATAGTTCGGCGACTCGTGCGTGATCGTCACGTCGTGTGGATGGCTCTCCTCACGCCCCGCCGTCGTCACGCGCATGAACTTGGCGCGTCGCTGCAGCTCCTCGAGGGTCGCAGCACCGACGTATCCCATACCTGAGCGCAGTCCACCGACGAGTTGATAGACGACGTCAGCAAGCGTTCCCGCATAGGCGACACGACCTTCGATCCCCTCGGGTACGAGCTTGTTCTTGTTGCCGCCTTGGGCAGATCCGTATCGATCGGCGCCGTGCCCTTGCATCGCACCCATCGACCCCATGCCGCGATAGCTCTTGTATCGCCGACCCTCGAACAGCTCGACGTCCCCCGGCGCTTCATCCGTGCCGGCGAGCAGTCCGCCCAACATCACCGACGTCGCCCCCGCAGCGAGTGCCTTGACGAGGTCGCCCGAATAGGTGACCCCACCGTCGGCGATGGTCGGCACGCCGAGCGCCCGTGCACGCTGGGAGGCGAACCACACCGCCGACAATTGCGGCATGCCCGCCCCCGCCACGATGCGCGTCGTACAGATCGACCCGGCACCAACCCCAATCTTGACCGCGTCGACGCCTGCACCGTGCAGCGTGTCGACGCCACTTTCATCCACCACGTTTCCCGCAACCGTCGCCAATTCCGGCCAACTCGCCTTGATTCGTTCGATCGCCTTGACCACGCCCATCGAGTTGCCATGCGCAGTGTCGACCACGACTGCGTCGACACCGACCCGCACGAGCGCATCCACACGGTCTTCGAGGTCGTCGCCCACCCCGACCGCGGCAGCCACGCGCAGGCGACCGGACGTGTCACGAGTTGCATTCGGAAACTCCTGGCGTTTCATGATGTCTTTCACCGTGATCAGGCCGCGTAGGCGACCCGACGAATCGACGAGTGGCAGCTTCTCGATGCGGTGGCGCTGCAGGAGCACCTTTGCCTCCTCGAGCGTCGTGCCTTCGGGCGCGGTGACGAGCCCGTCGCTCGTCATGAACTCACTCACCGGGCGCCGATAGTCCTCGGTGGAGCAGAACCGCACGTCCCGGTTCGTGAGGATGCCGACGAGGATTCCCTTCTCGTCGGTGATCGGAACACCAGAGATCTTGAAGCGACTCATCAACTGCTCCGCGTCGTCCAGTGTCGCCGTCGCCGGCAGCGTCACCGGATCTCCGATCATCCCCGACTGCGATCGCTTGACCTTGTGCACCTCCGAGGCCTGGTCCTCGATCGACAGGTTGCGGTGCACCACGCCGAGGCCGCCACATCGCGCCATCGCGATCGCAAGTCGAGCCTCGGTCACCCGATCCATGGCCGCCGAGACGAGTGGAACGGACAACTCGATGTCCCGAGCGAACGTGGTGGTCGTGTCGACTTGGTCGGGCAACACTTCGCTGAACCCCGGTACGAGCACTACGTCGTCGAATGTGAGCCCCTCGAAGCGACTGAAAAAGTCAACGTTGTGCGCCATGTCTGACGAGCCTCCAGGGCGGAGCCTGCACGAGGGTCGACCAGTTACTCCGCTTGACCACGAGTCTGACAGACCTCTTCCCGCACCACCGGGCACGTTGACAAAAAGTTAGGTCCGAGAATTGTCGCTCAATGCAATCGCTGGGCCATCACGCTCACGCGACTGGATCGATTGGAGCGACGCGTCCAAGTCGCTCCTCAAGCGCACGGCCGGCGTCGAAGAGTACGTCCTCTCGCCACGCGTGTGCAGTCAATTGCACGCCGAGTGGGGCCCCCTCGTGGGCGCCCACGGGAAACGCAAGTGCCGGCATTCCGAGCGCCGACAGGTTGATGCCCCAGCGCCCGAAGGCATCGAACTGCGTTCCGGAATCCGGGTACTTCACGTCGAAGCCACGCTCGATCGTCGGAATCGTGACCATCGGGGTGACGACGAGCGGATGGGCATCGTAGAAGGCGTTCCATGCACGGATCACCATGTCCCGATCGAGGAGGGCCTTCATGAACGTCTCGGGAGTCGGCGCCGGGAACGTCTCCGCCCATGCAGAAATGGCCGTCTTCAATCCCGCATCGTCGATCTGCGGGAGCATCGGGACGAGGCTGAGCTGGATGTCGAAGACGCTGAGCCGCTTCCACAGCGAAAAGACCACGTCCAACATCGGCGGAGCGGCCTCCACGACCTCATATCCGGCGTCTTCGAGCAGCGTGCCGACACGTCGAATCGTGGCGACGACGACGGGATCGATCGGCAACCCGTCGTCGACGACGATCGCCACCCGATTGACGGCACGATCGTCGAAATGGTGTCGGGCGGGGACCCAGAACGGATCGCCCCAATTGGCTCTGCACATGGCCTCGTACCCAGCAAGCAGGTCGGACATCGTGCGCGCAAGCGGACCATGGGTCGCCATCATCGATGCGGTCCATCCACGCGGGACCGGGGAGGACCCACCAGTCGGCATCCGACCGATCGTCGGACGAAGCCCGAGCACCCCATTCTGATACGCGGGCCAGCGCACGGATCCCGCAACGTCGTTGCCTTGGGCGACGTGGCACATGCCCGTCGCCACCGCGACCCCCGCGCCCCCACTCGATCCACCGCAACTGATGTCGTCTCGATAGGGATTCAGCGTCTCCCCATGCAGTTCGTTGTCGGTGTGTGAGCGCATCGCAAACGCAGGCGAATTGGTCCGTCCGACCATCGTCATTCCCGAGTCGAGCAGTCCCCGGATGCACGAGTGCACCCCCTCTGGCACGGCATCGCGAAGCGCCTTGATCCCGTTGTCCGTCGGATACGGCGCGTGGTCGGTGTTGATCTTCGTCGTCATGACCGCCCCAGCTAGCGGTACATCGCGATCGCCGGCATCGAGCTGTCGCGCGGAGTTGACCGCATCCTCGTCGGTGCGCAGGACGATCGCGTTCAGGTGGGCGTTGATCGCATCGATTCGCTCGATGTGTTCACCCGCGACCTCGCTCGCAGAGACCTTCTTTGCCTGCACCAAGGTTGCAACCTCGGTTCCCGACAGCTGCCAGCTCTTGGTCATCGAACTCCCCTGTCTCCCAGACACACAGTGAGCATTAGCCGATAGATCATCATTGGTACCTACTTCGTCGCCGACACCGCAAAACGGACGTAGGTCTCCTGGGCGACGCTGTCGAGGAGACCGACCTCCCACGTGAGGTATTGCATCATCGCCTCTTCCACGCCCTCCTTGCGAGCCCACGGTGGATACCACATGTCGTCGGTGGGCGTCTTCACCAAGGCATCCTCTTCATCACCGATCGTTTCGAGCGGGCGGCCCGACCGCTTCCATGCGTTTCTGCCACCGCGCAGCCAGCGGACGTTCGAGAAACCCAGACCGACGACGTCGCCAGCGGCATACGGCGAGATCGATCCAGCACCACACACCATCACGACCGGAACGTTGCGATCGATCCCCGCAAGCGCATCCCAGAGTCGACTGCGCATCGAATACCACGATCCTGGAATGCGTCCCTGGCGATACCAGTAGCTCTCCCCGACGTCGACCACGATGCACTTGCCATCGTGCATCTCGGCCGCGAGATCATCGACGTCGATCGGTGCCACGTCGGGAGACACTTGGCGCAACACCTCCGGCGATGATGGTCCGCTCGAGGTCATGTGTGAGGCGGCATCCGCGAGCACCGACACATCCCAGCCCATCTGGCGCAACCAATGCGCGGTCATCACCGACTGCACCATGTGCTCATCGACGAGCACGATGCGGGCGTGGCGTACTGCAATGACGCTGTCCGTCGCCTGCACGAGTTGACCACCCGCGACGTTCAGGGATCCGGCAATGTGGGCCGCTTCGAACGACTCTGGTTGACGGACGTCGATGACGTAGGTCGTCCTGTTCGATTCACCCCGCATCCTCGACAACTCCCCGATGTCGATCACGGGGATTCCATCCCGCTCGAGGATCCGCGACGCCATTTCCTTGGCGGCAGAGAGACCGGATTCGGTCGGCTCGGGCACCATGTTCGACGCGCCATGGATGACGTCGAGACCTGCAAGCTGCCAACCCATGGTGCCGTTCTTCAGGGCAAAAACGGGGTTGCGGATTCCCGCATCCCGCAGACTCTGTGCACCGATGATCGACCGTGTGCGGCCTGCGCAGTTCACGACGACAGGAATCGTCTCGTCTGCCACCACGGAGGGAACCCTGTAGACGAGCTCGGCGCCGGGGCAATCGACCGCACCAGGCAGGCTCACCGTTCGATATTCACCGAGAGGCCGCGAATCGAACAGTACGTGCGGCACTCCCCGCGCCTGCCACTCGGCAAGGGTTTCAGCTTCGACATGAGGCGTCTTGCGTTCGAGCTCGATCAACTCGCCGAAGGCCTTCGAGATGATTCCGCTTCCCGAAAACAGGAGGTAGCCGGCGGCCTCCCACGCGGGGTTCCCACCCTTGAGGACGTACACGTTCGAATATCCCGCAGTCCCGAGCACCTCCGCACCACGAGCAGCGAGAGAGCCGTCGTCGTCCACGACCACGACTCGCGTCGAACGGCGTGGCACGAGCGACAGCACGCTGGTCTCAAAAGCCGACAGTGGCGCACTCGACGCAGCGAGGATGTGGGATCGCGCATACGGACCACCGTCACGAACGTCAAGGACGGCGATCTCCTCGCCGTCGTGAAGCCACGAACGCAACTCGATTGCGTCCACCTCGCGATTCATCACGCGCGCAGACCTGCATCCTTCATCAGCGGCAGCACTCGTTCACCGAAGTATTCGAGGTCGGGCAGGTAGTCGTAGAAGTTGACCTGGATTCCGTCGATTCCGCATTCGTGCAACTTCAACATCTTCTCCACCACTTGCTCTGGAGTTCCGACCATCTGCATGTTTCCACCGACGGCAAGGTCGTCCCGCATCGCACCCTTCCAGGACACCGTGTCGCCGCCGGTGATGAACTTGTAGAAGTTGTCGAGTGCGACGGGGTCGGCATGGTCGATGAAGGCCTGCTTTCGCGCCTTGGCCTCCTTTTCCGTGTCTGCACAGATCACGTGCGGATTGATGATGGTGCGCACCGTGTGACCTGCCTCGAGAGCCTGCTGCTTGATCTTCATGTTGTGCTCCTTGAGGAGCCCATAGACGTCTGCGCCCGCGGGACGAGTGATGAAGAGCAAATCGGAATGCTTCGCCGCGAATCCAACTCCAGCCCCACTGCTCGAGGCGTTGACGAGGATCGGTCGGCCGTGGAGCGGCTTCGGAGACACGAACCCCTTCTTCATTCGGAAGTGTGCACCATCGAAGTCGACGTTGTCCGTGGAGGACCACAGCATCTTCATCACCGTCATCAGTTCGTCGGCGATCTCATATCGCTTGTCATGCTCGATGGGGTCCAACCCGAACATGGCGAAGTCCTCCGGCTTGATGCCCGTCACCATGTTCATGCCCCAACGCCCGTTCGACATGTGATCGAGGGTCGCCGCGTACTTGGCGAGCAAGAGTGGCGTCCACCCGTACAGAACGTGCACGGTCGAAATGAGAAGAATGTTCTTCGTCAGAGCTGCGAGCCCCGCAGTGACGAGCAAGGGATCCTGGGTGTTCTCTCGGAATCGCATCTCGCCGCCGAGACCACCAGCTCCGTGCCATTGGGCGAGACCGAAGACGAGGTCAAATCCAAGCTCTTCTGCACGAACCGTGCACTCTGCGTTGTACTCGAAGGTCCAGTCCGTTCCCCGCGGATAGAGCGAGGGGGTCCACGCCCCGTTCTGGAGCGGGATGAAGAGACCCAGAATCATCTTGTTCTGGGCGACACGCTCGAATGGAGTGAGCCCATCGCTTGGATCATGCGCCACGGCGCTGCTGATTCTCGTCATGGATCCCCCAACCCTTTCGAGCGCGACCGTGACCAGATCGCCAACACTTTTTTAGCAGCGAGAACCATCGTCCCTGCCATTGGCTGAAGATACTTAACCAGCGCACCGATGCCGCCAAAACGACGCGAGACAAACTCGCCTTGGTGGGCGTTGAGGGACTTGAACCCCCGACCTCTCCCCGAAAGGAGACCGCTCTACTCCGACGGGTACCCGAGAATCTTTCTACCTTTGCGGGTTACTGCATCGAGATCGATCTTTTGATTAGAGGAAAATTCGGCTCCATTAAACGTCCCGCCAGCACCAACTTGCCGCATGGATTCTTCCTTGCAACGGGTGATTTCATCCCTCATGTTCTGCGACTCGGCCATCATCGTTGGGAAGAACATCTCAAAGGCCCGTGTGGAGTACCAAGCATTGTGGGTTGCCGCTTCGGCTTCAGTTCTCGCAGCATCACAAGTGATTTTCGGATGCTGACCCAAGGATGCTGACGCCCAGTTGTACCAACGTCCCACCGCTTCTTCGACAGTCTTCCGAACATCCAATAGAGCCAACAGCCGCTTTTCGTCGTACGATCGGCGTCGAGAGGCCTTTGATTCATAAATCTGAACGATCAATGCCCCCGAAACCGGAATAGAGGCGGCAACCAGAACGAGAAAGTCAGACATCTTCCAACCCTACTTGTCAATAGATGCCTAGATTCTGGCTCGAGGATTATCTTCACAGGAACGCTAACTACCCAGAGAGCGTTCGACTAGAAGGCGCAACCGTTGCCCCTTCGGTATCGTTTGCCACCGCCATGACGAATGGTTCAGAAACACCGATTTTAAGCGCTTCTCCCACACAACCAGTTGGCTTGATACTCGGTGCAACAGCCCAAGTACCTACTAGTCGTGCACCTTGCACGGAATCAAGGCGCCTCGCTGGGCCACTCACTCCTCGATTGAGTCTCCGGGCGTACTGAATAGCGACGAATCGTGCACGGCCTTCAGGACATCGACCGGCAATCCAAGTCGTTCCATCTGTTCGGCGCTTCGTCGACCGGTAATCGACCGAACAAGATCAAACTCATTGAGTCCAGTCCGGAACAGCGAATCGACATTGGGTACCGAACTGCCCTGCAACCACTGCCTCAAGAACGCGTGACCAACCATGACGGCCTTCGACTCTCGTGCACCAGGTCGACCTACGGCGTGACGCAAATCGTGCTCGTGCGACATTGCGTCGAGCACCATCTGGGATCGCGCCATTGCGGGAAAATGTGGAATCATCGGATCAAACTGTGCAGCAAGGCTTTCTGCCAGATCGGCAAGATCACGAAGCGACTTTGCCCGATGACGCTCCACTTGCGCCTGGGTCCACGAATCACTGGCCACTCCTTCCATGCGACCGGCGATGATGTCGTCAGGTACACCGATGACGTGCGACGAAAGGTCTCGCACAGTCCACGCTGGACAGTGAGGAACAAATCGATCTCCTGCATCTTCCGGTAGCTCTCGCAACAGGGTGACGAAACGATCTCGCAGCTCAATGTATGCGTCAGTGACTTCCACATCCGGCAGGAGAAAGTTCATCGGGCGAGATTATCGCTGGACGAGCCTACGATCGTGCGCCAATGTTGGAACCTTATTCGTGGTGGGCGTTGAGGGACTTGAACCCCCGACCCTCTCCTTGTAAGGGAGATGCTCTAGCCAACTGAGCTAAACGCCCGAGACGTCAAGATGACGTCGATTCATTCTACGACCCTCACACACGTACCCGAGCCCAACCGTGGAAGGTGGTGCTTAAGGTGCGAGACTGGTTCCGTGGCAACCCACGACGAAACCCACTCCAGCCACCGAGCCAACGTCCTTCGGGCGATGGTCCTCGGCGCGAACGACGGCATCATCTCGACCGCATGCCTCGTGCTTGGCGTCGCCGCGTCCGCCGCAAGCAACTCGGCGATCATGACCGCCGGTGTCGCAGCCCTGGTTGCCGGAGCAGCATCAATGGCGCTCGGTGAATACGTCTCGGTCAGCTCGCAGCGTGACACCGAGAAGGCAGACATCACGAAGGAGAAATGGGAGTTGGAGAACCTCCCCGATCGTGAGCTCGCCGAGTTGACCGCGATCTTCGAGCACAAGGGACTCAGCCACGACCTCGCCCGTCAAGTTGCGGTCCAGCTCACCGAACGCGATGCACTCGCCATCCACCTCGCGGAGGAGCTCGGCATCACCGAACAATCGACCGCCAAGCCGATCGAAGCCGCCGTATCGTCTGCTGCCGCGTTCAGCATCGGTGGCGCCATACCGCTGATCGCCATGTGGCTGTCCTCGGCGTCGCTCCGTTACGTCTCGACGATCGGAATCGTCGTCGTCGGTCTCGCCCTCCTCGGCTTCAGCGGTGCTCGATTCGGCGGAGCCAAGCCCCAGCGACCGATCGCGCGCGTGATCATCGGTGGCCTGATTGCCATGGCGATCACGATGGCAATCGGCAAGCTGTTCGGTGCGGCAGTCGCCTAGCGCGACTGGTGCTGTTTACGAACGTCCCTGAGCTCGCTCAACAACTCGCGTGAACTCGCGACGAGCGGGGTGCGCTTTTCTGCGTACTGGGTGACGACGAGATCGCGGCCCTGGAACTCCTCGACGATCACCCCCGCTTCCTGACACACGAGGATGCTGGCGAGATAGTCCCACACGCCGTGACTGTTGAAGTCGATCCATCCGTCCAGTGCACCGGTGGCGACGAGACAGATGTCGAGGGCTGCCGCACCGAGAGCTCTGAACTGACCCCAGCCCGGTCGGAAGCTCGGGAGACCCGAGATGCCGACGACGGAGTCGCGGAGCGAATTCACCTGGCTCACCTGGAGTCGAATGCCGTTGTGGAACGCACCTCCCCCACGGGTCGCCCAATAGCGATCGCGACCACTCGCCTGGTTCACCACCAGCGACGCGCGCATGCCCTGATCGTCAAGGACGCACAGCGCCGTTGCGTACCACGGCACGCGCTTGCTCGCGTTCGTCGAACCATCCAGCGGGTCCATGACCACCATCAGTCCGCCTGGCATCCACTCACCCGTGATTTGACTCTCTTCGCTCAACACGGCGCAACCTGCGCCATGCAAGACGGCGAGCGCGGCCGCATCGGCCGCCAAGTCGACGCTGTATTGCGTTGCTCGCACACCCGACAACGACCAATCGGTGTTCGCCTGCAACACCCCGGCGACGGCGTCAGCCGTCCGATGCAGGACGTCGAGGATCTCTTCGTCGGAAGACGACGCAAAGACGTGCTGGGACATCTAGCGCTCGTCGCGCACGAACGGCGTGCCCAATGCCTTCGGAGCGCCGAGCAAGTTGCGGCTGCCCGGCCTGCTGAGGGCGATGAGTGCAATCAGCGTGGCGAGATACGGCAACATCTGCATGAACGCCGACGGCACGATGGTGATCTGCTCGGCCTGCAGGGTGAACGGCAACTGCAGCGTGAAGCCGAAGAGCACCGCACCGAAGATGATGCGAATGGGTCGCCAGCCGGCGAACACGACAAGGGCGAGCGCGATCCAGCCGAGACCATTGGTGGTGGCGGCCTGATGCCAGGCTGCGCTCTGGGCGAGCATCAACCAGCTGCCTCCGAGACCAACCAGGAGTCCCCCGAAGAGCGTGTAGCGGATGCGAATGGATGCAACCGAGAGGCCCTGGGCATCCACGGTCGCTGGATCGTCTCCCGTTGCGCGCAGCTCCAGACCCGGGCGGGTGCGGAACAGATACACCGAGGACGCAACCGCGATCACGAGCGAGGCATAGGTGACGATGTCCTGGCCGAAGACGATCGGACCGAGGACGGGAATGTCGGAAAGCGGTCCGAAGTCGAGCGGAAGGATCACCGTCGTCACGGGCTTGCCCTCTGCCGGCTTGCCGAGGAAGTTGGCGAGTCCAGTGCCGAAGATGACGAGTGCGAGTCCGGCCACGATCTGGTTCGCGCGAAACACGACCGACAGCGTCGCATGGATCCCTGCCATGATCGCTCCGACCACCGCGCCGACGACGAGGCCGAGCCAGATGCTTCCCGAGGAGTCGGCGGCGAGGAAGGAGCTGATCGCAGACGTGAGCAGGATGCCCTCGATGCCGAGGTTGAGCACGCCGGAACGCTCGGTGAAGAGCGCGCCGAGTGCGGCGAGCACGAGGGTCGTGGCGATGGCGAGCGAGTCGCCCGTCATCAGGATCCAGATGTTGTCGTTCACGTCGCCACCTGCACTCGCACCACCCTGATCCGATAGCGGCGGAACGCCTCACCGCCGAGGGCAAAGAGCAGGATCGCGCCCTGCAACATCACGCCGATGTGGATCGGAGTGTCGGTCGAAATCTGGAGCTTCTCTCCGCCCACACGCAGGCCGGAGAACAGGATGCCACTCACGACGATGGCGGCGAGGTTGTTGCGTGCGAGTGCGGCGATGACGATGCCCGCATAGCCGTATCCCAAGTTCACGATGCTCGGCTCGATCTTGCCGTAGGGACCGACGATGAGGAGCGCACCGCCGAGACCTGCAAGCGCACCGGAGATCAACATCACCGACATGGTCGTGCGCTTGGCGCTGATACCCGCGTAGTGGGCGGCCCTCGGCGAATCGGCGATGACGTTGATGCGATAGCCGAACTCGGTGCGCTTCACCAGCCAATACAACGCAACGGCGATGACGATCGCCAGGATGATCGTCGGATACAGACGCGTGTCGCCGAACGGGTCGAGCTTTGCCGAGGCGGCAACGAGCCGACCTTGCGGGAAGGAGGTGTTCGGATTGCGGAAGAAACTACCCGGCGTGTAGATCACGTAGTCGATGAGGCTCGAGGCGACGTAGGTCAACAGCAACGTCGAGACGATCTCGCTCGTTCCGAGTCGGGAGCGTACGAACGCCGGCACGAAGATCCACGCGGCACCACCGAGTGCACCGAACGCGAGCACGAGCGGCACCATGATCAGCGACGGAAGGTGGTCACCGAGGGCAATACCGGCCCACGCGCCACCGATCATTCCGAGGTACAACTGGCCCTCGCCACCGATGTTGTACACGTTCATCTGGAAGGCGAATGCAGCGGCGATGCCGGTGCAGATGAGCACGGTGGACAGTGCCAACGTGTCGGTGAGGCCGCGAGACGATCCGAAACTGTCGCTCACCATGTTGACGTAGGTGTCCCATGGTGAATATCCCGTCGCCAAGAGGAAGATCGCACCGAAGAACAACGCCGCCAGCACGCTCACGAGCGGAACGATCGCCGACAGGCGCTTGGGGGCGTCCCCTCGCTGCTCGAAGACGACACGAACCGGGATCTTCATGGCCTAGTGGCTCCCCTCGTGCACGCCTGCCATCGCCGCGCCGACGAGCGACAACTTGGCGCTTTCGCCTGGCGTTTCGTGCACGATCCTGCCGCTGTAGAGCACGAGAATGCGATCGGCGAGCGACATCACCTCGTCGAGGTCCTCGGAGATGAGCAGGATCGCCTGGCCGGCACTGCGCGCATCATTCAGCAACCTGCGCACCGTCTCGATCGCGCCAACGTCGAGCCCACGGGTCGGCGAACACACGACGAGCAGCTTGGTCGCCGTCCGACCGCCCGAGAGTTCACGCGCGAGCAACACTTTCTGAGCGTTTCCGCCGGAGAGCTTGCGAGCGAGGTGGTCCGGACCGTTGGCCTTGATCTCGAATTGTTCGATGAGTCGCGTCGCTTCGGGACGCACGGACGCCCGGTCGACGAGCACTTGACGGTCGCGCGTGAGGAGCAGGTTGTCGAGGATCGACATCGACGGGACGAGCCCCATTCCGAGTCGATCTTCGGGGACGTAGGCGAGTCCGAGTTCGCGAGCCTGGATCGGTCCGCGATCGGTCGTCATCGCACCGGCGATCGTGATCGAGCCGCTCGTCGGAGAGATGAGGCCGGCGATCGTGTCGGCAAGTTCGCGCTGGCCGTTTCCGGCAACTCCCGCGATGCCGACCATCTCGCCTTCATGGATGTTGAAGGAGATGTCCGAGAGCACGTCGACGTCGTTGACCGTGAGCGTCAGGTTGCGGATCTGCAGCACCTCGTGGCCGATCGGGTGGGTGGCGCGCTGCGGGTTGAGTTCGATGTCGCGGCCGACCATCAATCGGGCAAGTTCGCGCGTGTCGGCGGTGCCCTTGCCCGAGACGCGGCCCGTCACGCGACCGTTGCGCAACACGGTGACGCGATCCGAGATCGCGACCACTTCCCCGAGCTTGTGGCTGATGAAGACGATCGACTTGCCCGACTTGGTCATCGCGTGCACGTTGTCGAACAACTTCTCGACCTCGTCCGGCACGAGCACGGCGGTCGGCTCGTCGAGGAGCAGGATTTCGGCGCCTTGGTAGAGCGCCTTGACGATCTCGACGCGTTGGCGCTGGCCGACGGACAGCTCCCCTACGACGGCGTTGGGATCGATCGGGAGACCATACGACTCGGCGACCGCGGCCACCTTGTCGTTGATCAGTTTGCGATTCAGTCGGTAGTCGAGATCGCGACTACCCAAGATGACGTTCTCCGACACGGTGAAGCGATCGACGAGTCGGAAGTGCTGATGCACCATGGCGATGCCGTGGTGCAGACCAGCGCGAGGCGACGGCAGATGCATCGGTTTGCCGTTGCGCTCGAGATGCCCGGAGTCGGGCTGATAGAGACCGCACAAGATCGCGGCCAAGGTGCTCTTTCCCGCCCCGTTTTCACCGAGCAGCGTGTGCACCTCGCCGGGTCGGACGTCGAAGTCGACGTCGTCGTTGGCGAGCACGCCGGGAAAGCGTTTGAAGATGTGATGTGCAGAGAGCGCACTAGGGGCCACACCACCAAGGTGGTGTGGCCCCTGCGCTACCTCGTGAGAGGCGTCATTCATGTGAGGGAATCAGCCCTTTGGAGAACCGATAACTCCCTTGACGAAGTAGCTCATGCCGAGCAGGTCCAACAGTTCTGGACGCGCTCCTGCTGCCACCACTTCCTTGCCATCCTGATCCATGACCGGACCCTCGAACGGAGCGAACGAACCATCGATGATGGCCGCTGCCTTTTCGTTGATCATGGCCTGGGTGTCGGCATCGACCGAGGAACCGAACGAACCGAGGGTGACCATTCCGTCAGCCATCGAGCCGTAGTACTCCTCGTTCGGGCAGGTGCCGCCGGCGACTGCCTTGGCGGTCTGCACGTAGAACGGACCCCAGTTCCACGTCGGAGCGGTCAACCATGCGTTGGGTGCTGCTTCCGACACGTCGCTGTTGTAGCCGACCCACTTGGCGCCACGAGCGTCGGCTGCGAGGCCTGCTGCCGTGGTGTCCTGGTGCTGGGCGAGGACGTCGACACCGGCATCGAGGAGCGACTCAGCCGCTTCCTTTTCGATGGTCGGATCGAACCACGTCTTGGTCCACGACACCTGGACGGTCGCATCCGGGTTGACCGACTGCGCACCGAGGGTGAAGGCGTTGATGCCACGGATCACTTCCGGAATCGGGAAGGCGGCGACGTAGCCGATCTTGCCCGACTTGCTCGCCTTGCCAGCTGCGATACCCGAGAGGTAGCGAGCTTCTTCGGCTGCACCGAAGTACGTACCGAGGTTGGCCGGAACGTCATCGAACGTTGCGAACTCTCCACCCATCTCTGCGGTGAGGAGGAACTTCGCACCGGTCGCCCACTGGAAGCAACCCTCTGGGTGCTTGGCGGCGACGCGTGCCATTGGAGTTCCGTAACCGAACGACGTTGCGAAGATCAGGTTGTAACCCTCTGCGGCGA
>CAYXIY010000026.1:0-14542 GCA_964465475.1 uncultured Acidimicrobium sp. | reverse complement strand
GTGCGTGATGGCCGGTGGCCACGGCATCGAAGCCGAGTTGGCGGGCTCGCTCACTCAGTCGGTCGAACTTGAGGTGCCGGTTGCACTCGATGCACGGGTTCGGCGTGAGCCCCTGCACGTGCGCATCGACGTACGGGTTCACGACGTGGGCGTCGAAGTCGTCGGAGAAGTTGAATACGAGATGGTCGATGTCGAGTTGCTGGGCGACACGCCGAGCGTCGTCGACGTCGCTCACCGAGCAGCATCCGGTGTCGCTCTCGCCTCCCCACAAGCGCATCGTCACCCCGACGACCTCGTGTCCCTGGGCCTTGAGCTCTGCCGCGGCGACGGAGGAATCGACGCCGCCCGACATCGCCACGAGGATCTTCATGATCCCAAGGCTACGGGGGTTGGCGAATCGACCGAGGTCAACGGCGCAACTGGCGCACGGCCTCGACCACGACTCCCACCGCACGGTCGACGTCGGCGTCGGTCGTCGTGTGTCCGAGGCTCATGCGAAGCGAGCCCTTGCTCCAGCGGCGATCGACGCCCATTGAGGCGAGCACGTGCGAAGGCTCCATGGCCCCACTCGCACATGCCGACGCCGCCGAGGCGAACACGTCGCGCTCGTCCAAGAGAAACAGGAGCGATTCGTTCTCTACGTCCTCGAAGCACAGGTGAGCGATGCCTGGAACACGCGACTCTCGCGGGACGGTCTCGAGGCAGCCCGTGGTCTGGTCGACGATGTCGTCGACCAGTCGGTCGCGCAACTTGGTCACCCGCTCGATCTCTTCGACTCGGGTCTGGTCAGTCTCGCGCAACGCGACGGCCGTGGCGACGATGCCGGCGACGTTGTGCGTACCACTTCGCCGATCGCGTTCTTGGCCGCCACCGAGGATCAACGGATCGAGCACGACACCCGCGCGCTGCACCATCACCCCGACGCCCTTCGGTCCTCCGAACTTGTGCGACGACAGTGTGAGCACGTCGACGAGTGGAGTGAGCTCGCGCAGGTCCACCCAACATGCCGCCTGCACTGCATCGGTGTGCAACACCGCCTGCGGTGCGTGCTCGCGCACGACCTTGGCGACCTCGCGCATCGGCGTGATCGAGCCGACCTCGTTGTTCACCGCCATCACCGAGACGACGGAGACTGGCGACGTCGCCTCAGACAGGACCTTGGCGAGTTCGTCCAGATCGACGGTTCCCGTCGGGGTGACGCCGACGACCACGCCGCCGTGGTGTTCGACGCAGTGCAAGACCGCGTGGTGTTCGGCGGCCGGACACACGGAGATCCCGCCGAGCTTGCGGATCGCACCGACGATCGCGGCGTTGTCGCCCTCGGTGCCACCGCTCGTGAAGATGACCTCGCCCGGCTTGCAACCAACGACCTCCGCGACGTCGTCGCGCGCCTCGTCGATCGCCTTTCGCGCCTGACGGGCAAAGCGATGCGATCCGGAGGGGTTGGCATACAGGACGTCCTCGAATGGCAACATCGCCTCGAGCGCTGCGGCGCGCATCGGCGTCGTCGCTGCGTGGTCGAGATACGTGGACATCGACCACAGGTTAGTGCTCGGCCTGCGCAGGGTGAGTCGGTCGGCCTCGGGGTAATAATGAACCATGCAATTTTCCAACAGCGACTACGGCGACGTGTTCGCCGACGTCTACGACGCTTGGTACCACGACCTCGACGACACCGCGAGCGTCGTTCGATTCGTCCAAGGCTTCGCACGGTCGAACCGGGTCCTCGAACTCGGCGTCGGCACGGGTCGCTTGGCAATCCCGCTCGCCGATGCAGGACTCGAGGTCGTCGGCATCGACAACTCGGCACTCATGTTGCGCGAGCTCGCCCCGAAGGTGAAACCGAACCATCGTCTGACGACGACGCGTGGACACATGGTCGCCGACATGCCCGAGGGTCCCTTCGGTGTCGTCTTTGCCCCCTACAACACGCTCTTCAACCTGATGTCCCAGGAGGAGCAGACGGAGTGTCTCCGTCAGGCCGCCAGGCGACTGACCGACGACGGCGTCGTCATCGTCGACTGCTTCATTCCGTTCGAGCCGACCGTCATGAAGATGAACAAGAGCGTGATCCGTGCGAGCGACGACGAGCGCGTGTTTGCAACGACGACGATCCACCCCGACACCCAGATCATCGAGGGCATGTTCGACGAGGAGCGCAGCGACGGCTTCGCCTGTGAGCGCTACTGGGAGGTCAGGTACGCCTCGATCGAACAGATCGACGAAATGGCCAAGGCGGCAGGGCTCGGTCTGCATGAGCGCTGGAGCTCCTACGATCGCACGCCCGTCGACGACTCGAGCGCTCGACACATCAGCGTCTACGGTCGCGCACGCTGACGATTCTGCGACTACGGTCGAACCCATGGCACGCATCACCGTTGGCATCGACCTCCCCGCCTCGCCCGAGGCCGTGTGGAACATCGTCGAACCCGTCGAGCGTCACGTCGACTGGATGGCCGACGCCGTAGCGATCCGCTTCGTCGGCGAGCAGACCCGCGGTGTCGGCACCGCATTCCTCTGCGACACCAAGGTCGGCCCCATCACCCTCACCGACAAGATGGAGATCACGACGTGGGAGCCGCGTCGCGAGATGGGCGTGCGTCACGTCGGCGTCGTGACCGGGACCGGAACGTTCACCCTCACCCCGATCGATGACGGCAAGGGCACCCGATTCGTGTGGTCCGAGGAGCTCACCTTCCCCTGGTGGCTCGGGGGCAAACTCGGCGAAGTGATCGGCGGCAAGATCGTGATGCGAGCGATCTGGCGTCGCAACCTGCGCGAATTGCGCAAGATCGTCGAGAAGTCGATCTAGACGCTGCGGGCGATCGCCGTCACGAACGCGGCGGTCACGATCGTCACCACCAGGCTCTGCTTGCGCCACACGCACACGAGTGCGACGGCGAGACCGAGCGCACGTTCGTCAACGACGAGCGACTGCTGGGTGGAGAACGTGTCCTTCACGACGAGCGCCGCAAGCAGCGCCGCGGGAATGAGCAGCAGGCATCGCTCGACCGCACTCGGCAGGCGACGCGAACCGATGACGACGAGACCGAGTGCCTTGAACGCATACGCACCGAGCGACAACCACACGACGACCCACCACGACATCGTCAGGCCACCTGTTCCTGAGGTCGCACACCGATGAAGATCGCGAGACCCGCGGCAAGGATCGGCACGCCGACGGGCACGAAGGGAATGAGCACCAGACAGATCAGCGCACCGAGCGCGGCGGCCTGTCGACCGCGCACGTGGGTGAGGTGTGGCGCGAGCATCGCGACGAAGGCGGCGGAAAATGCGACGTCGAGTCCGAACGCCTGCGGGTCGATCGCCGAACCGAGCAGCGCACCGAGGAGCGTCCCGAGGTTCCACATCGAAAAGAGCGGCAGTGCAGTCCACCAGAACGCGAACTGGCGATGGCGAGGTTCGCCCTGGGCCGTCATCATTGCCGTGGTCTCATCGATGACGAACTGTGCGGTCACCAGCCGGCGACCGAGCGAACCGGTGAAATACGGGGCGAGCGCGAGACCGTAGACCGCATTGCGCGCGGCAAGCAGCAACGCACCGCCGACCGCGGCCGATGCGCTGCCACCGGTGGCGATCACGCCGACGGCAGACAACTGCGACGCACCGGTGAAGGTGAAGAGGCTCAGTGCACAGGTCTGGGCGATCGACGCCCCGGCACTCACCGCGAGCACGCCGTAGGCGATGGAGAAGACACCGACGGCGGCACTCAGGGTCAGCGATGCACTGAGGATGCTGCGTTGAGCGGGGGTGAACCTCGCCAAGGGTTACCCACCGACTCCTTTGAGCATCTCGTCGGCCGCAGTCCACGGATCGACCCGATGCGCAAGCACTTCCTCCTGCAGCGAATCCCAGCGGGCACCAGTGCAGATCTGACGCGCACGGTCTTCGAGGCGCCGCTCGATGACCTCGCGCAACTCTCCGCGCAGACGCACCGACCTGCGTCGCTCAAGTTCTCCCGTCGACGTCATGAACTCGCGGTGCCGCCCGACGGCATCCCACAGCTCGACGACCCCGGTCGACGTCGTGGCGGTCGTCTGCACGATCGGCGGTCGCCACGCGTTCTCCCCGAGATCGGACAGGTCCAACATCTGCTCCAGGTCGCGCTGCGTCTCGGCCGCACCCTTGCGATCCGACTTGTTGATGACGAACACGTCGGCAACCTCCATCAGTCCCGCCTTGTTCGCCTGCACCGCATCGCCCCAACCAGGATTGACGACGACGACGGTCGTGTCGGCCTTGCCCGCGATCTCGACTTCGACCTGGCCGACGCCGACGGTCTCCACCAGAATCCACGGTGAGCCGAGTGCATCGAGCAGCCTGATCGCCTCCGACGTGGCGAGCGACAACCCGCCAAGGTGACCACGTGTAGCCATGCTGCGAATGAACACGCCGTCGTCGGTCGCGTGATCCTGCATTCGCACGCGATCGCCGAGGATCGCACCACCAGTGAACGGCGACGACGGATCGATGGCGAGCACGGCAACTGGCAGGCCGAGTGAACGAAGATGTCCGATGACCGCGCTCGTGAGCGTGCTCTTGCCCGCACCCGGCGCACCAGTCATGCCGACGGTGTAGGCGGTTCCACTCAGTGGATATGCACGGCGGGCGACGTCGCGGGCGTCCTCACCACCTCGCTCGACGAGGGACAACAGACGGGCCCGAGCGAGTCGGTCGCCGCCACGCGCGAGGGCGAACAGTTCTGCTGGATCGGTGACGCGGGGCGCCACGAACTACACCGCGACCACTTCGGTCACGCCGTCCACGCGATCTCGCATGATGCGTTCGATTCCGGCCTTCAAGGTCTGGTCGGAGGCCGGGCACGTGCCACACGCACCGACGAGCGTGACGGTGACGATTCCCGTGGACTCGTCGACGTCGTTCAACACGATGTCGCCACCGTCGGCCTGCAGGGCGGGGCGAATGACCTCGATGGTCTCTTCGACTTGCACACGCATGCTCACGAGATCCTCCAAAACTTCACGACGCCTCTACGATACGGGGGTGCTTGCTCACCAAGGTGGTTGGGACGAAATTCTGCTCATTGCAGGACCCATCGCGCTCATCGTGCTCGCCTTGTGGCAGGCAACACGTCGGGCCGAGCGAATGAACCGCGCCGACCAGGACGCGACGGGCGAACCTAGCGGCGAGTGACGTTCGCCCCGAGGGCGGCCAGGCGTCCGACGAGGTCGTCGTACCCGCGGTCGATGTGCTGGATGTTGTCGATGACCGTCTCCCCGTCGGCGACCAGTCCGGCGACGACGAGCGCGGCCCCCGCACGGATGTCAGGAGCACTCACCGCGGCACCACGCAGCGACTCCACGCCACGCACGATCGCGTGGTGGCCCTCGATGCGTACGTTCGCGCCGAGCTTAAGGAGCTCGTCCACGTAACGAAAGCGCCCCGGATAAAGGTTCTCGGTCGCGACGCCGACGCCATCGGCGACGGCCAACATGCCGACGAGGAGTGGCTTGTAATCGGTGGCAATGCCCGGGTACGGGAGGGTGGAAAAGTCGATCGAAGTGAGCCGCGCGGTGCTCACGACACGCAGACCGCCCTCCACCGGCGTGACCGCAACGCCCATGTCGGCGAATCGGTTGAGCAACATCTCCATGTGCTCCGCGCGTGCACCGCGGACGATGACGTCACCGTATGCGACTGCCACTGCGGCGACGTACGTGGCCGCCTGCACGCGGTCGCTCACCACCTCGTGGTCGACGGCGTGCAACGTGTCTGCATCGACGCCGATGATCTCGAGGCGGTCGGTGCCGATGCCGGAGATCTTCGCGCCCATGTCGACGAGCATCGAGCACAAGTCCCCGATCTCTGGCTCGCGAGCGGCGTTGTCGATCACGGTTACTCCAGAGGCAAGCACGGCAGCCATCAGGATGTTCTCGGTCGCACCGACGCTCGGGAACGGCAACTCGACGTGTGCTCCGACGAGTGACGACACGGTGGCGCGCACGCCGTCACGATCGAGGTCGAACCGCGCACCCATCTTCTCGAGGCCCATCACGTGCAAGTCGATCGGGCGCGACCCGAAGTCGTCCCCACCAGGCATGGCGATGTCGGCTCGGCCGAAGCGTGCGAGCAACGGACCCAGCAGGTTGATCGAGGCACGAATGCGGTCGACGAGTTCGAACGGTGCGACAGGGGTGATCCGGCCGTCATGTTCGATCACGAGTTCGTGTGCGCCGACACGCTGGCTCGTGACACCCATCGCCGCCAGCAGCTCGCACATGGTGTCGACGTCAGCGATGTCCGGCACGTTCGTCAGTCGGTATCGCCCGGGGGCCAGCAGCGTCGCGGCCATCAACTTGAGCACCGAGTTCTTCGCGCCAGGAACGAGGACCTCGCCGTGCAGGTTCTCTGAGCGCCTGACGACAATCTGCATGGGCACTCAGTATGCTCGCGCGGTGGCAACGGCTCGCACCATCGCCTCCAAATCGGCTATCTGGCGCGGTTTTCGCGCACCCGAGCCGCTGACCGCTCGTCAACGCAGCGTCGTCGTCTTGCTCGCCATCGCCTGCTTTCCCTCCTCGTTCGTCAACACCGTGTTCACCCAGACCGTGGCGTTCGCCGCCGGCGAATTCGGCGTCGGTGAGCAGGGTCAGGGATTCGGTGCGGCGGTCGTTCGCTGGGGCGTGGTCATCGCACTCCCTCTCGCCTCGCTCGCCGACCGGTTGGGCCGACGAACGATGATTGTCGCCACCGCGTGGCTCGCCCCGCTCGTCACCTCACTCGGCGCGTTCGCGCCGTCGTTTCCAATCTTGGTGGCGACCCAGACGCTCGGTCGACCGCTCGGCATCGCGCTCAACATCTTCGTACTCGTGTTCGCCGTCGAGGAAATGGGCTCGAACTCGCGTGCCTGGGCGCTGAGCATCCTGGCGATGGCAAGCGGCATCGGTGCGGGGTCGGCCGTCGCCTCGATTCCCCTTGCGGATCTCTCGGAGTCGAGTTGGCGATACGTCTATCTCGTCGGACTCGGATGGTTGGTCGTCGCCGCGGTGCTCACGAGGCGCCTCCCCGAGACCGATCGCTTTACCGCACTCGCCGACCACACCTCGGAGACCGCCTCACACGCGCACATCCACAGCGATCGCCTCGCGCTGCAGATCGTCGTCGCGGTCTTGCTCAACGTGTTCATCGCCACCGCCTCGATCTTCCAGGTGCGATATCTGAAAGACGTTCGTGGATACTCGGCAGGACTGATCGCGGTCTACAACGTCGTCACCGTCGTCCCGGCCTCGATCGGGCTCGTCATTGGCGGGCGTCTCGCAGAAACCGCCGGGCGCAAGACCGTGGCCGCACTCGCCACGCCGGTCGGCGCCCTCCTCATCGCCGCTTCCTTCGGCCTGTCGGGACCAGTGATGTGGTGTTCTTCACTCCTCGGCGGCATCGCTCTCGCCCTCGCCTATCCCGCAATGTCGGTGTTCCGCAACGAGTTGTTCCCGACGGCAAAACGCAGCATCGCCTCGGCACTGATCACGACCGCCGCTCTGCTCGGTGGAAGTGCGGGCTTGATCGTCGCCGGCAGCCTCCTCGAACGCGACATCTCCTATGGAACCGTGATGCTCACGTTCGCGTCCGGTCCGGTGCTCGTGTCGATCCTCGTCGCCTTCGTCTACCCGGAGACCGCACACCGCAAGCTCGAGGACCTGAACCCCGAGGACGTCGACCTACAGACGAGCTAGCCAGTCGCCAATTGCACGGGCGACGTCGGCGTCTCGGCCCTTCAGGTCGTGGCGAGCACCATCCATCCACACGACACTCGGCATAGACGGCAACGCCTCGAACGCCGAGTTCAGTTCATCTGGCGAACCGAACTCGTCCTTCGTTCCACTCACGAACAACACGGGTGTCGCCAGTCGCGGGAAGTGTTCCGTGCGCAGCTGGTCAGGTTTTTTCGGCGGATGGAGCGGATAGGACACGCAGACGACGCCGGCGACCTCGAGTAGATCGTCGGGGTCGCTTGCGGCCATCGAACACATCCGTCCGCCCATCGAGCGACCACCGATGACGATCTCGCTCGTCGAACATCCGAGCGACTCTGCCACTGCACGGACCTCGCGACGAACGGCCGCCAGCAACACCGGTGTGCGATCGGGAAACGATCGCCCCGCACGGCGATAGTCGAAATCTCGACGAAACGTCGGCAGTGGGGCGAGATAATCCTCGATCGCCATGAGCGAGGGGTGATCAGCGGCGCTCCCCGACCCGGGGAACAGCACGAGAGCGCGAACGCGAGTCATCCGAGCAAGATGCGCCGGGCCTCGCCGAGTTCGTCGATGAGTCGCGACGCCTTGCCCTCGTCCCCGCCGTGGTCTGGGTGCACGCTTCGCAACGCGTCACGGAAACGACCCTGCACTTCCTTCTTCGTCGGCTTCACCGTGCCGACGGGAAACCCGAGCACCTCTAGTGCCCACGCTCGCGGGTCGGCGACGTTGGCGATCGACGTGGCGGAGGTGCCTGCGACGAAACCCATGAACGAGGTGTCGAGCGGACCTCGCCATCGCATCGCCTTCTTCAACGCCGCCGCGATCGTGCGACGGACCTCCGGCTCGAGTCGCTCGAGGCTGTAGATCGCGGCCAAGGTGTGTTGCAGTGGCGTGCCACCCTCGGAGAAGACGAACCGCACGGTCTCGTCATCCTTGACCATCCGATGGAGGCTTCGCGCCAGACCGTGTCGGTCGATTTGGAAACGATGACGCAGTCGAGGTTGCGTGATGCGCTCCTCGCGACCGACTTGACCGATCAATCGGTCGAGGTCGGGATGAAGGTCCTCGTCCACCTGGGTCACGTAGTTGGCCACGATCGCCGCGAGCAAGACTCCGCCGAGACCGGGTGCGGGGTCGACCGGCAGGACGAGATTGCCGAGCGACAAACGCCGCGTCGGCGTCACCGGTCGTGAATGCCAGACTTCGACTTCGGCGAGGATGTCAGGCGTCTGAGTCGTCAAGGTCTTCTTCGATCGAATCGATGCACGATTCGATCACCTGCTCGGCTCCAATCGGGGCGATCAACACGCCGTTGTCGAGCCGATATCCGATGTCGAGGTTGTCGAGCATGTTGCACAACTTCGCCCGCTCTTCCTCGCTCCAGTCCTCGAGATCGAACTCCGCGGTCTCCGGATCGACGTCGTTGTCGAAGAGGTCCTCGAGTTCATCCAGGATGTCTTCGACGACCTCCTCGTCCGACTGCGCGACGAGCAACTCGTCTCCGTCCCAACCATGCTGGATGTTGTCGGCGGCGAGCCTCGCGACAACGTCGGCTCGTTCGTCGACCGACCACGTCGTCAAGTCGAAGCGGGTTGTCGCCGCTTCGGGGTCTCGCGGGTTCCAGTCGCTCACATGCCCGACGCTACTTGTTTTCCGACGAGAAGTGAATTGGAGTAGATTCGTCGGCGATGCCAGCGAAGGAACGTCCCGATCGCAACCTGGCGATGGAACTCGTGCGCGTCACGGAATCTGCAGCGCTCGCCGCAGCCGGTTGGGTCGGGCGTGGGGACAAAAAGGCCGCCGACGGTGCGGCCGTCGATGCGATGCGCAACGTGCTCGACACCGTCAGCATGGACGGCATCGTCGTCATTGGCGAAGGCGAAAAGGACGAGGCGCCGATGCTCTACAACGGTGAGCGTGTCGGCAACGGCTCGACGCCACTCGCCGACGTCGCCGTGGATCCGATCGACGGCACGACGCTCACTGCGATGGGTCGTGGAAACGCGCTCAGCGTGATCGCCGTCGCCGAGCGTGGGTCGATGTTCAACCCCGGACCGTGTTTCTACATGGAAAAGATCGCCGTTGGACCGGAGGCGGCGAACGCAGTCGACCTCGACTTCTCCCCGACCAAGAACATCAAGGAAGTCGCCCGCGCCATGCGCAAGCTGGTGAGCGAGGTCACCGTGATGATCCTCGAGCGCGACAGGCACAACGATCTCATCGCCGAAGTCCGCAAGACGGGCGCCCGCATTCGACTCATCTCCGACGGTGACATCTTCGGAGCGATCGCGGCAGCCTCGAGCGAAGTCGGCGTCGACATCCTGATGGGTGTCGGCGGCACGCCCGAAGGCGTCGTCGCCGCTGCCGCGCTCAAGGCAATGGGTGGAGAGATCCTCGGTCGTCTCTCACCGCGCAACGATGCCGAACGCGACGAAGCGATCAAGGCGGGGTACGACCTGTCGAAGGTGCTCACGACGAACGACCTCGTTCGCGGCAACGACGTCTTCTTTGCAGCGACGGGCGTGACCGACGGCGAACTATTGCGCGGCGTCCGATACGACGCGTACGGAGCGCGAAGCCACAGCCTGGTGATGCGCAGTCGCAGCGGAACGATCCGCTACATCGACACCCACCACCGCCACGACCGACTGACGGCCTACTTCTCGACGACCGACTCCTGAGCCGGCGTCAGCCGCGGCGGGTGATGAGGCGCGTGATCTTGCGTGATGCTCGACGCGGCATGACGTTCGAGACGCCGACCAGGACCTTGTAGAGGACTCCGGGGACCGCAAGGACCTTGCCCGAGGCGACGGCGCGAAGCCCAGTTCGCGCGACCATCGGCACCGACGTCCAGACGAAGTCAGGAAACTCCGTCGCGAGACCCGAGGTGTTCGAGATGCTCTGGAATTCGGTCTTCGTGAGCCCAGGACACAACGCCGTGACGCGCACACCCGTGTGGCGCAGTTCCTCGGCAACTCCTTCGGTCAGACTCGTCACGTAGGCCTTCGTCGCCGAGTAGACGGCGAGACCTGGACTCGCCTGGAAACTTGCGACGCTCGAGACGTTCAGCACGTAGCCAATGCCGCGAGGAACCATCACGTTGACCGCTGCGTGCATGATGCGGGTGAGTGCCTCGGAGTTCAACCTGATCTCCCGAGCCAGCCGATCGGGATCGATGCGGTGCATGTGTCCGGACGTGCCAAAGCCGGCGTTGTTCACGACGAGGTCGACTTCTGGCAGGTGCGGGTTGCCGATGCGGTCGACGACGGCCTTGACGCCGTCGTTCGTCGTCAGGTCGGCGACGAGGACCTCAGTCCCCGGGAAACGTCGCTCGATTTCACGGAGGCGATCCTCGCGGCGGGCGACGACGACCAACTGGACGCCAGCGGCTCCGAGTTGTTCGACGATCTCGAGACCGATGCCGCTCGAGGCGCCGGTGACGAGTGCTCGCGTGAACGGGAAGGTCGACATCGGCGAGCGGCGCGACTAGTGCGCGGCGCCCTGCGTCAGACCGCCGGTTGCGGACAGTCTCGCGTGCGCTCGACGCAGGTCGGCCTCGATCGCAGCGTCGTGCTCCCCTCGCATCGCCGCTTCGGCGCGTTCCTTGGCCGCACGGGCACGAGCGACGTCGATGTCCTCGGCGAGCTCGGCTGCATCCGAGAGGATCGTGACGTGGTCGGGTGCAACCTCGACGAATCCTCCGTGCACGGCGAGGTCTTGGACCTTGCCGTCTTGGAGATAGATGCGGGTGTGGTTCTCGACGAGGGCGCCGAGGAACGAGATGTGACCTGGCAGGAACGCAATCTCGCCACCATCGAGGGTGCGCGTGATCACTTGCTTGGCATCACCCGAGAACAACACGCGCTCGGGGGACACCACTTCCACTCGGAAGCCGCCAGGAGTCGCCATCGTTACGCGTTCTCCTGAAGGGCCTTGGCCTTGGCCAGCACCTGCTCCACGCCACCGACGTTCAAGAACGCCTGCTCCGGAACCTCGTCGAGCTCGCCCTTGATGATCGCCTCGAAGCTCTCCACGGTCTCCGCGGTCTTCACGTATTCACCCTTGAGACCGGTGAACACTTCGGCGACGAAGAACGGCTGCGACAAGAAGCGCTGCACCTTGCGGGCGCGGGCCACCGTCAAGCGGTCCTCTTCCGACAGTTCGTCGAGACCGAGAATCGCGATGATGTCCTGGAGTTCCTTGTAGCGCTGGAGGATTTCCTGCACGCGACGGGCCACGTTGTAGTGGCGATCGCCGACGACCTCTGGTGAGAGGATCGTCGAGGTCGACGCCAGCGGGTCCACCGCCGGGTAGATGCCGAGCGAGGCGATCTGACGCGAGAGTTCCGTCGTTGCATCCAAGAAGGTGAACGTCGTGAACGGTGCCGGGTCGGTGTAGTCGTCGGCCGGAACGTACACCGCCTGCAGCGACGTGATCGATCGACCACGCGTCGAGGTGATGCGCTCCTGGAGCTGACCCATCTCGTCGGCGAGCGTCGGCTGGTAACCCACGGCCGACGGCATGCGTCCGAGCAGCGTGGACACTTCCGAGCCAGCCTGCACGAAGCGGAAGATGTTGTCGACGAACAGCAGCACGTCCTGGTTCTTCACGTCACGGAAGTACTCGGCCATGGTGAGGGCCGACAGCGCGACGCGCAGGCGCACGCCCGGCGGCTCGTCCATCTGGCCGAACACGAGCGCGGCCTTTTCGAACACGCCCGACTCCTCCATCTCGAGGCGCAGGTCGGTTCCCTCACGGGTGCGCTCGCCCACTCCGGCGAACACCGACACACCGCCGTGGTTCGATGCCACGCGGTTGATCATCTCGGTGATGAGCACGGTCTTGCCCACGCCTGCACCACCGAACAGACCGATCTTTCCACCGGCGAGGTATGGGGTGAGGAGGTCGATGACCTTGATGCCCGTTTCGAACATGCGTCGGCTCGGCTCGAGCGCGGCGAAGTCCGGTGCCGGACGGTGGATCTCCCAGCGCTCGGTGTCCTTGAAGTCGTCGTTGTTGCCATCGAGGCAGTCGCCCCACACGTTCCACACGTGGCCGAGCGTCTTTTCGCCCACCGGCACCTGGATGCCGTGTCCGGTGTTGCGCACCGGCGTGCCGCGGCGCAGACCGTCGGTCGGCTTCATGCACACCGCACGCACGCGGCTGTGACCGAGCTGCTGTGCGACCTCGGCGAGCACGACGTTCGGCTTGCCGTCCACCATCACGGTGAACTCGAGGGCCTGGTTCAACTCGGGCAGCGCGCCGCGGGGGAACTCGACGTCGATCACCGGTCCGGCGATGGCGACGACGCGTCCGTCCTTCAGTTCGTTTGCTGTTGCTGTGCTCATGTTGTCTCCTCTGTGACCTTTCCTCGGTTATTCGCCGGAACTCAGCGCTTCGGCGCCACCGACGATTTCCATGATTTCTGTCGTGATCGAGTCCTGACGCGCGCGGTTCATGATGCGCGAGAGGTTCTTGATCAACTCTTCTGCGTTGTCCGTCGCGGCCTTCATCGCGCGCTGACGGAATGCGTGCTCGCTCGCCGCAGCGTTGAGCAACGCGGCATAGACGCGCGCCTCGACGTAACGCGGGAGCAGCGTCTGCAAGATGACGTCCGGATCTGGTTCGAACTCGTACGAGCCACCGCCGGTCGCCGGCTTGGCGTCTCCACCCGCAGCGACGTCACGCTCGAGCGGCACGAGTGGGCGACGAACGACTTCCTGGGTTCCCGCCGACACGAAGCGCGTGTAGACGAGCTCGACGCGATCGACCGCACCCGTCAGGTACAGGTTCACGACGTACTCGCCGATCCGCTTGGCGTCCTGGTACGACGGTGCATCGGAGAACCCGGCGAAGGCATCCGAGATCTTGTAGCCGCGGAAGCGGAAGTAGCCCTCGGACTTTCGACCGACCGGCACGACGAGATAGTCCTTGCCGGCGACGACGTCTGCCTTGATCTCACCTTCGGTCGCACGCAGCACACCGGCGTTGTATCCGCCGCACAGACCTCGGTCGGCCGTGATCGCCACGTAACACGTGGTCTTCAGGTTCTCGCGAGTCTTCAAGAACGGCGAGTCGACACCTGCGCCAGCGGCCGCCAAGTCCTTGACGACCTCGGTGATGCGTTCGCTGTAGGGCACGGCGGCAATCACGCGTTGCTGGGCCTTGACGATGCGCGAGGCAGCGATCAATTCCATAGCACGCGTGATTTTCTTCGTCGCCTGAACGGACCGAATGCGTCCGCGCAGAATACGTTCTTGACCGCCAGCCATCGTCTACTCCGTTGCCAGCGTCTTTGCGCTTGCGGCGTCGCCGACTTCACCAGCGTCGGTCTTGGTGGGATCCGCGCTCGTCGAGCTGGTCGTCACCTTGAACGACTTCTTGAACGCCGCCACGATGTCGCCGAGATCCTTTGGCACGTCGGCCTTGGGGTCCTGACGGATGCCCGAGAGCACCGAGGAGTGACGCGAGCGCATGTGCTCGAGCAACTCGGTCTCGAAACGGCGCACGTCGGCGACCGGAACGTCGTCGAGGTAGCCCTTCGTTCCCGCGAAGATCGACACGACCTGCTCCTCGACCGGCATCGGGCTGTTGAGTGGCTGCTTGAGCAACTCGACGAGTCGATAGCCGCGCTCGAGCTGGGCCTTGGAGATGGCGTCGAGTTCCGAACCGAAAGTCGCGAACGCCTCGAGCTCACGGAACTGGGCGAGGTCGAGCTTCAAGGTTCCCGACACGCTCTTCATCGCCTTGATCTGTGCCGCACCACCCACGCGCGACACCGAGATGCCCACGTCGACGGCCGG
>CAYXIY010000025.1:0-15011 GCA_964465475.1 uncultured Acidimicrobium sp. | reverse complement strand
CGCTGCTCAGCTCGACGAGCTACGGCCTCCTCATCATCAAGAACGGTGAGAGCGGTGCAGCTGGTTGGCAGAACACGATGAACGGTTGCGGACCATGGATCCTCGACACCTACACCAAGGGCACGCAGTGCACGTTCTCGAAGAACCCGAACTACTGGGACGCCAAGCGTCAGCCGTCGTTCAACAGCCTCGTCACCATCGTGTTCGAGTCACAGGAAGCCGCTGTTGCTCAGCTCGTCACCGGAAAGCTCGATGCCGTCACTGGCGTCACCCCGGCGACCGCAGCCAAGGTCAACAAGAAGAAGGCTGACCTCGTCAAGGTTCCGTCGGCTGGTCACATCTCGACCCACCTGCGTTGCGACTTCGGTCCGTTCTCGACCGACAAGCGCATCCGTCAGGCTGCAGCCCTCACCCTCGACCGCGAGGCGTTCATCAAGAGCGTCTTGAAGGGCCAGGCCCTCGCCGCAAACGACTCCATCATGGATGCGTACGCGACGAAGGACACCTCGGTGCCGCAGCGCAAGAAGGACATCGCCAAGGCGAAGTCGCTCATGTCCGCTGCTGGTTCGAAGGGCTTCAACGTGGACCTCTCGAGCTACAGCCGCGACGACATCGAAGCGTTGGCTCCGTTCCTCAAGGCGTCGCTCGCCGAAATCGGCATCAACGTGACGGTCAAGCTCGCCGACTCGTACTACACGGCTCCGTGGGATGCCCGTCAGTCGAAGAAGGTGGAGAACAACTACTGGCTCGAGTCGAACTTCGGCATCACGGACTGGGGACACCGCGGCTCGCCCGTCGAAATCCTCACCCGCGCCTACAAGTCGACCGGCGACTGGAACGCAGCACACTTCGCCAGCGCGAAGTTCGATGCGGCGGCTGATGAGTTCATCACCGCAACCACGCCAGCCAAGGCCAAGGCAGCATCCAAGAAGGTCCAGGAGATCTGCTTGGATGAGACGCCGTACATCATGGTGTACTTCGAGACCCGCACCTCCGTGGTGCGCAAGGGCCTCAAGGGCTTCTACACCAACGGCATGGGTCAGTTCGAGTCGGCAGGCGCCAGCTTCTAACTCATCCAGTACACAGAAAGTCACAAGAGCCGGTGTGCGAAAGCACACCGGCTCTTGTCGTTTACGTCATCGTTTGAAGTTCGTGAAACCGAACTCACTATGCTGTCGCCGTGGGGAAATACGTTCTGAAGCGCATTGGGCTCGCGTTCGTCACGGTTTTTCTGATCACCGCCGCGATCTTCTTCATGACCCACGTTCTGCCCGGCAATCCCGCAGAGAGAATTCTCGGCAACACCGCGGAACGAGCGAACGTGATTGCCCTAGAAAAGCAGTTGGGAATCGACAAGCCGCTCCTGAGCCAGTATTGGACATGGTTGTCCGACACGTTGTCGGGTGACCTCGGCGATTCCATTCAGTTCTCCGTCGGTGGCATCGGCATCGACGGTGGCAGCACGCCGGTCACCGAGATCCTCCTCCCAGCCCTTGGCTATTCGCTGCGCTTGGCTGCACTTGCATTCATCGTCGTCGTCCCGCTGTCGATCGTCGGCGGTGTCCTCGCCGGAGTCAACCGCGGCAAGCGCATCGACCGCATCCTCACCGTTGGCGGACTCTCGGCAGCCGTCGTTCCCGAATTCGTCTGGGCGGTGATTCTCGCGTTCTTCGTCGGAGTGAAGTTGCAGTGGCTTCCGGTGAACGCCTTCCCTGACACTCCGGATCCTGGATTCTTCACCGTCATCCACCACCTGATCCTCCCCGCACTCGCCCTCATGCTCGTGCTCTTCGGATACATCTCGCGAATCGCACGGGCAGGAGTGATCGACGCGTATGACTCCGACTACGTGCGCACCGCGATCCTCAAGGGTCTGTCGCAGCGCAAGGCCGTGACGCGGCACATCCTGCGCAACGCGCTGTTGCCGACGATCGCCGTCATCGCGTCGCAAATTCCCTACCTGATCGGTGGACTCGTCGCCGTCGAGATCGTCTTCAACTACCCCGGGTTCGGAGGTCTGCTCCGCACCTCCGTGCAGTTCCGTGACTACCCGGTGTTGCAAGCCGCCGTCCTCATCATCGGCCTCGTGATCGTCTCGGCGCAGCTGATCGCCGACATCTTGTTCGCCGTGTTCAATCCCCGGATCCGACAGAAGATCGAGCAATGACCAACGACACCACACCACTTACTCGCTCACACGGCGCCCTGAAGCAGTCCGCCGCGGCAGAGCGAGCCAAGATTCGCAAGGAACGCCTCGCCGAGTTGCGCAAGAACAAGGCGTTCATCGTCGGCGCGAGCATCCTTGGCTTCTGGATATTGTGCGCGCTAATCGGACAACTCCTCGTGCGCATCGACCCGAACGCACTCGGTTATTTGAACGGCGTCGAGACCGACCTCGCCCCGAACGGCGTCAACTGGTTTGGCACGGACAGCGACGGTCGCGACGTGTTCTCGCGCGTCATCGTCGGGTCGCGGCCAATCATCGTGATGGCGTCGCTCGCCACGATCCTCGGCACCGTCGCCGGAGCCTCCATCGGACTCATCTCGGGGTACCTGAAGGGATGGTTCGACATCATCGTGATGCGCATCCTGGATGCGATCTCGGCCCTTCCGGTCCTCGTGCTCGCACTCCTCGCGCTGTCCGCGGTCGGCGGCTCGTCGTCGGTCGTCACGATCCTCATCATCGGCTTCGTATTCACCCCGATCATCGCCCGCACCGTGCGCGCAGCCGTGCTGTCGGAGGCCGAGCTCGACTACGTCGCGGCAGCAAAGTTGCGCACTGAACGAATGCCGCACATCCTGTTCAAGGAGATCCTGCCAAACGTGTTGCCCCCGATCATCGTCGAGTTCACGGTGCGACTCGGATACGCAGTGTTCGCCATCGCCACACTGTCGTTCCTCGGCGTCGGCGTCGAGCTCGGATCACCGAACTGGGGCTCCCAGGTCGCCGACAACTACAACCTCATCTTCAGCGGCACCTGGTGGTCGACGATTTTCCCCGCGGGAGCGATTGCCACGCTCGCCATCGGCATCAACCTCATCGCCGACGGAATCACGGAGGCGTTCGAGCTGTGAGCACCCAACCGACCCTCGAGCTCCGCGACCTGCGCGTCGCCTACCGCGTGCGCGGGATCGACCGCGAGGTGTTGCGCGGCATCAGTCTGTCGATCCAACCGGGCGAGGCCTACGGACTCGTCGGTGAGTCGGGCTGTGGCAAGTCGACGGCCGCCTTCGCCGCGATGCGCTACCTGCCCCGCAACGGTTCGATCACCGGAGGCAGCATCCACTTCGAGGGTCGCGACATCACCGCGATCGGCGACGACGACATCCGCGAGTTGCGCACGAACGCGATCTCGATGGTGTATCAAAACCCGATCGCCGCACTCAATCCGACGATCCGCGTGGGCGACCAGGTCGCCGAGGTGTTCGAACTGCTCGGCAAGTCCTCGAGCGAGGCACGCGAGTTGTCGCTGGCGGCATTGAAGCGCGTGCAGATCGCCGACGCTGAGGCCGTCCTCGAGCGCTACCCGCACCAACTCTCCGGTGGCATGGCCCAGCGCGTGATCATCGCGATGGCGCTCGCCTCGAACCCGCGACTCCTCGTGTTGGACGAGCCGACGACGGGCTTGGACGCGACCGTCGAGGCCGAGGTGCTCGACCTGGTTCGGGCACTGCGCGCCGAGACCGGCACCGCGGTGCTCTTCATCAGCCACAACCTCGGCGTGATCCGCACGATGTGCGATCGCGTCGGCGTGCTCTACGCGGGTGCCCTCGTCGAGGAGGGCCCGACCGAAGAAGTGCTGCACAAGCCGAACCACCCGTACACCGTGGGACTCTTGCGGTGCATTCCACGCGGCGGCCTGCACAAGCGCACCGACCGTCTCGACACCATCCCTGGCACCCCACCACCACTTGGTGCAACGTTGCCCGGTTGCGTGTTCGTGGATCGTTGCGCAATCGCCCAGGACACCTGTCGCACCTCGCAACCACCGTTCGTCGAGTTGGCCAACGGCCACCGCGCACGATGCTTCTTCCATGAACAGGCCGTGAACATGCCACGTGCCGTCGATGGCACCCGGTCCAGTGCACGTGCGTCGACGTCGTCGGCGACGAGCGACTTGCTGTCGATCACGAACCTGTCCAAGACGTTCGCCCAGGATTCCGGCGACGTGCGCGTGCTGACCAACGTGTCGCTCGGGCTGCGCGCGGGAGAGACCCTCGGCCTCGTCGGCGAATCGGGATCGGGCAAGACGACGCTCGCCAAGGCACTCCTCGGCATCAACGAACCAGACGAGGGATCGGTGATCACGTTGAACGGCGCGACACTCGGCGCGACGTTGCGCGACCGATCCGCAAGCGAAGTCGGCGCGGTGCAGATCGTGTTCCAGAACCCGGACTCCGCACTCAACCGGCGACACACCGTGATGCGCATCGTTGGACGTGCAATCGAAAAGCTCGCCGGCAAGCCACGCGACGAAGCCGAGGACACCGCGCAGGTGTTGCTGAACGACATGAGCGTCGATCCGATCCTGCACAGCGTGAAGCCGACCCAACTCTCAGGCGGACTCAAGCAACGCGTCGCGATCGCCCGCTCGTTCGCCGGCAAGCCGCAGTTGGTGGTGTGCGACGAGCCGACGTCGGCCCTCGACGTGTCGGTGCAGGCGAACATCTTGAACCTGCTCGTCGACCTCCAGACCAAGGAGAACGTGAGTTACGTGTTCATCTCGCACGACCTCGGCGTCGTGCGCTACATCTCGGATCGCATCGCGGTGCTGTATCTCGGCCGGATCATGGAGCTCGGCGCCGCCGAGACCGTCTTCAACGGCCCGCACCACCCCTACACCGAGGCCCTCGTCTCGAGCGTCCCGGCGATCGACGGATCCCAGCGCGTCCGCGTGCGCCTCGGCGGTGAAGTGCCGAGCCCGGCCAATCCACCGAGCGGATGCGTGCTCAACCCTCGATGCCCACGCATGGCCGGCAGCGGCGTGGAACACCTCTGTACGAGCGTCGAACCGGACCTGGTCGAGGTCGAGGCAGGCCACTTCATGCGCTGCCACATTCCGCTTCAGCAGTTGCGCCACATCCAATCCAAGTAAGGATTTTGACCGGTCGGTTAGTTTCCGGACGCCGGTCCGCTCGCTTGACGAATCCCGAGAGCGGGCATACGCTGAAGCGCAACGAACTCGTCATCACGCGATGACGAAGAGGGGGAAAAATGAACAACAAACTGGGTTCTTCCCGAATTGGGAAGCGTCTGGCCGTAGCCCTCGGTGTTGCACTCGCAGCATCGACGGTCGCAGTTCCGAGCAGCGGTGCTGCGAAGATCTCGGCAGCCGCAAAGAACGACCTGACGATCATGATTGGCGAGCCGGATGCCGGCTGGTGCAACCAGGACTCGCCAGGTATCGACCAGGTCGCAGCGAAGAACTCGGTTCTCGAGACGCTGACGATCATGAACGACAAAGGCAAGATCGTCCCGTATCTCCTCGAGTCATACGCCCCGAGCGCAGACTTCAAGTCCTGGACGTTCAAGCTGCGCAAGGGCATCAAGTTCCACGACGGTGAAGAGTTGACCTCGAAGACCGTGCAGACGAACGTCCTCGCCAACTTGGGCTTGATCAGGGCATTCACCGGCAAGGGCCAAGCAGCATCGCTGCCGGCGATTGCCTGGCTCGACTTCGCTGGCATCAACGCAGCGGCCAACAGGCGTCGTCCGACGGTTGCCGTCGACGGTGCTGGTGCGATCGCGGCCAAGTACGCGAACTTCTTCAAGATCATCGACGACTACTCGTTCCAGATGAACCTGGCGAGCCCGAAGCCGAACTTCCCCTACAACCTGTGGAACGAAGGCCGTACGACGATCATGTCGAGCGCATCGCTCGCGAGCGCAAGCTGTGGCACGACCGTCGCAGCGGGTACCGGTCCGTTCATGGTCAAGTCAAAGGGCACCGACCCGAACACGACCGTGTTGACCGCCAACCCGAACTACTGGCGTAAGGCCAAGGATGGTTCGAAGCTGCCGAAGGCAAGCTCCGTGACCTTCAAGGTCGTCGGTGACGCCGCACAGCGCGTGAACGCACTGCAGCGCGGACAGGCCGACATCGCCGTGTTCACCGCAAGCGCGGGAACGCAGGTGAACCAGTTGAAGGCGCTGAAGAGCAAGGTCACCCTGTACGAGGGACCGCGCGACATCGAGTGGTCGTTCCACCTGAACACCACCAAGTTGCCGTTCGCCAAGAAGAGCGCCCGACTGGCGTTCGCCTCGGCGATCGACCGCAAGGCGTTCGTGACCTTGATGACCAAGGGCAACGGATCCGCGGCAGAAGGTATGGGACCGAAGGGTCACCCGTTCTTCGTCAAGGGTGTCATGCCTGCCTACAGCGTGGCCAAGGCCCAGGAATACGCCGCTCAGTACAAGGCCGAGACCGGTCAGAACCTGAGCATCGTGCTCCAGCCGAACACCACGACTGAGTCGTCGAAGGCCAACCAGGCGATCTGCAACATGCTCGGCGCCGCCGGCATCTCGTGCACCCTGGCACCGCCGCTGACCTCGACCCAGGTGATCCTCGCCGGCTTCGGCTTGGTCAACCAGGCGTCGTGGTTCAACGTCAACTCGGGCAAGTACGCGAACTTCGGTTCGTTGTTCGTCACCAACACCAACCTCGAGTTGTCGGGCTTCGGATTCACGGATCCGACCCTGACGAAGTGCTTCGAGGACGCCGCTGCCGTCGACACGCCTGCCGCATACGCACCGTGCTCGACGAAGGTGATGACCGAGGCCTACCAGGTTCCGGTCTACATCGAGGGTGGCTTCTTGGCTTGGAACAACAAGGTCAAGGGCGTGGGTGCCACGCCGCTGCCCGGTGGCAGCCTCCGTCCGATGATCTCGGGCTCTGGCTTCGACATCGCATCAGTGACCAAGGGCTGATCAGTCCTTCCGCTTCGGCGGAATAGCTCGTCGCACAAAGGTGCGGTGGTGAAAACCACCGCACCTTTGTCGTTTCCTGATTTGTTTTCCTGCCACCAGCCAACAAGAATGTGGCCCGTGGGGAAATTCGGGGGAATTGCCAAACAACTCATTCGAGTTGTCATCGTGCTGGTCCTCGTGACGTTCGGCGTCACGGTGATCGTCCGACTGCTCCCCGGTGATCCTGTCACCACGCTCCTTCCCTTCGGCACGCCGGAGCAGCACGCGGTGTTGCGCAAAGAGCTCGGTCTCGACATCAACATCTTCGAGTACTACCTGCGGTGGCTCGGGGACTTCGTCCGCGGTGACTTCGGCCAGACCTACACGACGGTCGCCGACGGCGGAGTGCAAGTGCGCGACCAGATCGCACTCACCCTTCCCCGCACGCTCTTCTTGATGGGCTACACGATCATCTTCTCGCTGATCGTGTCGATCCCCCTCGGCATCCTTCTCGCCTACAAGGCCGACACGCGGCTCGACAAGACGGTGAGCAACGTGTTGTTCGGCTTCGCCTCGATCCCCAACTTCGGCATCGGTCTCGGACTCGCCTACCTGCTTGGCGTGAAGTTCGACCTGCTGAATCCAGTCGGCTACGTGCCGATGACGGAGAACGTCGGAGAACACTTCAAGTCGATGATCATGCCGGTGCTCGCCTTGTCGATCGGACTCATCAGCACGTTCACCCGCCTCTTGCGCACCGACACGATCGCCACGCTGAAGGAGGACTTCGTGACGATGGCCTCGTCCAAGGGTCTGTCCAACCAGTGGATCCTGTGGCGCCACGTGCTGCGTCCATCCTCTCTCACCCTGCTCACTTCTGCGGCGTTGAACATGGGAGCGCTCATCGGCGGCGCGGTCGTCGTCGAGTCGGTGTTCGCCTTCGACGGTCTCGGCACCCTGATCGCGTATTCGATCAACTTCCGCCAGTACCTGGCGATCCAGTCGCTGATCGCACTCGTCGCCGTCTCCTACATCGTGTTCAACCTGATCGTCGACGTCCTGTACGGAATCGTCGACCCGCGCGTGAGGAGCCATCGTGGTGGCTGACCGCAAGCCGATCGGCTTCTACATCAGTTCGGCGTGGCTCGCAGTTTGCGTGTTCCTCACCGCGTTCGGCGACAGCTTGCCGATCACCGACTACAAGTTCAACGACTTCGACGCGATGGGCGTCGGTCCGTTCTCCCCGAACCACATCCTCGGCACCGACTTCGACGGCGTCGACCTGCTCTCCGCCATCGCGCATGGCGCCCGCTGGTCGATCCTGATCTCGTTCATCTCGGTCTTCGTCGCCTCCGTCATCGGCGGCGCACTCGGGATCGTCGCGGCCTACTGGCGTGGCTGGGTCGACGCGGTCATCACCATGTACTTCAACGTCACCCTGTCGATTCCGACGCTGATCCTGACGGTGGCGATGGTTGCGGTGTTCGCGAGTCCCGACATGTCCAACCCCGAAGCCGGCATGCCCCGCATCCTGGTGCTCATCATCTCGCTCACGTTCGTGATCATCCCCGTCCTCGGACGCATCGCCCGCTCGTCGGCACTGTCGTGGACGGGGCGTGAGTTCGTGATGGTGGCCGAATCCGTCGGCATGAAGCGTCGCCAGATCATCTGGAACCACATCGTGCCGAACGTCGTGCCGTCGATGATGTCGGTCGCCTTCCTCGCTGCCGGCGTGGTCATCGTCGTCGAAGGTGGCCTCGCCATCCTCGGCGTCGGCACCGACCCCGGTCAGTCGTGGGGCTCGATGCTCGCCAAGAACCGCGGCGACATCAGCATCGCCCCGCACACCACGCTGATCCCCGCCGCGGCGATCGCCCTCACCGTGATGGCGCTCAACTACTTCGGTGACTACTTCCGCACCCGGATCGACGGACGCGAGTCGCGAATATGAGCAACCTGTTCGACATCACGAACCTGCGCATCGCATTCAACACCAAGCGCGGAGAGCTGAAGGCCGTGCGCGGCGTGACGCTGTCGATCGCCAAGGGCGAAAGCGTCGGCATCGTCGGCGAATCGGGCTCCGGCAAGACGGTCATGTCCCGCGCCTCGATGGGCCTGCTGCGCGGCAAGCGCGTCAAGCGCGAGGGCAGCGTCAAGCTGAACGGTGTCGAGTTGCTGTCCATGACGGCCAAGGAGATCCGCGAGTTGTGGGGCAAGCAGATCTCGATGGTGTTCCAGGACCCGATGACGGCGCTCAACCCGGTGCGCCGCGTGGGACCACAGATGGCCGAGGCACTCGTCAAGCGCATGGGCATGTCGAAGGAAGCCGCGAACGCCCGCGTGCTCGAACTCCTCGCCCTCGTGCGACTCCCCGAGCCCGACAAGCAGGTCGTCAAGTATCCGCACCAACTCTCGGGCGGCATGCGCCAGCGCGTGATGATCGCGATGGCGATCGCCTGTGAGCCGGAGATCCTGTTTGCCGACGAGCCGACGACCGCGCTCGACGTGACCGTCCAGGCCCAGGTGCTCGAGTTGATGGGCGACCTTCGCCAGCGCCTCGGCATGGCGATGGTGATCATCACCCACGACCTCGGCGTCGTCGCCACGCACACCGACAAGATTGCCGTGATGTACGGCGGCGAGGTCGTCGAGATCGCCCCGACGAAGGAACTCTTCGCCAACATGAAGCACCCGTACACCGAGGCGCTCATGAAGTCGATTCCCCGCCTCGACCGCGCACCGGGCGAGCGCATGCCCGCAATCGCCGGCACGCCTCCCGACCCCGTCGCCGAGCGCACCGGTTGCGCGTTCGCTCCGCGCTGCGCGTACGCCACGGACAAGTGCCACAAGGAGCATCCGGAACTCACCGACGCAGGCAACGGTCACGCGTACCGTTGCTTCTTCCCACTGGGGGCGAAGTAACCATGGCTGGCACCGGCAAAGCACACCTTCGCTCGAGCGACAACGCGGTGCTGCGCGTCGAGGACCTCGTCATCGAATACCCCGGCCGCGACGGCTCCGCCGTGCAGGCCGTGTCGGGCATCTCGATCGACATCGTCGAAGGCGAGACACTCGCGGTCGTCGGTGAGTCGGGTTGCGGCAAGTCGACGCTCGCCAAGGGCGTGATGCGCCTCATCAACACCAAGTCCGGCTCCGTCAACCTGCTCGGCACCGACATCGCCGCTCTGAAGGGCGAGGCGCTGCGCACCGTGCGACCGAAGATGCAGATGATCTTCCAGGACTCGATCAGCTCGCTCGACCCACACCTCAAGGTGAACGCACTCGTCGAGCAGCCGCTCAAGGTCTGGAACCGCGGCAACGAGGCCGAGCGCAAGGCGAAGGTGCGCGACCTGCTCACGTCCGTCGGCCTCGATCCCGAAGTCGTCGGTGACCGCAAGCCGACCGAGTTCTCCGGTGGACAGTGCCAGCGCATCAGCATCGCCCGCGCGCTCACCCTCGAGCCGAAGCTCCTGATCTGCGACGAGCCGGTCTCCTCCCTCGACGTGAGCATCCAGGCCCAGATCCTGAACATCCTCCAGGACATGAAGGAGCGTTACGGGCTGGCGCTGTTGTTCATCTCCCACGACCTGTCCGTCGTTCGCGCAATCAGCGATCGCGTCGTCGTGATGTACCTCGGCAAGGTCTGCGAAGTCTCCCCGGCCAACGAGCTGAGCGAGCGACCGTTGCACCACTACACGCATGCGCTCGTCAGCGCGGTGCCGATCCCGGACCCGACCAAGGTGTCGGGCCGTGCGGTGCTCGAAGGCGAGCCGCCCTCGCCCACCAACCCGCCGACGGGATGCCGCTTCCGCACGCGCTGCCCAGCCGCGACCGACAAGTGCGCGGCCGAAGAGCCCCAGCTCACCTATGCGGGCAACGGCCATTACGTGGCCTGTCACCACCCTCGTTCGTAGCGCTCCGTCTCTGATACACGCCTTGGGTACCCTCGGCTGATGGACATCATCCTCGTCGTACTGCTGCTCGTCCTCATCTTCCTCGTCGCCTTCGCGATCACGAGGTTCGTGAAGCCGACCGTGAGCGCAACGCCCAGCATCGACGTGACGAATCAGGTCACGAGCGCAGTCCAGGATGCTCTCAACGACGCCCTCGCCACCATGTCCGAGCGGGCTCGTCGGGATCGCGACGAGTCGATTCGTCTCGCCTCAGAGACGATCGCCAAGTCCGGTGGCGACCAACTCGGAACGAAGGCCCAAGTCATCGACACCGCCCTGAGCGGGATCGCGACGCAAATGAACCAACGCCTCGAGGCACTCTCGAGCGAGCTTCGCAGCCTTCGCGAGAAGAACAACATCCAGTACGACAACGTCGGCAAGGCGGTCGAAGCACTCTCGAAGCGCACCGACAACTTGAACGAGATCCTCTCCAACTCACAAAAGCGCGGGCAATGGGGCGAGCGCGTCGTCGAAGACATGCTGCGCGCCGCCGGCTTCATCGAGAACGTCAACTACACCAAGCAGGACATCAACTCTGCGGGTGGCAAGCCCGACTACAAGTTCATGATGCCGCCGAATCGCGTGCTGTTCATGGACGTGAAGTTCCCCCTCGACAAGTACGCGCTGCACTTCTCCGCCGAGACCGACGCACTGCGCTCGCAGGCGAAGACGGAGTTCGTGAAGGCCGTCCGTGGCCACGTTGATGCTCTCGCCAAGCGTGACTACGTGAACAACGCCAAGGAAGAAGCGGTCGACTACGTGCTCATGTTCCTTCCGAACGAGAGCATCTCGAGCTTCGTCCACGAAGCCGACCCCACGCTGATCGACTACGCGCTCTCCAAGCAGGTGGTGCTGTGTTCCCCGCTCGCGCTGTATGCGTTCCTCGTCGTCATCCGTCAGGCCACCGACAGCTTCCACACCGAACAGACCGCGGCATCGATCATGCAGCAGATCAACAAGTTCGACAAGGAGTGGGCGAACTACGTGAAGGCGGTCGACGAGGTGAAGTCGACCTTCGACAAGTTCGCTGGCAAGCTGGACGACATCGCAACCGACGGCACGCGATTCAAGAAGCTCGGGGTTCCGATCCGGGCGATCGAAAAGATGCGCACCAAGCAGGGAATCCCCGAGTTGAGCGACGCAGAAGTGACAATCCTCGACGACCCCGATGACGAGGTCGAGGCGTAGGACTGGCACAATGGTGCCATGAGCACCTATTCCTCGTTCTACATCAATGGCCAGTGGGTCACGCCCTCCACGACCGACACCCTCTCCGTCTATGACTCCGTGACCGAACAGGTCATGGCGACGATTCCCGCTGGCGGAGCATCCGACGTCGATGCGGCCGCGAAGGCGGCACGCGCCGCGTTCGACTCCTGGTCCGGTCTCCCCCGCGAAGAGCGAGCCAAGTTCATGAGTCGAATCGGCGACGCGCTCGCCGGGCGGATGGACGAGATCGCAACGGTGATCTCCAAGGAAACCGGCATGACGAAGATGCTGAGCCAGCTCGTCCAGGTCGGCCTTCCGATCAACTCCTTCAAGCAGGCCGCCTCGGTCGCCGAGACCTTCGAGTATTCGGAGACCGTCGGATCGTCGATGGTCGTGCGCGAGCCGATCGGCGTCGTCGGTTGCATCACACCCTGGAACTACCCGCTCCACCAGATCGCGGCCAAGGTGGCCTTCGCCATGGCCGCGGGCTGCACCGTGGTGTTGAAGCCGAGCGAGGTCGCCCCGATCGACGCGTTCATGCTCGCCGAGATCATCCACGAGGTCGGCCTGCCCGCCGGTGTGTTCAACATGGTCACCGGCACCGGTCCGGTCGTCGGCGAGGCCATCGCCGCGCATCCGCTCGTCGACATGGTGAGCTTCACCGGGTCGACCCGCGCAGGCAAGCGCGTCGCCCAGGTCGGCGCAGAAACCGTGAAGAAGGTGTCCTTGGAGCTCGGCGGAAAGTCGGCCAACATCATCGGTGACGACCTCGACGACGCGACCTTCGCCAAGGCGGTCATGTCGGGCGTCGGCAAGGCGTTCCTCAACAGCGGTCAGACCTGCTCGGCGCTCACCCGAATGATCGTGCCGAAGTCCCGACTCGCAGAGGCCGAACAACATGCGGCGACCGCGGCGTCGAAGATGACCGTCGGAGACCCGTTCGCCGAGGGCACCAACCTCGGACCGCTCGCGTCCGCCGCCCAGCGCGATCGTGTGCAGGGCTACATCCAGAAGGGCATCGACGAGGGCGCACAGGTGCTCGTCGGTGGTCTCGGCGCACCCGAGGGAGTGACGACTGGCTACTACGTCAAGCCGACGGTGTTCACCGGCGTCAACAACCAGATGACGATCGCCCAGGAAGAGATCTTCGGCCCAGTGCTCTGCATCATCCCCTACAACGACATCGACGATGCCGTGCGCATCGCCAACGACACCGTCTACGGCCTCGCCGGTGGCGTGTGGATGTCGACCCAGGACAAGGGCATCGAGGTCGCGCGTCGCATGCGAACCGGTCAGGTCGAGGTCAACGGTGGCGCATTCAACGTGAACGCGCCGTTCGGCGGCTACAAGCAGTCGGGAGTCGGTCGCGAGCTCGGTCGCCATGGATTCGAGGAATTCATGGAAGTCAAGAGCCTCCAGCTCTAGCCGTGCTCGACCCCCGCGAGAAGTACGTCTCGCTCGTCACCTTCCGCACGTCAGGCGTGGCCGTCCCCACCCCCGTGTGGTTCGCCGACCTCGGCGGTTCCTACGGCGTGATCACTGAGACGAACGTCGGCAAGGTGAAGCGCATCCGCAACAATCCGCGCGTGACCGTGACGCCCTGTGACATGCGCGGCCAGCATCTCGCTGGCGCGGTGACGCACACGGCGACCGCTCGCATCGTCTCGGGTGACGAGGCGGTGCGCGTGCGCAAGGCGATCAGGAGAAAATACCCCCTCGCCTACCGCGCACTGTCGGTGCTCTGGCTCGCTGGAGAACTCCTCGAGCGTCTTCGACGCCACCCACGGGACGTCGAGGTTGCCATCGTCTTCACGCTCGACTGACCCCGAAGGCGCCTTCGTCCGAACCCCACTATCGTGGGCCCCATGGGTTCGTCCCACGACTCGGATCGCACGCTGACGACAGGATCTGACCGTCGCCGAGGCGACACCTACCTGCTCACCCCAGAGGAGATCGCGTCGTTTCGCCGGGACGGCTACGTCCACCTTCGTGGCGTGATGTCCGAGGACGAAATGACCGACATCGAAGCCGTGTACGAGCGATTCCTGCGCGGTGAGATCGCGGTTGCGGGCAAGGACTTCAACGACATGACCACCGGTGAACACGGAACAGATCCGCGGGGATATGCGGTCGTCAACGTGATGCTCCCCCGCAAGTACTACCCGCAATGGCAAGGGAACCTGTTCGAGCGACGCGCACAGTCGATTGCCGAGCAACTCTGTGGCGAGGGCATGACGATCGACTTCGATCAACTCCTCGCCAAGTCACCGGGCCGACCTGACGCAATCTTCCACTGGCACCAGGACCAGGCCTATTGGATCGACACCGACGACCGGCGTACGGCAACCTGCTGGTTGGCGGTCGACGACTCGACCATCGAGAACGGATGCATGCAATTCCTCCCCGGATCTCACCACGAGCCCGTTCGCACCCATCGACCGCTGCACGGCGATCGTTCGTCCAGCCACACGCTCGTGACCGACTTGCGACCAGATGACGTCATGAAGCCTGTCGAGATCTCACGCGGTGACATCACCGTGCACAACGAGGGAGTGCTGCATGGCTCAGGCGGCAACTACTCGTCGTCCAGTTACCGACGCGCCTACATCGTCGCCCTGAGAAGCCAGTCGACAGTCGCCGAGGAACGCCGACGCGGATTCACCCACAGCCACAACGACGCAGGCGAGGTACTTGACGCAGTGGACGGTCTCCACGCCTGATCCAGCGCTCCGTCGCCCGACGCGATGGGAACGATGCGGGCTAGTATTCATGGTCGACTTCGCGTCTCGCGGGTGTAGCTCAATGGCTAGAGTTCCAGCCTTCCAAGCTGGCTATGCGGGTTCGATTCCCGTCACCCGCTCCAATACCTATCGCAGTCTGAGCGGTGTCATCACCTGCTCCACGAACCGCAGGACTGGCTCCACCGAACGCGGGTGGCCGAA
>CAYXIY010000024.1:0-15332 GCA_964465475.1 uncultured Acidimicrobium sp. | reverse complement strand
ATGGCCGGCTGGCGCTGTGCGTTCATGGCCGGCAACACCGAGGTGGTGCAGGCGCTCATGAAGATGAAGAGCTACCTCGACTACGGAACGTTCCAGCCGATCCAGATCGCCGCCACCGTCACGTTGAACGAGGCGGCCGACTACCCGAAGGAAGTGTGTGCGATCTACGAGAGCCGCATGAACACGCTCATCGACGGTCTCGGCCGCATCGGCTGGCACATTCCAAAGTCGCGCGGGTCGATGTTCGTCTGGGCTCCGATTCCAGAGCCGTACCGCGACATGGACTCCGTCGAGTTCTGCAGCCACCTCGTACGCGACTGCAACGTGGCGCTCTCACCGGGCTCCGGCTTCGGTCCCGGCGGGGAGGGCTTCGCCCGCTTCGCCCTGATCGAGAACGAACAGCGCATCAACCAGGCGATCCGCAATCTGAAGGCCGGGCTCACCAGGCTCTCGTGATGGCCGGCACCTACAGCCTCGGGCTGCACGAGATCGGCGGTGGATGTTACGCATATCTCCAGCCCGACGGAGGGTGGGGCTACAGCAATGCAGGTCTCGTGGCCGGTGACGGCGCGTCGTTGCTCGTCGACACGCTGTTCGACCTGAAGCTGACGCACGCGATGCTCGAGTCGATGGCCGGGATCACCCGGAGCGCACCGATCGCGACGGTGGTGAACACGCATGCCAACGGCGACCATTGCTACGGCAATCAGCTTGTGGCAGGTGCCGAAATCGTCGCCTCGTCGGCCACGGCACACGAGATGACCGAGGTTCCACCGTCGATGATGGCGGCACTCAATTCCGCCGACGGCGAGATCGGAACGCTCTTTCGCCAGTTCTTCGGCGACTTCTCCTTCGACGGCATCGACCTCGCGCTACCGACGCGCACGTTCGACGGACGCCTCGACGTCGAGGTCGGCGGACGTACCGTCGAGTTGATCGAGGTCGGTCCGGCGCACACCCGCGGCGACACGATCGCCTACTGCGCGGACGCCAAGGTCGTGTTCACCGGCGACATCCTGTTCATCGGGGGTGCGCCGATCGTGTGGGCGGGACCGCTCGAAAACTGGATCGCCGCCTGTGACTTGATCGCCTCGCTGGACGTCGACGCCATCGTGCCGGGCCATGGTCCGGTGACCGACAAGGCGGGCGTCGCGGGCGTGCGCGACTATCTCTCGGCGGTCCTGTCGGGGGCGACGGCGATGCATGCGAATGGAATCGACGCCTTCGAGGCGGCGCGCGAACTGGCCCGCGAGCTGCATGGTTCCTCGAGTGCCTTCGGCTCGTGGCAGGAGATCGGCCGCATCGCCGTCAACGTCGACACCGTCTATCGCGGTCTCGACTCGGCGTATCGCACGCCCAACGTCATCGAGCAGTTCAAGAACATGGCTGCGATCGAGGCCCATCCCGCATGACGAGCCCCGTCGAGCGCTTCGACGTCGTCGTGCTCGGCGCTGGCCCTGCCGGTGCGGCGATCACGCATTCGGTGATGCGCCGAGGGCTGTCCGTCGCGCTCGTCGATCCTGCGCTCGATCGCCACTGGACGCACACGCTCGGATCCTGGGTTGACGACCTCGACCCGTGTGACGATTCGATCGTGGTGAAGGGTCTCGCGCGCCGCACGTGGCCGAACGTTCGGGTCGTCGGCGAGCGGGAGCACGTGCTTGCCCGGCCGTATCTCGTGTTCGACAACGCGAAGTTGCGCGGCCACCTGATCGGCATCGGCTATCGGCCATTTCACTGCAAGGCGACGTCCGTCGTGTCGCGCGTGGATGCGGACGGTTTCCAGCGCGAGGTCGGTCTGTCGACGGGCGAGACGATCGCCGCCCGCGTCGTCGTCGATGCCGGTGGTTCCTCGTCGGGCTTCCTCGAGCGCCAGCGCCACCACGCGACGGGCGTGCAGAGTGCGTACGGCGTCCTCACGCGCCGCGGCGGCATCGTGCCGACCGATTCGTTCACGCTCATGGACTGGCGACCCGCCACCGATCGAATGGAACGGCCGACGTTTCTCTATGCGATGGACTTCGGTGATGGAACGTCGATGGTCGAGGAGACCTCGCTCGTCGAACCCACTGCGCGGAGCGCGACCGACTTGCGCGAGTTGCTCCATCGGCGCATCGGATCCGACGTCACGGTCGACGCGCTCGACATCGAGGACGTGCACATCGCCATGGGTGGGGCGCCACCGGAACCGAGCACGCGGGTCGTCGGCTTCGGCGCGGCAGGCGGTTTCATCCACCCCGTCACCGGGTATTCGGTCGCTGCGTCGCTGCGTGCGGCGCCTCGGCTCGCGGAGGCGCTCTGCGACATCGTCAATCGGGGTGCATCGAGCGACGAGATCACGCGGCGCTCGTGGGATGTGCTGTGGCCGGCAGGGTTGCGCCGCACCAGGGCGTTGCACGATTACGGGCTCGCCGCCCTCAATCGACTGCGCACGCGTGACATCCAGCAATTCTTCGACGGCTTCTTCGACTTGCCGGAGGATGCATGGTCTGGTTACCTGCGCATCGACACCGCGCCAGGCGACATCGCGCGGACGATGACGATGCTCTTTTCGCGTCTGCCGCGTTCACTCAAGGTGCGGATCGCGACGAGTTCGCCGAGGGCGCTGTCACGCCTCGTTGCCGGCTGACGCCGCACGCAAAGCGCGACGAACGAGCAACGCCCACGCGCCGATGGCGCACAGGCTGAACAGGATCCACTGCACGGTGTAGGAAAGGTGTGGACCCGACGAGAGGGTCGGGGCGGCTACCGGTGCAAGGCGCGCGTCGTCGGTCGGGTTCGAGGAGAGTGCGTCGATCGACACGTCGAGCACCTCGCCGTCGATCGCCTCGTCGAGCAGTGCAAGGTCGATGCGCTGGATGTCGGTGAGGGTGGCTTGTGGGGAGTTGTCGACCTCTCCGAACCGGCGCTCGTCCGTTGTGCGCACTCGGCCCACGACACTGACGCGGTCACCGATCTCGACGGTCGGCATGTCCTGTGACAGCGGGAGGAACCCGCGGTTCACGATGAGGATGCGACCGTCGTCGAGCACGAGCGGAGTGACGACGTCGTAGCCCGCGACGCCGTCCTGGGAGACGTTCACGAGGCGCATCGTCGGCTCGGTATATGAACCAGAGGCTTCGACGGTGTACCACTGTGCATCGACCGGTTCGGGATGTTCCTCGAGCACGTCGGTGAGTGGACGGATCACCTCGGCAGCTCGTGCCCGCACGTCGTCGTTGAACTCCGCGCGTTCACGGTGGCGATCCCATTGCCAGCTGGACAAGGACAACATGGTCGCAACGAGGACGATCGTGAGGAGGTGCAGGGCGACGATTCGTGGGGAGAGAAGGACGCGAAGCACGGCACTACAACCTACCGACGTCACCACTAGCGTTCCCGTCGTGGAGGCCCCTCGGCGAATCACCGTGTTCGACGGAGACTGTGCGCTGTGCAGTTCGTGTGCGCGGTGGTTGGAGAGGCGGATGGTCGTCGGGAACACTGTTCGACCGTGGCAACGCCTCGACCTTGCGTCGCTCGGACTCGATGCGACACAGTGTGCGAGCGAGCTGCAGTGGGTCGACGTGTCCACCGGCGAACGCAAGTCCGGGCATCGCGCCGTCGCCATGGCCCTTCGTGGATGTCGTCGACCGTGGCCGCTTCTCGGTCGATTACTCGAGTTGCCGATCGTGTCGACGTGCGCCCGCGTGGTCTACCGACTCGTCGCCTCCAACCGCCATCGGCTGCCCGGTGGCACGCCGGCCTGTCGACTCAGTGATGTTCCCGCAGATCGCGGCCCCGCGTCTCGTTGAACCAGGCCACTGCCCAGTCGATCGAGCGGGGATCGGTGTCGTCGACGTCGACCTGATGGTTGGACAGGATTGCCCGAGCGGTCCGCCAGGTCGCATGATGCAAGCCAGTTGCGATCCGTGTCGCAGCGAGCAACGCGCCAAGGGGTTGCGTCTCGACGCGCGCCATCAGTGACTCGACGTCCCGCTTGCCCAGCAGGCGAGACGACTCGAGAGCCGATATTCGTCGGGCAAGATACGGCGAGAACCAGCCGGCGTGCGCCCGTTGGATGTCGTGTCGCATCCAGTCACGACCGCCCAATCGACCACGGCAACGTGGCGTGCCGCATGCACAGTCGAACTCGTCATACGGCGAAGAGTCGCTCGTTGAGTAGTCGTAGGTCAGCTCTTCGCCGGGGGCAATGTCGCGTCGTGCCACGAGTCGCGTCGCGGACACGAGGCCGAGGTTTGGCTCGCAGGAATGGTTGATCGAATCGCCTGGTTCGCGTGTCGGGGGACCGACGACGTAGGTGTCGTGGTCGATCTGGATCGATCTGGAGCGACGCTCCGCGGGGAAGGTGGCGAACTCGTGCGTCGTGACGGGTAGGCCGCCGAAGCAGACGACGAACTGGCCGGCCGGTATCGGTTCTCTGGCGAAGCTTCCGTGGCCCTTGCCAGGTGTCTCGCGCGACTGCGCACTGAGTGTCAGAAGGTTGTCCACGCCACCCCCGAGGTGCACACGCACCAGGTCACAGCCCCAACTCCGCCCGCTGTGGTGGACTCACCATATCGGCGGGTAGGCTGGTTTCAGCAACATCAGGAGTGACCAATTGGTCCGGCAACCGGGCAATGCCCACGGTGCCATCCCGTGCGAACGGGAGATGTGGCCTCGCTTCGGCGGGGCAACGGGCCGGCTCAGTTGGGTGAGCGAACGGACAGTGCAATGACCCGACATGACTATCCAGCAACAGGAGCGTGGGATGCCACGCAGCCTGTCGGCTCGCGTCGATTCGCCCACTTTCCTGCCGATCGTCCCTTCGCGCTCGATGGTGCAGTCAACCTGACCGACGTGACGATCGCCTATGAGACGTGGGGGACGCTGACGCCGGAGCGTGACAATGCGATCCTCGTGTGCCATGCATGGACCGGTGATTCTCACGCGGCTGGCCCCGCAGAGGACGGTCATCCATCCCCGGGATGGTGGGAGGGGATCATCGGTCCGGGATTGGCGATCGACACCAATCGCTGGTTCGTCGTGTGTTCCAACGTGATCGGCGGGTGCCAAGGCACGACCGGCCCCGCATCCGCGCACCCCGTCGATGGCAAGCCCTACGGTTCACGTTTCCCGGTGATCACCGTGCGTGACATGGTGCGGGCACAACTGCGCCTCACGGACGTGCTCGGCATCGACGTCTGGCACAGCGTCGTCGGCGGCTCGATGGGCGGCATGCAGGTCCTCGAATGGGCGGTCATGTATCCCGAGCGTGTGCGCACGATCATTCCGATCGCCACCTGCGCGCAGTCGACGGCGCAGCAGATCGCCTGGGGTGCAATCGGTCGGCGCGTCATTCGCCTCGATCCCAAGTGGCGCGGAGGCGAGTACTACGACGCGGCCCCAGGGGAGGGACCGTGGGAGTCCCTGGCGATCGCCCGCATGATCTCCCAAGTCACGTTTCGTAGCGACAACGTGTTCAACCAGCGCTTCGGACGCGACCTTGCCGACAGCGACGCCGACTACAACGGTCTCGGTCTCTGGGACCGGTTCGAAGTCGAGAGCTATCTCGATCACCACGGCGACCGCTTGATCCGCCGCTTCGACACCAACAGCTACCTGATCATCGGCAAGGCGATGGACTTGCACGACATCGCGCGCGGTCGTGGTTCGCTCGAGCGAGCGATGGCCCGCATCGTCGCGCCGACCCTCGTCATGGGCATCTCGAGCGACATCCTCTATCCCACCTACCAACAGCGCCAGATCGCCGACATGTTGGTGCGCAACGGCGTGGATGCTCGATATGTCGAGATCGACTCGCCGCACGGACACGACGCGTTCCTCATCAACTTCGACCAGGTCGGTGCGCCGATCAAGGCGTTCCTCGCGGACAACTACTGACCGCGACGAAGCGTCGACTCGAGGCGCTCCTCGGGAAGCGAGCCGCGAGCCACGCGCACGATCACGTCGTGGTCGGACCCACGGAGCACGAACGCCGAGTGGCGCGTCGACCCGCCAAACAGCTCGGGCGATCCGGGACGCCCCGCGAGCAAAAAGTTTCCACGGACGTCGATTGCTCGTCCTCGTGGCAGGAGCGAGACGGTGGCGGTCTCCTCGTCGAGGTGCGCTCGAACGACCTTCCAGCGTGTCGGCGTTCCCGATTCATCTACCCCTCGCGCATGGGCGACGAAGTCGCGCCCGTCGGCGGAGTGCCAACCGGTGAGCGAACGTCTCGACTGGCGCATGAGCCACACGAGGACTCCGACGAACGCGACGATCGACACGACGTTGATGAGTGCATCGACCACGCACCAAGTATGGCGGGCTGGGGTAAGTTGGGACGGTCATGGGGAACGGTGTGCTGGCCTTGATCGAACTGCGTATCGCGTTCATCGGCCTCGTCTGTCTGATCGCTGGCGTCGCACTGTGTCTCTACACACTGAGGCTCTGGCGTGAGGCGCGACCTGAGTCACCGGCGCTTGCACCACTCGAGGTGATGAGCGACGACGAGTTCGTCCATGGAAGCGATCAGGAGCGTCGAGAGTTGATGCAGATGGCACGGGCGATCGCCGAGGGCGAGACAGTGGCACAACCGCGCTCACGCGAGGCTCGACCCCCGCGTCGTCCGACGCCACAGCGGCGGTCGCCAGCGTCACACGAACGGGTCGAGGACTCGCCTCGGGCGCCAATCGACCCGTTGCTCAAGTAGTCCTCAACTAGTTTTGAGGCATGGCTGCATTCGACCCCACCGAAATGATCGCTCGCTTCAAGGAGCGCGCCGCTGCAGTGAAGCGCCGTCCGCTCCCACCAGTCGCGGGTGACGAGCGACAGATGTTCATCGCCCAGGCACAGGTCGACTTCCAAGACTTCGCGATGGTCGGCGACGCGGTCGCATCGGTCGAGGACGGCGTGCTCGTCTTGCGCATCGATCTGCGACCTGGCTCGGCAAAGTCCTGACGAGGTCGTGGCCGTGCTGACTGCGCGCGTGCGCAATGCGCGCGTCGCGGTCGTCGACCGGGCCCACGCGGTTCCGGTGAGTGGTGTCTTTCTGTCCGTCCTCGTCTGGGGGATCGGACCGGTGCTGACGCTCGGTGTCGACATGTCGATCAACTCGACGATCTTCTATCGCGTCCTGTTCTGGCCGATCGTGCTGTTCGTGATCCTGAAGCTCAGACGCATTCGTCTGACGTGGGCTGCATTCAGGGTGGCGGTGGTGCCTGGATTCATCTTTGGCTGGTCGACGATCTCGGGATTCATGTCCTTCACGACGACGTCGATCGTCAACTCGACCATCATCGGCAACCTGAGCACGGCCTTCACGCTGCTGGTGGCGCCGCGTCTGCTCGGCGAGCGACTTCGCGGGTTGCAGGTCGTCTTTGCGCTCACGAGTTTTGCCGGGGTCGCAGGCGTCGTACTCGGAGCAGGGTCGGGTGGAGCGTCCGCGCTGCGCGGCGACGTGCTCGCCTTCATCAATTCGATTCTCTGGACCGCATACTTCATTGCCTCCAAGAAGGCACGCACGAGCGGCGTCGACACGTGGGCCTTCATGTTCGGCATCTCGGTGATGCAGTTTCTGGTGGCGGGACCGTGGGCGCTGATCACGTCGAAGGACATCTCGACCATCTCGTGGTCGGATTTCGGCCTCATCGTCACCATGACGCTCGTCTCGGGAACGATCGGACACACGACGATGGTGTGGGCTCAGCGATTCGTCCCCGCGTCCACGTCCTCGCTCATCTGTCTGTTGGGCCCGGTCATCTCGACGGGCTTCGCATGGGCCTTCTTCGGCCAGACCGTGGCGCTCGTCCAGGCGATCGGATCCGTCGTCGTGCTCGTCTCGCTCGCCGGAGTGGTCAAGTACGGCACCAAGGAGGCGGTCGCTCGCGACGTGTTGAGCACCGCAGATCCACTGCTAAACTCAAATCCCTAACGGTTTTCCGTTATGCGGACGTGGCTCAGTTGGTAGAGCATCACCTTGCCAAGGTGAGGGTCGCGAGTTCGAATCTCGTCGTCCGCTCCAGATGATCGCCGATCTCGTGCACCAGCTACGGTCCGAGTTCGATCGTGGCACGACCCGACCCCTCGAGTGGCGTCGTCAACAACTGCGTCAACTCGTGACGATGCTGCGTGAGAACGAGGCCGAATTCGCAGCGGCACTGAAGACCGATCTCGGTCGCGGGCCCGAGGAGGCCTGGCTGTACGACGTCGGTTTTTCGATCACCGAGATCGAAGCGATGGACAAGAACCTCGAGCGCTGGACCGAACCGCGCAAGGTGCCGACGATGGTCGTCGCCAAGCCTGGATCGAGTTGGCGAGTCCCAGAGCCGCTCGGCGTCGTCCTCGTGATCGCTCCGTGGAACTATCCGGTGCAGCTCCTCGTCGTCCCAGCCGCCGGTGCGATCGCGGCGGGCAATGCCGTCGTGTTGAAGCCGAGTGAGGTGTCGTCGGCGACCTCCGCACTCTTTGCGCGCCTCGCGCCTCAGTACCTGGATCAGCGTGCACTGCGCGTCGTCGAGGGCGGAGTCGCGGAGACCACCGAATTGCTGCGTCAGCGTTTCGACCACATCTTCTACACCGGTAACGGCACGGTCGGACGGGTGGTGATGCGTGCGGCGGCAGAACACCTGACCCCGGTCACCCTCGAACTCGGCGGGAAGAGTCCGACGATCGTCGATCGCTCGGCCAACCTCACCGTGGCCGCGCGCAGGATCACGTGGGCGAAGTTCGTGAATTCGGGTCAGACGTGCGTCGCGCCCGACTACGTGCTCGCACACCGCGACGTCGTCGACGACCTCGTCTCGCGCATCACCTCGACGATCACGGAGTTCTACGGCGCCGATCCGAAGGACTCCAAGGACTATTCACGCATCATCTCCCAGCGTCACTTCGACCGACTCGTCGGAATGTTGGGCTCCGGATCAGTCGCTGCTGGCGGACAACACTCCGCCTCGGATCGCTACATCGCCCCGACGGTGCTCGTGGGTGTGGAGCCGACGGCACCCGTGATGCAAGAAGAGATCTTCGGGCCCATCCTTCCCGTGATCGCCGTCGACTCGATGGACGACGCGGTTCGGTTCGTGCGTTCCCGCCCGCATCCGCTCGCGCTGTACGTCTTTGCGGAGGACTCGCGGGTTGCCGATCGCGTCGTGCGCGACACGATCTCCGGCGGCGTCACCGTGAACGGCACGATCTTCCACATGACCGGCCCACACCTCCCGTTCGGCGGCGTGGGCGAAAGCGGCATGGGCGCGTACCACGGCCAGGCGGGCGTGGACGTGTTCCAGCACCTCAAGCCCGTGCTCAAGCGTTCGACGAAACTCGATCCCTCGATCGCGTATCCGCCGTATTCGAAGCGTAAGTTCAAGATCTTGAAGAAGTTCGTCTGACGAGCGAGAGGATCAACATGAAGATCGGTGTGCAACTGTGGCCGCAGGCGACGTCGGTGCGCGAGATGCGCGCGGCGTGGCGCGCGGCGGATGCGCTCGGGGTGGACAGCATCTGGACCTGGGACCACTTCTATCCGTTGTCGGGTGACCCTGAGGCGGAACATTTCGAGTGCTACACCTTGCTCGCGGCGATGGCCGCCGACACGTGTCACGCGTCGGTCGGTGCGCTCGTCACCTGCTATTCGTATCGCAACCCACACTTGCTCGCCGACATGGCGCGCACCATCGACCACATCAGCGACGGTCGTTTCGTCCTCGGCGTCGGCTCCGGCTGGTTCGAGCGTGACTACACCGAATACGGATACGACTTCGGAACCGCGCCCGGACGACTCAAGATCCTCGAGGCGGGACTTCCGATCGTCAAGGCGAGACTCGCCAAGCTCAACCCGCAACCCGTGCGCGGATCGATCCCGATCATGATCGGTGGCGGTGGCGAGAAGGTGACGCTTCGACTGGTCGCCCAGCATGCCGACCAGTACAACTACTTCGGCCCGCCCGAAAGTTACGCGAAGAAGCTTGCGATCTTGGACGAGTGGTGTGCGAAATTGGGTCGCAATCCCGCCGACATCGAGCGCACCGTGTGCATCAAGCCCGAGGAACTCGACAACGTCGCGGCGTACGAAGAGATCGGCGCCCAGCACGTCATCGTGATGATGGGCAACCCCTACGACCTGTCGGGCGTAGAGAAGTTCGTCGCCAAGCGCAAGTAGCGCTCAGGCACTGAACGCAGCGATCGCCTCGACGATCACGTCGAAGGCGGCTTGCGCATCCACGTCCCACTGCACGGTGCAGTTCGGGTCGTGGCGTTCGATGAGGCCTCGTTGGTCGATGAGCGTCATGCCACGGGTCAATTCGCCGGTCGTCTCGATCACGACGTGCTGATCCTTGGTGGTGAAGAGGCCCGGATGGGTCAGTGCGAGCACCGCGCATGGGTCGTGCACCGCGCCACCACGCATGTTGTCGTGGCGTGAGACGTAGACCTGCGAGAAGAAGTCGAAGAGGTCGGCGAGGACCGCGGCGAGGCGTCCGGGAATCTGACGCACCTGTGCGATGCGTTCGGGGGTCGCCTGCAGTCGATGCGTCACGTCGAGACCACTCATGATCAATCGATGTCCGTAGCCGAACACGACTGAGGCTGCCTCGGGGTCCGCCCAGATGTTGAACTCCGCCGCTGCCGAACGGTTGCCGAAGCTGCCACCGCCCATGAGGGAGATCCCCGCGACGCGCTCGGCGATGTCGGGTGCGGCGCGCAGTGCGAGTGCGATGTTGGTGAGCGGACCGGTCGGCACGAGCCACAGGCCTTCGGTCGCGCGACAGGTGTCGATGATGTAGCCGACGGCGTCCGTCGAGTCCGCCGGCCGAGAGGGCTCCGGAAGGTCGGCTCCGTCGAGTCCGCTCTCGCCGTGCACGTATGCCGCATGTCGTGGGGGAGCCACGAGTGGGCGCTGCGCTCCCTGGTGGAGCGGGACATTCGATCCGATCATGTCGAGAACGATTCGCGCGTTACGCGTCGTGGCGGTGATCGGCGCGTTGCCCGCCACCGTCGTCACGCCAACAAGCTCGGCGAATCGGGCGGCCACCACGAGTGCGATGGCGTCGTCGTGTCCTGGGTCGCAGTCGACGATCATCTTGGGGCGCTCGTTCATGGGGGCGAGCGTAGTCGCGATGTGCCAAAGTGGAGCGGTGAACCAGGCTTCCTCGGCGCCCGTCGACGTCGTCGTCGTCGGCAGCGCGAACCTCGACCTCGTCGCCCAAGTCGCCGAACTTCCTCGTCCCGGTCAGACACTGATCGCAACCGGATATGCCGAACATGCCGGTGGCAAGGGGTTGAACCAGGCGGTCGCGTGCGCTCGGATGGGGGCATCGACCGCCTTTGTTGGGTGTGTCGGGCGAGATGACGCGGGCTCGGGCTTGCGGTCCATCCTCGACGGCGAAGGCATCGACACGACGCGCTTGCATGCCGTGGACTCTCCGACGGGGCGTGCCTTCATCAACGTCGACTCGCACGGCGAGAACGCGATCGTCGTCGTCTCTGGGGCAAACGCGGTGGTCGGCGTGGACTCGCCAGTCGATCTCCCCCCGTGCCGCGTTGTCCTCGCTCAGCTCGAGGTTCCACTCTCAACAGTTGAAGCCGTGTTCACGGCAGCCAAGCGTGCGGGGTCCACGACGGTGTTGAATCCGGCGCCGGCGGCGAGTCTTCCCGCTTCGCTCCTTGCGGTCTGCGACTACGTCGTGCCGAACGAGACCGAGTCCGCCGCACTCGGTGGAACTGACGCGCTACGGGCGGCGGGGGTGGCGACGGTCGTCACGACCCTCGGGGCACAGGGTGCCGTCATCGAAACGGCGACGTCGCGCGTGCCGATCGCGCCGTTCCCCGTGACGCCGATCGACAGCGTCGGTGCGGGGGATGCATTCATCGGGGCGATGTGCGCCGAGCTGGCGCGCGGTTCGTCGATCGAGGAGGCGTGTCGGATGGGTGCGGTCGCCGGTGCGCTCGCCACGACCGTGCGCGGTGCGGTGCCCAGCCTGCCGACGAGGGACGCGGTGCTCAAGGCTCGGCGATGACGGAGGTGTCGAAGCCGCAGGCGATGCACTTCTACGACGAGGAGAGCGCGGAGTTGGCGGTCGCCATCGTCAAGTATGCGATGGAGCGGGTGAAGATGGACCCTCCACCGCTCGACAAGCCCTACACGTTGAGTGAACTGAACACGATCGTCGGTCAGACCATTCGTCCAGAGGGGCGCAACGGCCTCGAGGTGCTGAAGGAGTTCGTCGACGAGCTCGCGCCGTCGTGCATCAGCGTCGACCATCCGCTCTTTTTGTCCTTCGTGCCCGGTGCGCCGACGGAGAGTTCGGTGCTCTTCGATCTCGTCGTCGCCGCCTCGAACATCTACGCCGGGTCCTGGCTCGAGGGTGCTGGGGCGGTGTACGCGGAGAACCAAGCCTTGAGGTGGATCGCCGACCTCGCGGGGCTGCCGCCCGACGCCGGTGGTGTCTTCGTTTCGGGCGGTACCGCGGGCAACTTGTCGGCCCTGGTTGCCGCGAGGTGGGCATGGCGAAGTCGAGATGCGGCGCGAGAGCGGATGCGGCCACTCATCGTCGCTTCCGGAGGAGCGCATTCCTCGATCGCGCAAGCCGCTCGCGTGATGGACGCAGACGTCGTCTCGACTGCCGTCGACGAGCGAGGAAAGACCCATGGCGCGCACGTGCGCGACACAATCGATGGCTTGTCGTCGGGGGATCGTGGGCGTGTGTGTGCGGTCGTCGCGACGGCTGGCACGACGAACGTCGGTGTCGTCGACGATCTGGACGGAATCGCTGGGGTCGCTGCGTCGCATGGCGTCTGGTTTCACGTAGACGGCGCCTACGGCGCGGCCGCGTTGTGCGCACCATCGGTGCGCGGACTGTTTCGCGGGATCGAACGAGCCGACAGCCTGATCGTCGATCCGCACAAGTGGCTGTTCGGTCCGTACGACTCGTGTGCGCTGATATATCGCGACCCGCGGATCGCCAAGCGCGCCCACACCCAGCACGCCGAGTATCTCGACGTACTGCAGCAGGGTGAGTCGGCGGTTCGTGACGAATCCTGGAATCCAGCCGACCTCGCACACCATCTGTCCCGACGTGCGCGGGGGCTGCCGTTCTGGTTCAGCCTCGCAATGCACGGCACGGAGGCCTACACCGACGCGATGGAGGCGACGCTCGAGGTGACTCGTCGGGCGGCCGACGAGATTCGGGGTCGCGACTATCTCGAGCTCGTCATGGAGCCGGAGTTGTCGGTCCTCGTGTTCCGACGCAAGGGTTGGAGCCCCGAGCGTTATCAGATGTGGAGTGACAACCTGCTCGAACGCGGGATCGGATTCGTGGTCCCGAGCAGTTGGCAGAACGAGACCGTCCTGCGCATGTGTATCGTCAATCCGCGCACGACCGTCGCCGGGCTCACCGGCATCTTCGACACCCTGAGGTGATTGCCATGCTCAAGACCATCCGATCCGTCGTCAGGTTGCGCAAGTTCGAGTTCAACGCGACGACGCGACGGCTGTCGAAGTGTGGAAACGTCGACGACCTGAGGGCACTCGCCAAGCGCAGGCTGCCGGGTGGCGTCTTCGACTACTTCGACGGGGCGGCCGAGGATGAGGTCACCAAGGTCGAGAATTCCTCTGCCTTTTCCAAGGTCGAACTGCGCCCGCGAGTGCTCGTCGACGTCTCGTCGATCGACACGTCGACGACGATCATGGGGCAGAGGGTTCCGTTTCCGATCGCGTTGTCGCCGACCGGTTTCACGCGAATCGCCCATCCCGATGGGGAACTCGCGGTCGCACGGGTCGCCGGCTCGGTGAATCTGCCCTACACGCTGTCCACACTCGGCACTCGCAGCATCGAGGAGGTCGCCAGGGTTGCCACCGGGCCGCTGTGGTATCAGCTGTACGTCTGGAAGGACAGAGGACTGTCGCGCGAACTCGTCGAGCGCGCCCGCGACAACGGTTACAAGGCGATCATGTTGACGGTCGACACGCCGGTCTTTGGTCGACGCGAGCGCGACGTGCGTCGTGGGTTCACCTTGCCGCCGAAGATCGGCCTCGAGACCTTCGTCGATGGTGTGCTGCATCCAAAGTGGACGTGGGATTTTGTGCGCAGCGAGCCGATCACCTTCTCCGCCGTGGCGGGCCGCAAGTCCGTCGATGGATCGACGGCCGTCACGCTGTCGGATTACGTGAACTCCCAGTTCGACCCGACGCTGTCGTGGAAGGACCTCGATTGGATCCGTGAGGTGTCTGGTCTGCCGCTGATGTTGAAGGGAATCCAAAGCGTCGAGGACGCGAGGATCGCGGCCGACATGGGTGTCGATGCGATCGCGTTGTCCAACCATGGAGGGCGTCAATACGACGGAGCGCCCGCGCCGGTTGCGTTGCTGCCGAAGGTCGTCGACGCGGTGGGCTCGCGCATCGAAGTGTTGGTCGACGGGGGCGTGCGTCGAGGCAGCGACGTCGTCAAGGCATGCGCGCTCGGCGCGCGAGGCGTGATGTTCGGTCGCCCGTACCTCTACGGCCTGGGTGCTGGAGGTGAGGCGGGCGTGAAGTGGGCCATCGACCACATCACGACGGGAGTGACCCGCACGATGGGGCTGATCGGGGAGACCTCGATCACGAAGTTGTCGTCGGGCGTCGTCGCCCGGGTCCGCGACTGACGCGGACTACTTCTTCGGAGCCGGTTCTTTCTTGGCGACGGCCTTCTTGCGGGTGCCGTAGCGCTTGTTGAAGCGCTCGACGCGGCCGGCCGAGTCGATGATCTTCATCTGACCCGTGAAGAACGGGTGGCTGGCATTGGAGATTTCCAGCTGCACGATGGGGTAGGTCTGGCCGTCATCCCACTGGGTCGTCTTGGACTCGTCCACCTTCATGGTGGTGCGGGTCAAGAAGCGGTAGTTCGCCGAGGCGTCCTCAAACACGACGAAGCGGTACTCGGGGTGGATGTCGGTCTTCATAGGGATCAGAGTGTAGCGGGGCGATTTCCCCCTCTAGACTGTCCCAATGCCAAATCGCTGTGACGTCCTGGGAAAGCGCCCCTCCACGGGCCACACGGTCTCCCACTCGAACATCAAGACCAAGCGCTGGTGGAAGGTCAACGCCCACAAGAAGCGCTTCTGGTTGCCGTCGGAGAAGCGCTGGATCTCGCTCAACGTGAGCTCGAAGGGCCTGCGCACGATCGACAAGGTCGGAATCGAACGAGTCGTCGCGGACATCCGCGCTCGTGGAGAAAAGGTCTGAGGTAGGACATGGCTGCAAAGAGCAAGGACAAGCGCCCGATCATCAAGCTGCGCAGCACGGCCGACACCGGCTACGTGTACGTCACGCGCAAGAACAAGATCAACTCCCGTGAGCGTCTCGAGCTGAAGAAGTACGACCC
>CAYXIY010000023.1:0-15431 GCA_964465475.1 uncultured Acidimicrobium sp. | reverse complement strand
GACGACACCTGGATGTCCATGCTCGGGCTCAATGTCGGCACGACGGGCTTCATCGACATCTCGTGGGATTCGAAGAACCGGGTGAGGATGTCGTTCGAGTTCGATCCGACGATCAGTCGGTCGATATCCGCACCCATCTGTCGTGCGATCCACCCCGCGAGCACGTTGCCGAAGTTGCCCGTCGGCACCGAGAACGACGCGCGCCCACCAAGTGACTCGAGTGCAGTGAAGTAATAGACGGTCTGGGCCATGACGCGAGCCCAGTTGATCGAATTGACCGCCGACAAGTTGTTCGAGGTACGGAACGACTGGTCGTTGAACATTGCCTTGACGAGGTCCTGACAATCGTCGAAGGTCCCGTCGATCGCCACGCAGTGCACGTTCGGCGAGTCGACCGTGGTCATCTGGCGTCGCTGCACCTCGCTCACTCGACCTCGCGGATAGAGGATGACGATGTCGACGTTGTCGCAGCCCTTCACGCCGTCGATCGCCGCGCTGCCGGTGTCGCCGCTCGTGGCACCAACGATCATCACGCGTTCCCCGCGCTTGGCAAGCACGTGGTCGAAGAGCTGTCCGAGCAGCTGGAGGGCGACGTCCTTGAACGCGAGCGTCGGGCCGTGGAAGAGCTCGAGCAAGTGGTGTCCCGGTGCGACCTCGACGAGCGGGGCGACGTCGGGATGACGAAACGTCGAGTATGCGGTCGCGCACAGGCGCGAATAGACGTCGAAGGAGACGTCCGGTGCGACGAACGGATGGGTGATCGCCGCCGCTCGCTCGGCGTAACCCGTGCCTGCCGTGCTCGCCTTCGGCCACGACTCAGGCACGTAGAGACCGCCGTCGGTGGCGAGACCCGCGAGGAGGGCACCTTCGAAACCGAGTACCGGGGCTTCTCCCCTGGTCGAGACGTACAACATGGCGTCGTTCAGCGTAATCAGCCGCTGATGACCCGCAGCAGACCACCGACGTGCATCACGACGTCGAGCTTGCGCAACTCGTCGATGCACGCCTGTACCGCCGCTTCGTTCGCATCGTGGGTGAGGAACACCAGTCGTGCGCCGTTGCCGAGACCGTCCTGTTCGGCAGCGCGGATGCTCACTCCGTGGCGGGCAAAGATCCCCGTCACCGCATGCAACACGCCCGGACGGTCGGTCACCTCGAGTGGCAGGAGGTATTCGCCCGTCAGCGAGGACATCGCGCGCAGCTTCGATTCGCCGAGTACGCCAAGCGACGCGTGTGCACCCTTGTTCAGGTTCATCGATGCATCGATCACGTCGCCGAGGACCGCGCTCGCCGTCGGATCGCCGCCCGCTCCGCGCCCGTAGAACATGAGCGAGCCGGATGCACGGCCGTCGACGACGACGGCGTTGAACGCGTCGCGCACGGATGCGAGCGGATGGTGGTGCGGCACCATCGCCGGATGCACGCGCACGAGCACCGAACCGGCCTCGTCGACTTCGGCGACGGCGAGCAACTTGACGGCAAAGCCGAGTCGGTTGGCAATCGAGATGTCGGCCGGCGTGATCTCGGTGATCCCCTGGCAGTACACGTCGCTCGCCACGACCTTCTGGCCGAAGGCGATGCTGGCGATGATCGCAAGCTTCGCGGCGGCGTCGTGGCCTTCCACGTCGGCGGTCGGATCTGCTTCCGCATATCCGAGGCGCTGCGCTCCGGCGAGCGCGTCGGCGTACGTCATCGACTCCTCGGTCATCTTGGTGAGGATGTAGTTCGTCGTTCCGTTGACGATGCCAAGGACGCGATTGATCGGCTCGCCGCGCAGACTCTCGCGCAGTGGCCTGATGAGTGGAATGCCGCCGCATACTGCAGCCTCGAACAACAGGTCGATGCCGAAGCGATCCGCCGCGTCGAACAGTTCAGCGCCGTGGGTGGCGAGCAACGCCTTGTTCGCCGTGATCACCGGCTTGCCGTTCGACAGCGCCTTGTGGATGAGACGTCGCGCATCGTCGATTCCGCCCATCACCTCGACGACGACGTCGATGGTCGGGTCGTTGACGACGAAGTCCGCGTCCGTCGTCAAGAGTTCCGCGATTGCGGAGTCCTTGTGGTTGGCAACGTTGCGCACGGCGACACGAGCGACTTCGAGCTGCACGCCGCTGCGGGCCGCGATGGTCGCGGACTGACGCGTGACCAAGTCGACGAACGCCGCTCCAACCGTGCCGTGGCCGAGGACACCCAGGCGAATGCGCTGCGCCACCATCTCGTTCACGCTATTGGCTATTCGGCCACATCGGCCCGGACGAGGTCCTCGTAGGTTTCGCGACGCACGACAAGTCGGGCATCGCCAGCTCGCGCGAACACGACCGGCGGTCGTGTCACCTTGTTGTAGTTCGAACCCATCGAATGTCCATACGCGCCGGTGACCGGCGTTGCGAGCAGGTCGCCGACGACGAGATCGGCGGGAACCTGGGTCTCGGAGATCAAGATGTCCCCCGACTCGCAGTGCTTGCCGACGATCCGAACAGTCTTCGTACGCTCGGCGTTCGCGCGCGTCGGGACGAACGCCTCATACCCGCTGCCATACAGCACGGGACGCGGATTGTCGCTCATTCCACCGTCGACGGAGACGTATGTGCGCACGCCCGGGATGTCCTTGATCGTGCCGACGGTGTAGACCGTGATTGCGGCCGATGCGACGATCGAGCGACCGGGCTCGACGAACACCTTGGTCGCTCGACGCAACCCCGATGCAGCGTCGAGCAAGTGCCGCGACCACTCGGTGATCGTCGGTGCACGTTCCTCGCCGACGTAGGCGACGCCGAGTCCCCCACCGAAGGTCACTTCTGCTGCACCGACGTCGTTGGCCAGATCCACCATCAGACGCGCGGCATGGGTGAAGTTCTCGACTGCGAACACGTTCGAACCGATGTGGCAGTGCACGCCGACGAAGTCCATCTTCGACGAACGCGCGACCTCGATCGCTCGAGCCGCGTCCCCGTTGCCGAGGTTGAAGCCGAACTTCGAATCGTCCTGGCCCGTCGAGATGTATTCGTGCGTGTGCACGTAGACACCGGGGGTGATGCGCAACTGCACGCGCGGAACCGGCAGGCCGGCCGCCACGAGCGACTCGATGCGGGCGAGCTCGTCGAAGCTGTCGACGACGATGTGGCGAACGCCGGCGCCCATCGCCAGTCGCAGTTCCTCCGTGCTCTTGTTGTTGCCGTGCAGCACGCAGCGGTCGGCCGGGACGCCCGCGTTCAGCGCTACGAAGAGCTCGCCGCCGGTGGCCACGTCAATGAGCAATCCCTCGTCGTGCACGAGCCGCGCCATCGCCGTGCACAGGAACGCCTTGCTGGCATAGATCACGGAATCGCTGCCGAAGGCCGCGACGGCCTCGTGGCATCGCGCACGCACGTGGTCCTCGTCGTAGATGAACACGGGGGTGCCGAAGCGTGCCGCGACGTCGCGCACGGAGACACCCGCGATCGACAGGTCGCCGGCCGCGTCGATCGAGGCGTTGTCCGGGAGGAGGTGTCGAGGGATCGGATTCACATCTGCTCCGGAGCGTCGATCCCGAGGAGTCCGAGGCCACATTCGAGGACCCTCGCAGTGAAATCGCAGAGGGCAAGTCGGCTCGCGCGCACGTCGTCGGATTCAGCCTTCAACACCGGACACTGCTCGTAGAACGAAGAGAACTCGCTCGACAACTCATAGAGATAGGTGCACAGCCGGTGCGGCGAGTACTTCTCGAGGGTGTCCCACACCGCGGTGTCGAACTGCAACAGACGCATCGCAAGCGCCCGCTCGGTTGGATGGTCGATCGACGGCGTGAGCGAGCGCACCGAGTCGCGGGCGATCCCCGCCCTGCGGAAGATGCTGCAGATTCGCGCGTGCGCATACTGCAGGTATGGCGCGGTGTTGCCGTCGAACGACAACATGCGATCCCAGTCAAAGACGTAGTCCTTGATCCGATCGGTGGACAGGTCCGCGTACTTCACCGAACCGATCCCCACCTGACGGGCGACGATCGCTTGTTCGGCGTCGGAGAGTCCGCCGTTCTTCTCGCGCACGGCGGCCGCCGCACGATCCACGGCCTCCGCGAGTAGCGCATCGAGCTTGACGGCGTCCCCGCTGCGGCTCTTCAACATCTTGCGATCCGCACCGAGCACGCTGCCGAAGGCGACGTGCACCATCGACTCACCGTTGGACAACCAGCCGCTCTTCGTCGCCACCGACTTGATCATCTCGAGGTGCTGGGCCTGCGGGGAACCCACGACGTACAGCAACACGTCGCAGTCGAGGCGCTCCACTCGATCGATGACGCACGCCAAGTCGCTCGTCGCGTAGTTGTAGCCACCGTCGCTCTTTCTAATGATCAACGGCAGAGGTTCGTTGTCGCGGTTCACGAATCCCTCGGGAAACACGACTTCTGCTCCGTCACTCACGACGAGCTGTCCGGAGGCCTCCAGCCGCTCGACGACCTTGGGCAGCAACTCGTTGTATGCGCTCTCACCCATCAGGTCGTCGCTCGTCAGCAGCACGCCGAGCATCTCGTACACGCGTTCGAAATATCGCATACTGAGCTCCACGAGCAGTCTCCACAACCGCAGCGTCTCTGCGTCTCCGCCTTGCAGCATCACCACGCGGCTACGTGCCCGCTCCTTGAACCCGTCATCTGCGTCGAACTTCTGGCGTGCCTGCTTGTAGAACGAGTCGAGGTCACCGACCGACAACTCGTTCGCCGCAGCGAGCTCACCGAGGTCGATCAGGTGTTCGATCAACATGCCGAACGGCGTTCCCCAGTCACCAATGTGGTTCTCACGACGCACGTGATGTCCGACGAAGCCGAGCAGGCGCACGATTGCGTCACCGATGATCGTGCTGCGCAGGTGACCGACGTGCATCTCCTTGGCCACGTTCGGGGCCGAGTAGTCGACGACCATCTTCAACGACTGCGGCGCGACGCGAACTCCGAGGCGGTCGTCGCGCATCGCCGTCGCGACTTCGCGGGCGAGAAACTGCGGAGAGAACGTGAGGTTGATGAAGCCCGGGCCGCCGATCTCCGTCGCGGTGCACATCGCGGACAGGTCCGCCATCGCGAGGACCCGCTCCGCGATCTCCCGCGGCGGGACTCCGAGGCTCTTGGCCACGGCGAGCGAGCCGTTTACTTGGGCGTCCGCACGGTCGCTGCGCCGCACCACCGGATCCGCGGGACCACCCGCGAGTTCGGTGAAGGTCGGCTGCAGGTACGTCGCGACCGTGATGAGTGGATCAGCCATGTGTCATCCATTGTTGCCGACGGCCACCCGTTCACTGCGCCCGGTTTCGACGTCGCAGGTAGCCTCACTGGGCAGGCCCTCGTAGCTCAGCGGATAGAGCGTCGGTTTCCGGAACCGCAGGTCGGAGGTTCAAGTCCTTCCGAGGGCGCGAGTTAGTTGCCGAGCGCCGCCTTGACGAGCGCGGCAATCTTGCCTCCGTCGGCACCTGCACCGACGCGCTCGCGCACCGCCTTCACCACCATGCCCATCGCCTTGCCACCGGTGGCCCCGGATGCGGCAGCCTTTGCCACCTCGTCCTCGACGATCGCGCGGACGTCGTCGTCCGACATCGCCGCGGGGAGATAGGCCTCGATGATCGCGAGTTCGGACCGTTCCTTGGCCGCCGCCTCGGTCCGACCTGCATCTGCGTAGATCTGTGCCGACTCGGCGCGTTTCTTGGCCTCGGCGCGCAAGACCGCGATGGTCTGGTCGTCGTTCAACACGATCGCTTCGTCGCCCGCCACCTGGGCGTTCTGGATCGCCGACTTGAGCATGCGCAGCGTGGAGACCTTGGTCTCCTCGCGTGCCTTCATCGCCGTGGCCAGGTCGTTTTCGATGCGGTCTTTCAAGGAAGTCACACCCCCATTCTGCCCGACCGATACCACGGCCACTGGCAACGTCCATACACTTGTGAGCGATGAACAACGAGACGTTCGAGCTGTTCTTTGCCATGCTCAGCGTGGCGACGCTCGCCGGCACCGTCGTCATACTCCTCTCACGAACGGTCGCTCGCTCCAGCTCGACGGGCATGGCCATCATCGAGGGCTTTCGTCCGTTCGCCCGTCCGTTGTCCGCGGCGATCGCCACGACCTGCATGCTCGGCAGCCTCTATTTCTCCGAGATCGTCAACTACAAGCCGTGCCGGCTCTGCTGGTTCCAGCGTGGAGCGATGTATCCGCTCGCGATCCTTCTCGTTGCCTTCACCTTGCTGCGGACCAAGCGCACCGCCCGCATCGTCGTGCCGATCGCTGCGATCGGCGCAGGGATCTCGCTGTACCACTGGTTGCTCGAGCGATTCCCCGACAACCTCGACTCAGGCGTGTGCTCCAAGGACGTGCCGTGCGAATTCATCTGGTTCGAGCTGTTCGGCTTCGTCACTCTGCCGTTCATGGCACTGACCGGCTTCCTGGCAATTATCGTGTTCAATACCCTTCCCACCCCAACGGAGTAGTCATGGCCAACACCTCACGCGGTAGCAACAGTCGGGCAACGTGGATCATCGGAGCGATCATCGGCGTCGTCGTCGCGGCCGCCGCGATCGTTGCGATCTCCTCGACTGGCGGCGATGAGCCAACATCCGACCTGCAGCAGTTCGGAAAGATCGAGGTCGTCGGCGAACCACTTCCCCAATTCTCCTCGGAAGCCAACGACCCGGCGATTGGGATGACCGCACCCGTCGTCAATGGCACCGGCTTCGCCGGCAACCCCGTGTCGACGACGCACGGAACACCGATGATGATCGTGTTCCTCGCGCACTGGTGTCCTCACTGCCAGCGTGAGGTTCCCCTCCTCGTCGAGTGGGAAAAGTCAGGCGCGGTACCCGCGGGCGTCGACATCATCGCCGTCACGACGGGAACCGATCCTGCCAACCCGAACTATCCGCCGAGCGACTGGCTCGCACGCGAAAAGTTCCCTGCCCTCTGGCCGGTGATTGCGGACAGCAAGTCATTCGAAGCCGGCGAGGCATACGGCCTGCAGGGGTATCCCTACTTCGTCCTCGTCGACGCCGATGGCAAGGTGGCCAAGCGCATGAGCGGCGAAATCCCGATGGAGACCCTCACCCAGGAGTTGAACGCCCTCCTCGGATAGCCACATCCGGAAATGAGAATCATTCTCATTTCCGCGGTATCGTGAGCGCGTGAAGTCTGCGGTTCTCGCACTGTGCACGTCCGTCGCACTGGTTGGCTGCACCTCGTCGTCAACGACGACCACGGACTCGGCTCCCACACCGCAGGGCCCGACCATCGTCGTCACCTACTCGGTGCTCGGTTCCATCGTCTCGGAACTCGTCGGCGACGAAGCCGAGGTTTCCGTGATCATTCCCGACGGTCAGGACCCGCATGACTTCGAACCGTCGGCCAAGGACATCGAAAAGCTGAACGAGGCAGACCTCGTCGTGGCCAACGGGCTCGGATTCGAGGAGGGACTTCTCGACGCACTCGATTCGGCTCACGACCGCGGCGTCGAACGTTTTCTCGTGAGTGACTTCGTCACGACTCTCGACGGCGAGGGCCATGCCCACGCCCATCACTCAACCGACACGAGCGGCGATCATGCAGACGACGGCGCGGCCATCGATCCCCACGTGTGGTTGTCACCGTTTGCGATGAGCGAGATGGTCGACGATCTCGGAGCCGCGATCACCACTGCAACTGGACTCGACGTCACCGGCCGCACGGAGGCGCTCGTTGCCTCCCTCCTCTCACTCGACGAGCGGGTGGCACGTCAGATCGAGACCCTTGCGTCCTGCACGCTCGTCACCGGTCACGACGAGCTTGGCTATTTCGCCGATCGCTACGGCTGCACGGTGGTTGGTGCGGTGATCCCAAGTTTCTCGACCACTGCGGAGGCAAGTGCAGGTGAGCTTGCAGACCTGAAGCAACTCATCGAGCGCTACGACGTGCAGACGGTGTTCACCGGACTCGGAACGTCGAGCGCCGTCACGGAGCGTCTCGCCGCCGAACTCGACGTCCGTGCCGTGGAGTTGACGACGCACTTCATGGACGGGGCGCAGACCTACGATGCATTCGTGCAGCGGCTCGTCGACCAGATCGTCACCGGGCTCTCATGAACTTCCTCGTCGAACCGTTCACCTCGAACGAATTCCTCCGTCTTGCCCTTGTCGCCGGATGTCTCGTCTCCGTGACGTGTGCGATCGCCGGAACCTTCGTCGTGCTTCGCGGACTTGCCTTCGTCGGTGACGCCCTCGCCCACGGCGTCTTGCCCGGCATTGCCCTCGCCGTCCTCCTCGGGTTCTCGGGCGTCCTCGGCGCAGCGGTCGGCGCCGGCGTGATGATGGGCGGAGTCGGACTCGTCCAACGTCGCCTGCGACTCTCGGGAGACACCGCCGTCGGCCTGCTCTTCGTGGGCATGCTCTCGCTCGGAGTGATCATCACCTCCAAGTCCGACGCCTTCGTCGGCGACCTCACGCGCATCCTGTTCGGCCAACTCCTCGGAGTCGACCGTGTCGACCTCGCCTGGCAATCGCTCGCCCTCCTCGTCGTCGCCGTCGTCGCCTACGTCTGTCGGCGACCGTTCCTCCTCCTCACGATCGACGACGGACTGGCCCGCACGTCGGGATTCTCGGTGCGGGTGTTCCACAACGTGCTCCTCCTCATCGTCGCACTCACCGTCGTCGCGAGCTTCCAGACCGTCGGAACCCTGCTCGTGCTCGGGATGTTGGTTGCGCCGGCCGCGACCGGATCACTGTTTGCACGGCGCATCGAGTCGATGATGCTCATCGCATCCGCCGTCGGGATCCTCTCGACCTACGTGGGCCTCCTCGTCAGCTACCACTACGACTTGGCCGCGGGCGCCTCGATCGTGCTCACCGCCGTCGTCATCTTCGCGGTGTCCGCACTCGTCCACGAGGTGCGGTCCGCACGACGTCGACACGACGAGCTCCCCCACGCACATGGGCACATCCACGTATGACGACCGCAACGATCACCGCGAGCGACCTCGCCGTCGGTTACGGCCACCGCGCGGTCGTCGAGCACATCGGTTTCTCGCTCGCGCCCGGAGACCTTCTCGTCCTCATCGGCACCAATGGCTCGGGCAAGTCGACGCTGTTGAAGACGCTCGCCGGACTCATCGAGCCGATGACCGGAGACGTCGTCGTCGCGGGCGGTCGCCCGGGTTCGCAGCCGACCACCGTCGCCTATCTGCCTCAGCACCCAGTCTCATCTCACACGCTGCCACTCTGCGTCCACGACGTCGTCGGCATGGGACGCTTTGCACGCCTCGGTCTCTTCGGACGTACGACCGACGTCGACCGACGCATCGTGCTCGAGTCGATGCGACGCACGGGAATCGACACGCAGGCCGACAGTCCGTTGCGTGACCTCTCCGGTGGTCAACAACAGCGCGCACAACTCGCCCAGGTGCTCGCACGCGAAGCGAACGTGCTGTTGCTCGACGAACCGACCGCGGGGCTCGACGTGACCGGTCGTCGATTGGTTGCAGAGATCATCGAACAGGAACGTCGCCGCGGTGTCACCGTGGTGATGGCAACGCACGAGTTGAGCGATGCGGAGAACGCCACTGCGGTGATGTTGCTCGCCCAGCGCGTGGTCGCCTTCGGCGCCCCGGAGGCGACGCTGCGCGACGACTACCTACGCGAGTGCTTCGGCTTCACCCAACCGCACTGACGCCCTCGAGCGAGAGCAGTCGTCGTTTCATCGACAATCCGAGTGAGTAACCGCCGAGCGTGCCGTCGCTCGCGAGCACGCGATGACACGGCACGATGATTGGAATCGGGTTGCGACCGTTCGCCGAGCCCACCGCACGGAACGCCGTCGGCTTGCCGATGGCGCGGGCCTGATCCCCGTAGGAGATCGTCTTGCCGTAGGGAATCTTCGTCATCGCCTTCCACGCGGCGAGCTGGAAGTCGGTGCCGCGCAGGTCAAGTGGCACGTCGAACGATCGACGCCGACCGGCGAAGTACTGCTCGAGCTGTCGCCGCGTGCGCTCGAGGATCGATCCAGCAGCACCGCTCGGCTTGGGCGAGTCGTTCTTGGTCGACTGGCGCAACACGTCGATCGACACGAGTCCTCGACTAGACGCGGTGAGACGAAGTCTTCCCACCGGTGTCGAAACGATCGTCGACTGCACCTCGTCTCTTGCCGCCATGAGGCGAACATACCAGTCGGCTGCGGTCTGGCACACTGGGCGCATGCCCCCACACGTCATGACCACGATCCAGAGTCCGGCCACGAAACGGATCGCGCTCGTCGCACACGACAACATGAAGGACGAATTGCTCGCCTGGGCCGCCGACCATCGCGCCGAACTCGCCCAGCACACCCTCGTCGGCACCGGCACGACGGGTCGACTCGTCGCCGAGCACACCGGCCTCGACGTCGAACGACTTCGTAGCGGCCCACTCGGGGGCGATCAGCAGCTTGGTGGTCGCATTGCCGACGGTCTGGTCGACGTGCTCGTGTTCTTCTGGGATCCACTCGAACCCCAACCACACGACCCCGACATCAAGGCGCTCCTGCGCATCGCCGCGGTGTGGAACATCCCCGTCGCCTGCAACAGGGCGAGTGCGGACTTCATCATCTCTTCCCCACTCATTGCCGCGCCATACGACCGCGACGTGCCGCAGTATTTGTAACTAGAGCTTCGGCGGCGGTGGCGGACCGAATCGGTTGAGGTTCGGGTCGCTCGCCTTGAGTGAGAACACGAGGTTCACGATCGGCACGATGACCCACCATCCGCGGTGATCCGTGTCGTGCATGCGACGCACGCCGACGGCGATCGACGGGAGGAAGAGCGCGACGGTCACGAGCGACGAGATCGCGTCCCCGAAACCCGACGAGGCTGCGGACACGATGAAGGTGAACAGCGTCCACCACCAGTACTCGCTGCGTGACGCACGCCCCGAGAACGTCGCGTAGTTGCGAAACCCGGACTTGATCGAATCGACGAAGTTCATTCCTTGCCGCCTTCCGGCTTCGGTTCCTTCGGCAGGCCGAGGACCCGTTCGCCGACGATGTTGCGCTGGATCTGGCTCGTGCCACCCCAGATCGTCTCGGAACGCGAGAAGAAGAACGTCGACATCATCGAACTGCTCGGATATCCCGGACGACGCTTGTCGCGCAGCGCACCGGGCCACGTGCCGTCGGCCGGGCCGGCGTTGATCAGCATCGCCTCTGGACCGTAGATGTCGAGGGCAAGCTCCATCGCGCGTTGGTGCATCTCGGACCAGAACATCTTGTTGGTCGCACCGAGGGCGATCACACCCATGTCCTTTTTCCCTTCGAGGTTCGCGCCGAGGGAGCGAAGTCCGTTGTATCGCAGGATCTGGATCTTGGTGTAGTACTGCATCAGTCGCTGGCGGATGCCGGCGTCGTCGATCGCGCCGTTCGACTTCGCCTTGGCGACCATCTGTCGGTACTCCTCCTCGAAGCGGCGATAGCCAGTCGTGGCGCTCATGCCGCGCTCGAACGCGAGCGTCGAGTTCGCGACCTGCCATCCGTTGTTCACCCCACCGACGACGTTGTCCTTCGGGCAGCGAGCATCGGTGAAGAACACCTCACAGAACTCCGCCGTGCCGTCTGGCTGCACGATGCCGCGCACCTCGACGCCTGGCTGCTTCATCGGAACGAGGAGATAGGAGATTCCCTTGTGCTTGGGTGCATTCGGATCGGTGCGCGTGAGCAAGAAGCAGTAGTCGGCGTGATGGCCCTGGGTCGTCCACACCTTCTGACCGTTGATCACCCATTCGTCACCGTCCAAGATCGCCTGGGTCTTCAGACTCGCGAGGTCGCTTCCCGAGTTCGGCTCACTGAATCCCTGACACCACCGCATCTGGCCGCTCAGGATCTTCGGCAGGAACTCCTTCTTTTGCTCTTCGGTTCCCCACTGCAGGAGCGTCGGACCGACGAGGGTGTCGCCGAAGAAGTCCGCACGCATCGGTGCTCGAGCGTTGGCGAACTCTTCCGCGAGCACGACACCTTCGAGGATCGACAGTCCCTTGCCGCCGTATTCCTTCGGCCACGTCGCACAGATCCAGCCACCTTCGAACAACTTCTGCGGCCACTGCTCGTTGAACTTCTTGCGTTCCTCGCCGCTCAGTTCGAAACCGGCGTCGAACCATCCCTTGGGCAAGTTGTCGGTGAGCCACGCCTTGACTTCGACGCGGAACTTCTCGGCTTCGGGGGTGTAGGTCAGCATGGGGTCAAGTCTGCCCGTTGGCATGCCACCTCGTCCACGTGAAGCAACACGGAATGCACCGCCCTGACATACTCCAGACACAAACGACTCCTAGCCTGAAGTAATGCTCGGGCTCGTAGCCGCATCAACTGGAGGCGTTGACCTCGGCCGGATCCTGCTCGATCTGACCCTGATCTTGGTGATGGCAAAGGTCGCCGCGGAGGTCTTCGACCGGTTGCACGTCCCCGTCGTGATCGGCGAGATCGCCGTCGGCATCGTGCTCGGACCATCCGTACTCGGATGGATTTCGACGGGTGACACCCTCTTCGTCCTCGCCGAACTCGGCGTCATCGTCCTCCTCGCCCAGGTGGGAATGGAAACCGACATCAGCGAACTGCGCAGGGTCGGGCGGGCGTCACTCAGCGTCGGGCTGATCGGCGTCGCCCTGCCACTCGCCTTCGGATTCTCCGCCGCGCGCGCCCTCGGTGAGTCGACGAACACCGCATTGTTCGTCGGCGCGGCACTAACGGCCACGAGCATCGGCATCACTGCGCGCGTCTTCGGCGACCTGCGCGCGCTGTCCACCTCCGAAGCCCGCACCGTCCTCGGGGCTGCGGTCACCGACGACGTACTCGGGCTCATCATCCTCACCGTCGTCACTCGAATCGTCCAACAAGGTTCGGTCGACGTCGCCACCGTGTCGTCCACGATCGGTCTCGCCGTCGGATTCCTCGTCGTCTCCGGCATGGTGGGACTCGCTGCATTCCCAGTCCTGTTGCGACGAGTCGGTTCGGTGTCGCGGTCGAGTGCAACCATCCCCGTCGTCGCCATTGCCCTCGTGCTCGCATTCTCGGTACTTGCCGACGTCGCGAACCTGGCACCCATCATCGGAGCTTTCGTCGCCGGTCTCGGCTTGCGCCGCGTCGCTGTCCACGAGCGAATCGAACGCGACTTGTCCTCGCTCGGTCAAATTTTCGTGCCGGTGTTCTTCCTCTACATCGGCATCAGCACCGATATCACCGCCATGTTCGACGTTCGCGTCCTCGCGGTCGCTCTCCTGCTGTCAGTGCTCGCAGTCATCGGCAAGCTGCTCGCGGCAATTGGCGCATTCGGAACGACGAGCGACAAGTGGGTGATCGGCTTCGGCATGCTCCCACGCGGCGAGGTCGGGCTCATCTTCGCCACGATCGGCCTCAGCGTCGGTGCATTCGACGACGAGTTGTACGGATCGATTCTCGTCGTCGTGCTCGTCACCACCCTCATTGCGCCACCACTGCTTCGATGGCGACTCGGCAAGACCGCGGCATCCGAGGTCATCGAGGATGCGACTCCGGAACCCGCCGAGGGCTGGCTGACCGTCGACGATGGCAATGTCGTGCTGCACGGACGACCACCAACGTCCGCGCTCACGACGCTTGCCCTCGACGCTGCGGTGATGGTCGTCGACGCTCGTCCGTCGAACGAACTCCTCGACTGGTTTGCCGCCCACCGCAATTCGCCCGTCACGTGGTCGAGCGATGCGACGGTACGACTGATCTCGGTGCTGCGCAACGGCTCCGCGCGCAGCTGGCGACTGCTCGACACGATCGGATTCATCCAGCGCGCGATGCCCGAGCTGGCCGACGCGATGGCGGCGCGGGCGAGCGACTCGACGGAACTCGACCCGACGCACGCACTGCACTTCCCGACCGTCGAAGCAGTCGTCTCACAGACACAGGTGCGCGACTCCGACAGCGACGATCTGGTGCTTGCCGCCTTCGCACGGGACATCTCGGACTCCGGTGCCGACGGCCTCGGTGCGCTGCGCCGTCTCGACCTGGGGCTGAACGAAATCTCCTCCATTTCACTCGTCCTCGACGGCTGCGCGATGTTGCGCAACGTCGTGACGACGGAGCCCATGCGCATCGACCAGCGCCTGATCAGCCAACTCGCCAACCACCTGCGCAGCCCGCGCGTCGTGGAGCAGTGCCGTCAACTCACCGCCGCCCGTGGCGATTTCAACGATCGCCAGTACGGTGCTCTCATCGAAATCGTCGCCGAGATCCAAGAAGTCCTCACCCATCCCGAACTTATGCAAAGCGAGTCCAACACCGTGCTCGAATCGCGCATCAATGCCGCCAAGGCCCTCACGACGGACACCGCCCTGACCCTGCGCATCTCGAATGCGCCAGCAAGTTACGCGCTGAACCACTCGCCCGAGGAAATCCTCGCGCACGCCCAACTCGTCGAACCGTGCCCACGAGCCGGCCAGGTGCGTGTCGCCGTGAACCCCGGCAAGGAAGTCGGGACGTGGACGATCAACGTCGCCACTCGCGATCGCACCGCACTGCTCGCCCGCGTCGCTCGAGTACTTGCCGACTGCAACCTGGAAGTCGTCACCGCCGACATTGCCACGTGGGAGGACGGTGCCGTCCTCGACGTCTTCAGTGTGAAGTCCGAAGTGGCACCGGCGGTCGGTGACCTCACCGCGCGCATCGAAGGAGCACTCGTCTGGCGATCGGTCTCCCCGAGCGACGAACCGCTCAACCTCGTCGCATCGTGCGACAACGACGCCCACCCATGGCACACCGTGTTGCGCATGACCGGCCCGGATCGTCACGGCTTGCTCCGCGACGTGACGGCGACGCTGTCGAAGCTCAACGTGGTGATCCACCTCGCCCGCATCTCGACCGACGCGACGACGGTGCGCAACGAGTTCGAGGTGTCCGACCGCCACGGTCGCAAGCTGACCCAGGACGAATCAGCCGCGGTCGTCAAGGCTCTTCGCTAGTCGCCGTCGTGGCGTAGAGTCGGTGGCGTGACGACCGTCGAAAGCGCGCCCGCATCAACCGAACGCTGGACGAACCAGTGGAAGGAACTCTACGAAGAGGTCATCAACACGGGGCTGTGCACGGGTTGCGCAGGCTGCGTCGTGTCGTGCCCGCACGAAGTGATCGGCTACACCCACGAAGAAGGTCACTACAAGCCCTTCCATCTCGAGGAAGAACTCGGCAAGGACAACTGCGTCCACGGTGAGAAGGGTTGCACGAGTTGCACCCGCGCGTGCCCACGGTTCAGGACCTGGGAGCAAGACGCAGACATGCACCTGTTCGGAAAGACTCGCGACGACAACGCGATGTACGGCCAGTACCGACAGTTGTTGCTGTGTCGAGCCGCCGACACCGAAACCCACGACAAGGGCCAGGACGGTGGATTCGTCGGCGCGATGCTGATCTGGCTCCTGCAACACGACTACATCGATGCCGCCCTCACCAGTTTCCTCGAAGGCGACGGCTCGTC
>CAYXIY010000022.1:0-15462 GCA_964465475.1 uncultured Acidimicrobium sp. | reverse complement strand
TGGAGCGCGTTCAAGTAGTTGTAGACCGTGATGCGTGAAACACCCATCGCATCGGCGACGTCCTCGACTGCACGACGCAGGATGAACGCGCCACGTTCGTCGAGGAGACGAATGGCAGTTTGCTTGTCGTTGCGTGACAAGTCCTTGAGAGACGCACCGAGTTCGCGTTCCACGCTGTCGATGATCTGACTGAGCACACCATGCAACGCGGGAAGGCGCACGCCCCCGACGAGCACCCCGTCCCACGCACCGGCATTCTGGGTGACGGAACCTGCGCCGACGACGTCGACGCTCACGTTCGTCGCACCATGTTCGTACGCGACTTGGAGAAGCTCCGACACCACTGAATGGAGCGACTCGGCACCGATCTCGAAGGAGGACCCGAACGGGCCGAAGTCGACGTCGATGCCGTGGCGACGGACTGCCTCCACGGCGAGCGTCACGTGCTTGCCCGGTGAACCGGCGACGAACGGCTCGATCGTGAAGTCGACTCTCAGCACCCCGACATCGTAAAGCCGTTGTGCCATCCACTCCACAGGCGCCCGATGGGCGGTCGGAAGCCTACGATTGCGGTATGTCGACCAAGGGAACGACCCAGCCAGCCACCGAGCGTCACGGAACTCCAACTGGGGTCATTGATCAGGCCGCTGGGCTGCTTGACGATGCGCGTACCGTCCGTCGTGACCTGCATCGCTGGCCCGAGGTGGGTCTCGACTTGCCGAAGACCAAAGACCGCGTGCTCGAAGCGCTCGACGGGTTGCCCCTCGACATCACCCTGCACACGACGACGAGTGGCATCGCCGCCCTCCTCACGGGCGACAAGCCCGGGCCGACGGTCATGTTGCGCGGTGACATGGATGCACTGCCGATGCCAGAGGACACAGGACTGGACTACGCCTCGAAGGTTGACAACGTGATGCACGCGTGTGGACACGACACCCACGTGGCGATGCTTGCCGGTGCGGCACGGATGCTCAGCGAACGCAAGTCATCCATTCCCGGTCGAGTGCTGTTCATGTTCCAGCCAGGTGAGGAGGGCTACGGCGGCGCCGAATACATGTTGGACGAGGGTCTGCTCGACGTGCCGCCACTCGCCGACGGCACACCGTCGCCGGTCACTGCGGCCTACGCGATCCACATCACCTCGTCGATGCCGGCTGGAATGATCGGAACGAAGGGTGGTTCGGTGATGGCATCGTCCGACACCTTCGACATCGTGATCACCGGCAAGGGTGGTCATGCCTCGGAGCCATTCCGAACGTTCGACCCGGTTCCCGTCGCCTGCGAAGTGGTGCAGGCCATCCAAGCCATGGTCACGAGACGGTTCGACATCTTCGATCCGACCGTCGTCACCGTGACTCGCCTGATCGCCGGTACCGCCTACAACGTGATCCCGGAGGCCGCCCGGATCCAAGGGACGATTCGCGCAATATCCGCCAAGACGCGCTCGTCGGTTCACGAATCAATCCAGCGTGTGGCAGACGGTGTCGCATCTGCTCACGGCTGCAACGCCGAGACATCAGTCAACCTCGGCTATCCCGTGACGGTGAACGATCCACCATCGGCAGACTTCGCCCTTGATGTCGCCGAGTCGATCGTCGGCGACAAGTTGGTCGCGCGCATGCCGAATCCAGTGATGGGTGCGGAGGACTTCAGTTACGTGTTGGAGAAGCTTCCCGGCGCGATGGTCTTCTTGGGTGGCACCCCACACAACAAGGATCCGCGCACGGCCGCACCGAACCACTCGAACCGCGTCATGTTCGAGGAAGATGCGATGACGACCGGCATGGCCTTGTATTCGTCGCTTGCCCTGCGCACCCTCGGCGTCACCCTCGAGTGACGAGACGATGACGCGAGGTTCCTCACGCGAGACGAGGCCGCTCGTCGGAGTACGCGTCGTCGACTTCACGCGCGTCCTCTCGGGGCCACACGCAACTCGCATGCTGACGGATCTCGGCGCGCAAGTCATCAAGGTGGAACCTCCGACGGGCGACATGACGCGCTTCACCTATCCCCGTGTGAACTCCCAGTCGACCTACTTCGTGCAACAAAACGTCGGCAAGCTGAACGTGTCGATCGACATGGACCAGCAGGAGGGAGTCGACCTCGCTGCTCGCCTCATCGAGGCAGCTGACGTCGTGGTGGAGAACTTCCGACCCGGGGTCATGGATCGCCTCGGCCTCGGCTATTCGCAGTTCGCCGAGAAGTGTCCACGGCTCATCTACACCTCGATTTCCGGATATGGCGCAACGGGCCCGTGGACGTCGAGGCGCGCATATGCACCGGTCGTCAACGCCGAGACCGGGATCACCAAGCATCAAGGTGACGTCCGCGACGGAACCTACGCGAACGACCCGCACAGCCACGGAGACGTGTACACGGCCGTCGAGACGGCGAGCGCGATCTTGGCGGCCCTTTATCAACGTGAGCGAACTGGTCGTGGACAGTACATCGACGTGTCCATGGCCGAAACGATGCTGTACGTCAACGAACACGCACACAACCAGCTCTGGGACCAGCCGGTTCCCCAGGGCACCATCAGGTCCTTCCAACCCGCCGACTATCCGGTACTCACGACCAAGGACGGCTCGGTCGTCGTCGTCAGCGGTCACCCGGCAGAAAAGGGCACCTTCGAGTTCTTCGTGGGGGCGATGGAGTCGCCGCAGTTGTTGAGCGATCCTCGATTTTCCACCATCGAGTCCCGGCTCAACCATTTCGACGAACTGATGGAGGCGATCGTCTCGTGGGCCGTCACCGTGAGTGACGCAGACGAAATTGAGGCTCGATTTGCGCGCCAGGGACTCGCCACTGGTCGACTCCGCAGCGTTGGTGAGATCGCTGACACCGAATGGGCGCGAGATCGTGGAGCGATCACGGAGGTCTCCGACCGAAAGGATGGAGCGATTCGTGTCCCGAACAGCCCATGGCATTTCTCGTCGTCAGACACGTCGGTAGCCGGCGTCGCCAAGTATCGCGGTGAGGACAACCGCGAGGTGTGCACAACTGTGCTCGGCATGTCGGATGCCGACATCACCCACCTCGAGTCGATCGGTGTCCTCGTCAGTCGGGTTCCGCAGTCCTAACGGCCCGAGTGGCCGAAACCCCCACCACGATCTTCACCCGTGAGTTCATCGACGGGCCTCCACGTGACCGAAACAATCTCCTGGATGATCAGCTGTGCAATTCGGTCCCCTCGCGTCACCTGGTAGTCGTCGGTTGGATCAGTGTTCACCATCACCACCTTCAACTCCCCTCGATAGCCGCTGTCGATGATCCCCGGCGTGTTGACGAGCGAGATTCCATGTTTCAGCGCGAGCCCACTGCGCGGAACGACGATCCCCATGTATCCAACCGGTATCGCAACAGCTATCCCCGTCGGCACGAGGACGCGACCTCCACCTGCTCGCAGTAAGGCGTCCTCACGCGCGTGCAGATCGACGCCAGCATCGCCCGAATGTGCGGTCGTCGGCAATGGCAAGTCAGGATCGAGCCGACGAACGTCGACGACGACGGGTTTAGACATGGTGAAAGATTACGCCTAGATTGCATGGCGTGCTGGTGTGGATGGATCTCGAGATGACCGGCCTCGATCCCCAACGCGACGTGATCGTCGAAATTGCGACGCTGGTCACCGACGACGAACTGAACGTCGTCGCCGAAGGCCCTGACCTCGTCATCCACCAATCTGAAGACAAGCTGGCCGGGATGGAGCAAGTCGTCGTCGACATGCACACCAAGTCGGGCCTCCTCGATGCGATTCGTGCCAGTTCGATCACGCTCGAAGACGCAGGGTCACAGACCCTCCAGTTCATCAAGCTCCACGTGCCCGAGGCGCGCACCGTCCCACTCTGCGGGAACTCGATCGGAACCGACCGACGATTCCTCGCCCAGTACCTTCCGGAGATCGAGAACTACCTGCACTATCGATCGGTCGACGTTTCCACGATCAAGGAACTCTCCAAGCGCTGGTTCCCGAAAGTCGGGATCGACCGGCCCGCCAAGAGTGGCCAGCACAGGGCCATGGAAGACATCAAGGCGAGCGTTCGCGAACTGCAGTTCTACCGCTCGAAGATCTTTCTCCAGCCCTAGATCTCGATCCTGCGCCCACTCCACGCGACGGATCCGACGAACCATCGTCGCCACGCGCTACGGACCAGCACCATGACGAAGACGACGAGATGAATCGGATAGAGCACGGCATCGATCAGCCGAAATCGTCCAACCGAGTGCGCCATGACGGCGACATGGGCTACGCAGACGGGATACATGATTGGGCTGACGGTCAACGGTGAGCACAAGAACACGAACCACGAGACCACCGCGACCATGGCGAGTGGGCTCGACGTGCCAGCGGCACTCCCCAAGTTCTTGGTGAATCCGGCAATCACCCCACGCGCTCCGGACGGGTACATCCGAAAAGTGAGCGCATCCGCAGGGGCCGTTGTCACGTCCACCTTCCGAAAGAGTCGGCCCAAAGCGATGTCCTCGATCACCGACGAGCGCACAGACTCGTGTCCGTGGCCGCCGAGTGACCGATACACCTGCGCATCACACATCACGAATGGACCAAAGACGAGAGGTCGTCGCGAATGCCACAGACCGCGACATCTGCTGGCCATCACGCTGACGACGTTGAAGGTCAGCGACAACCGTTCACCGAACGACTTCGGCGTGTGCCACGGTTGCGCGCTGATCAGTCGATCGGGCTCCGTCTCGATCAACCCCAGTGCGGCCGAGACGAACGTCGATGCGTGGCTTTCGAACCTCACGTCGGCATCGACGAACAGAATTACATCCCCTCGAGCTGCCTCGGCCCCACGCCAGCACGCATGTGCCTTTCCCGACCACCCAGCAGGTAGGTCGTCGATTCTCACCACCGTCGCGCCATGCTGACGTGCGACGTCACCCGTCGCGTCGACCGACCCGTCGTCCACGACGATGACGTCGCAGGCGATGTCCAGAGTGGTGTTGATCGAATCGATGAGTTCGCCGACGTTGCGCTCTTCGTTGCGCGCCGGAATCACGATGCTGAGGGTTCGATCTCCTGCTCGTGCGACGCCCGACAAGCGGCGCGCGGGAAACATTGCGAACGTCGCAACGGCGGCAGCGAAAACCGCGACGATCGCATCGAGGATCATCAGGCGCTGGGGAGGCGCACGATCTGCGTGATCGCAGCGACTCGGGTGCCCTCGACGACGTGGCGGATGACGACCCGGTCCCCGAGATCGTGTCGCACGAGTTCGATGTGCTGACCCGGTTCGACGGACAAGTGGTGCTCGACGGTGACATGCAACGGTGCCCGAAGATCGCTGCGTGTCGAGAGATACTCCTCCGCGGCGATCCAGTACGAGGCGTTGTTGAGGTGGCCAACTGCGTCGAAGTCCGCGAATCGCGCCGGCCACCCTTCACGTATCGCGGAAGAATCGTCTAGCGAGGGAAGCTCCTTGCCGATCGTCAGTTGCGCACGGATCTTTCGTCCACCACTCGCCTCGTGGACGATCGGCACGAAATCTGCTGGCAACGGAGAGGGCTTCAGCGTCGCCAAATCGACATGCACCCAGAGGGCTGCCGTCTCGATGTGGCCGGCGGCCGAGCCGGCGATCGAGGTTCGGCGCTCAGCCCAGTGGGAGCCATAACCACCACACCAGGTGACGAGTTCGACGTCCTGCATGTAGACGGGAAAGTCGTACACCCACATTTCCGTTCGCCGCACCACCCAGCCGTGGACGTCGCTGTAGTTTCCGTCGACGGCGTCGTCGTTGGCCACGTCCTGGAGGTACCGGGCGGTCGCGTCCAGCCGGAGACGCCCCTTCGGCGTCACGTCGCCGAGGCGGACCCGCCGAGCGGTAGAAAATTGGCGACCGACCCGCGGCCGACTCACGGGCTCGCTCGGCTGCCACATGGGCTCAAACCCTAGCCAGACAAGGGCCCCGACGGATTCTCGGTAATTCGCTTGCAATCCCGACCGATCGCTGCTTTCCTGAGAGTCCCATGTTGTTCGCAAACGGCACCCCAGTAGTCGGCACCGCAGGTGCTGACGCGCGTGCCAACACCACCGCTGGCGCGTGGCGCGCGGCAATGGTGATGTTTGCAAAGTATTACCAGGGCTTTACGAAGCGCCCCCGACCAGGCCTCTTGGGGCTCACGACGTAAACAGATTTCACGTCGGAGATCGCCGAGAGGCCGCTGGGAGAACCCAGCGGCCTTTTTCATTTCCCCCCACGAGCGATCTCCGACGTGAAGCCAATCCAGACAACACGAAAGGAACCACCATGACGAACACCATCGAAGCCACGCACGAAGAACTCGTGCTCTCCCCGCTGCGTTGCAGCGACGGCAATGGCACCTTGTCGTACTTGTTCTTCTCCGAGGAATACGTCGACGTGCAACGCGCAAAGGCGATCTGTGCGAAGTGTTCGACGCGTGAGTCGTGTCTGTCGGCAGCGCTCGAACGTGCGGAGCCCTGGGGTGTCTGGGGCGGAGAGCTCCTCGAGGAAGGTCGAATCTGCCAGACCAAGCGACCTCGCGGGCGACCAGTGACACGCAACACTGCCGTCACAGTCGTGGAAGAAGTTCCGATTCCGTTGCACCTGCGTGTCGGGTCGCTGAAGAAGCGGGACAAGGTGCTCTCGGTAGCCTGAGGACGTGCCAGCGCTGCAGTTCGTGAGACGTCACTTTCGGGCAGCGCTGGTCATCGTCGTCGTCGTGAGTGCTGTGGGTGGTTGGTTGGCAAGCCGCCAGTCAACCCCACCGGTCGATGCGCGGCTCACGACACCAGGTGAGGTCCCTTACCCGCAGTTGTCGACCAACGAGGACGTGGTCGGTATCGAACTTCCTGACATCTCGGTGACTGACGAATCCAGTCAATCCGTCTCCATCCGCTCATTCACCGGAAGGCCACTCGTCATTAACTTCTGGTACTCGACGTGCGAGCCGTGCAGGCGAGAGATGCCGGTGCTTGCCGAGTCGGCGGCGAAGCGAGCTGGTGCAGTGAAGTTCATCGGTGTGAACATGAATGACTCGATGGAGATCGCCCGTGAGTTTGCAAATCGCTACGGCGTCACCTATGACCTCGTCTTTGACGTCAACGGATCCCTGGCACGAGCATTGGGCGTGGCCACGGCCCCCGTCACGTTGTTCGTCGACCCAACTGGCGTCATCGTCGGGCAGGTTGCAGGTGAAATCACTGCAGCAACGCTCGACGAGCGTTTGCGCGAATGGTTTAGCCTCTGATCGTGCAACTCGAAGGAAGCTTTGCGTACAGCTTCATGCTCGGCGTGCTTGCCGCGGTCAATCCGTGCGGATTCGCACTCCTGCCGAACTACCTCCTCTATTTTCTGGGTGTCGAGCCGGGCACGACGGGACGTGACGCACCTGTTCGAGATGCACTTCGAGTTGGGTTGAGCGTCTCGTGCGGATTCCTCGCCGTCTTCGTGGTCGTCGGGGTCGTCTCGCGACTCTTCACCCAGTGGATCGAACAGAACGCAAAGTATGCGGCATTGGTCATCGGAGTCGCCATCATCGCCGTTGGTATTCGGATGCTCGGCGGTTGGAAGCCTCGACTCTTCAGTCCACGTGGAGCGTCCTCCGTGGACCGCACCTGGCTGTCGATGTTCCTGTACGGGGTCGTCTATGCGGTGGCCTCAATCGGGTGCACGATCGGATTCCTCACGACTGCAGTGTTCGGATCGTTCTCGGTTCACGGAGTCGCATCAGGGGTGGTCAGTGTCGTTCTGTACGGTCTCGGAATGTCACTCCTCGTCACCGCCCTCACGGTCACGCTCGCCGTTGCTCGCCAAGGTCTCCTCACGTCACTTCGTCGCGTTCTACCCGTCGTGAACACACTGTCGGCACTGTTCATGATCGCTACTGGTGCCTATCTCAGTTGGTACTGGTATGTGGCGATCACCGAACGTTCGTCACTCGGACCTCTCGGGTCCAAGATCGAAAGCATGCAGTCGCGTCTTGCCACGGCCCTGCAAGACGTCGGTTCGCGCACACTGTTCATCATCCTCATCGCCGTCGTCGCAACCGCAGTCATCGCGACACGACGCCACACGACACTCAACTCCAAACGATGACGCTCAGGGAGTTGCTCGAGCATCCAGAAGTAGACGAGGTGTGTGAGCTTCGCGGCTCGTTCGGGATCATGGCGTACCACGGCGGAGGCCTCGAGGAGTTCACGGACGTCATCGGCAGGCTCGTCGCCGAGCAAACTCAGTCGTCGTACTACGGCATCCATCAGCCCGCCGACCTGAAGTGGCACATTCCGTCGCACCACATCGACCCCGATCAGTCGCCGTCGCTACGGTCGTTCCTGGCTCACGTCGACACCGTCGTCACGCTCCACGGATACGGCCGCAAAGGATTCTTCACGAGCATCCTCCTCGGGGGCCGAAACCGCCAGCTCGCCGAACACATTGGCGGCCATCTCTCCACCGCTCTCCCGGCATACGACATTTGCGCTGACCTGGAGAGGATTCCGACGGACCTTGCCGGGCAGCACCCGAAGAATCCCGTCAACCTCGTCAAGAATGACGGCGTTCAGATCGAACTGCCACCGCGCGTGAGGGGACAAAGTCCGCTGTGGTGGGACTGGGACGAACAAGAACTCGTGCCGCACACACGACACCTCGTCGATGCACTGTCTACGAGCATCGCCGAGTGGGTGTCAGGGCGCTAGGCGTCCGATCGACCAGGTCCCGTCTCGACGGGAATACCTGAATCTGTCGTGCAACCGGCTTGGCCGACCCTGCCAGAACTCGAATTCGACCGGAACGATCCTCCAACCACCCCAGTCTTCCGGTCGTGGCACGGGTACGTCACGAAAGCGCTCGGTGATCCGTGCAATCGCGTCGTCGAGAACCGACCTGTCGGCGATGGTCTCCGACTGTGGGCTTGCCCATGCGCCGATCTGCGACTCACGTGGCCTGGACGCAAAATAGGCGTCACTTTCGGCGGCAGACACGCGCTCGACCCGACCCCGCACGCGCACCTGACGATGCAAGTCGAGCCACGCAAACACCGACGAAATGGCCGGGTTCTGCTGGAGGTGCCGACTCTTGGTGCTCGCGTAGTTGGTGAAGAACACGATTCCGTTCGACGAGACGTCGCGGGCCAGGACGACGCGGGAATCCGGGGCTCCGTTTTCGTCGACTGTCGAAATCGTCATCGCGTGAGGTTCGCTCACGCCAGCCTCACTTGCCTGGTCGTACCAGCGGTGCCATTGCTCGATCGGGTCGTCGCTCAGGTCTCCACGGTCAAGGCCCGCCGTCTCGTATTGGACTCGTCGATCACGCAACGACACGTTCGTGCCTACTTGGTGATTCTGGTGATGCCGCGCATGTATGGAAGGAGCGCCTGCGGAACGTCCACGGAACCGTCTGGTCGACGGAAGTTCTCCATGATCGCTGCCCACACGCGCGGAACGGCAAGGGCAGAGGCGTTCAAGGTGTGGGCGATCTCCGTGCCCTTCTGACCCGTTCGCTTGAAGCGAATGTCGGCGCGACGTGCTTGATAGTCGCTGAACCACGAGACCGAACTGACTTCGAGCCATGTGTCGCATCCCGGGGCGTAGACCTCTACGTCGAAGCTCCGATGATGGCTCTGCCCCATGTCCCCCGTGCAGATCTCGATGATCCGATAGGGCAAATCGAGCCCCGCGATTGCCCGTTCAACTCGGGCCAGGAGTTCATCCAGCATCGCCGGGGCTTGCTCAGGAGTTGAGACGGAGAGAATCTCCACCTTGTCGAACTCGTGTGCGCGCAACATGCCGCGGGTGTCGCGACCTGCCGAACCAGCCTCACGTCGATAGCACGAGGTGTGCGCCATGTAGCGGACGGGAAGTGACTCTTCAGCGAGGACCTCACCAGCGTGGATCGATGTGAGGGAGGACTCTGCAGTCGGAATGCACCACAAGTCGTCACGCTCAATCGAGTATGCGTCATCGGCGAACTTCGGAAGTTGGCCTGTCGCCGTGAGCGTCGCCGTCGTGACGAGAGATGGCGGGCGAATTTCCTCGAACGCATCTGCGTTCATGTCGAGGGCGTACTGACACAGCGCTCGCGCGAGTGTTGCTCCGGCTCCCCGCTGCATGGTGAACATCGCGCCGCTGATCTTGACCGCACGTTCGTTGTCGAGGATGCCGAGCGCAGTGGCCGTCTCCCAGTGCGGAACACGGTGATGGTCTTCGAAGGAAGCCGGCATGTTGAGTGGTCCCTTGATGACCGGGTTTTCGGAATCACCGAGTCCACGAACGACGTCCGGATGCGGGACGTTCGGCAAGCGAAGCAGCACGTCACGCAGCGCGGCGCTGACACTGTCATACTCGCTCGCCAGCGCGACTTCGCGATCCCCCAGTTCCCTGCTCTCGGCCATGACCTTCTCGGCCGCAGTCGTCTCTCCAGCCTTGCGCAGGGCCCCAACGTTCTTCGATAGCTCGTTCACCTTGGCGCGGATACCGTCCCGCTCTGCCGTGATGTCGCGGAGTCGCACGTCGAGCCGAAGTGCATGGTCGATCTCGTCCAACAGGTCTGGCTTGTTTCGCCTTGCCATGAGGTCCCGAATGCCTTCGGGGTCATTTCGTAACTGTCGAACGTCGATCACAGGACTTTCAGGCTAGCGGTATGGTTCGGTGCGCTCAGCGCTCGGATGCCTACTGTAGAGATGTGTTGAATTCCCCCGGGGCAGTTGTCGTTGATGGCGTGTCGCTGCGCTACGGCTCCACGACGGCTGTCGACGACGTGTCGTTCTCGCTCGAGTCAGGAACGGTGACCGCCCTTCTCGGACCCAACGGCGCAGGCAAGACGTCACTCATGGAGGCATGCGAGGGGTTACGACCGATCGTCGCTGGGTCGATCCGCGTGCTTGGTGCCGATCCCGTCAACCAGAAACGGGACGTTTCGGCCCGAGTTGGTGCGATGCTGCAAAGTGGCGGGGTCTACCCGGCTGCTCGAGTCGCCGAGACCGTTGCCGACTACTGCGCCCTCTATCAGCGGGGCGTCAACCCCGACGAGCTCGTCACGACGGTCGGCCTAGAGCACCGCCGCAAGGCCACGTGGCGGACGCTGTCGGGTGGCGAGCGACAACGGCTCTCGCTCGCACTCGCACTCTGCGCCAAGCCGGAAGTTGCGTTCCTGGATGAGCCGACGAGTGGCGTCGATCTCGAGGGTCGCGACGCCATCTCGAGGATCGTTCGTCGGCTCGCGGAGACGGGTTGTGCCGTCTTGATCTCCACGCACGACGTCGCGGAGATCGATTCGTACGCGTCTCGAGTCCTCATCCTCAACCGCGGACGTCTCGTGGCAGACCGATCGCTTGACAGCACCAGGGACGACATGGTCGAAGTCCGCTTTCGTGCCGATCGACTGCTCGACCTTCACTCGTTGGGTGTCACGACGAAGACCACACCATACGAACGCAACGGTGAGATCGTCGTCGACTCCACTTCTGGAGCGGTCCCCGCACTCGTCGATGCAGTGCGCAATCAGGGCTTCGAAGTGCGCGACCTCCGCGTCACGAGTGGCGTGCAAGCCCTCTATCGCAGGATCGTGAGCGAAGATCAACGATGAACCTCGTCCTCGTCCAACTTCGCACGGAACTACGGATCTTGTTGCGCAACGGCGAGCAGTTGCTCCTTATCCTCGGCATCCCCGTCTTCCTCCTCGTCTTCTTCGGATCGGTGGACGTACTTCCCACCGGAGACGGCACTCCAATCGACTTCCTCGTGCCCGGAATCATCGCAGTCGCCGTGATGTCGACGTCGATGGTCAGCCTCGGCATCTCCACCGGCTTTCAACGTTCCTACGGCGTGTTCACACGACTCGGACTCACGCCGCTCGGCGCCTCTCGATTGATCGTCGCGAAGTCACTTGCAATCGCCATCGTGGAAGTCCTTCAAATCGCCCTGATCTTCGTCGTTGGCGTGGCAATGGGGTGGCGCGCAGATGTGTCCGGTCTCGCGGCCGTCGTCGCCGGAGTCGTCGGAGGAACTCTCGCGTTTTCCGGCATTGGACTCTTCCTCGCAGGACGCCTCCGGGCCGAAGTGAATCTCGCCGCGCAAAACGGGCTCTACCTGGTGTTGCTCCTGACAAGCGGCATGATCATCGACTCTGGCTCGATGCCCGGCGTCGTCGATTCGGTCTCGAAATGGTTACCCGCACGCTGCCTCGCCGACGTCATCCGGCTCCACGCCCGAGGCGACGCCGCGCCGGCACTCACATGGCTGACGCTCGCAGGGTGGGCGGTCATCGCCCCACTGGCAGCAGCCCGAGCGTTTCGCTGGTCAGCGAACGGCTAATCAGGCTCGCGCGCCGCAGGGACTCGATCGAATTCCGCGCGCACTGCTTCAAATGTGAGGGGCTCTTCCGTGCGTCGATAGCTCTGTTCACTTGAGAAACGCCCGATGAACCGGCGAAAGAAGAGGAACACCACGATCGACCAGAGGAAGATGCTCCCACCGGTCTTCATGACCGCCCCAGCAAGCTGCTGATCGGTAGTCACCGAGAGTCCCCACACTCGCACCGGGATGTCGTAGTGCTTGTAGACCACGCCTTCTGCAAACGTGAGCCACGCAGCGGGCACCGTCGGAACGACCGACATCAGGAACAGATAGATCATCTGGCCGCCATGACCAAGACGGCGTTCCGTGATCGGACCGCAGATCGGGCTCCACATCAACAACGCGGTCACGATGACGAGCACATGCAAGGAATAATGCAACGGACCGTTTGAAACGCTCTGATTGACGAGCGCTGGAATGTGGGTGATCATCACCATCACGTTGAACGCAAAGCCCGCGACGACGGGTCGGGTCAAGAATCGCACCAGCCTGCCGGCACTACTACGTTCGATCGTCACGTCATAGAGCCAGCGCGGAATCGACAACAGCACGAGCGGCGGAACGAAATACGACAGGACCATGTGCTGGAACATGTGGACCGAGTAGAGGTACTCCTCTGCAATGTCGTGGATCGGCCAGTCGGACCCCGCCCACAACAGCGCAGCTGCACCCATGAAGGCATACACCTGGCGGCGGGTGACGATGTCCCCGTTGCGCACGACGCGTGGCCCAAGCACACGAATCGCATAGACGTAGCTCGACACGACGACGGCCAGCAGCACCCACACTTCGACATGTGATTGGAAACGCCAGGGGCTGAGGTCCAGGTTGGCGGCTTCGGCGAACACGGGGATCACCTGTGGACGACGACTAGGCGACGAAGAACTTGAACGTCGAGAGGGCGATGACGTAGACGGTGATCGCCAAAATCAGGCCGGCATAGAACAACCACGAGAACAGTCGGTTGTCGAACTTGAGGTGCATGAAGTAGCTCACGACCATCAAGAACTTGATGACCATCATGATCATCAAGGACGGCATGAAGAACGGCCCGAAGTCGACGTAGTACGTCGACACCTCGAGGGCGGTAATTGCAGCGAGGATCAGCGCAATGCGGACGTAACCCGCATTCGACATGCCGTGTTCGGCGTCGTGCGTGGCGGTGGCGGCGGTGGTGTCGTGTTCCATGGTCATGCCGGGATCAGGTAGACGAGGGTGAAGATGATGATCCAGACGATGTCGACGAAGTGCCAGTACAGACCGATCATCTCGACGGTCTCGGCCTTGCTGCCGGGCACCTTGCTGCGCTTCAGGATGCCCACGAGCGACATCAGCATGATGATGCCCACCGTGACGTGCACACCGTGGAAACCCGTCAGGACGAAGAAGCTGGAGGAAAACAGGCTCGTCGTGAAGCCCATGCCTTCGTTGTAGAAGGCGGTGAATTCATACACCTGGCCACCGACGAAGGTCGCGCCGAGCAGTCCCGTGACCGTGAGCCACAAGAGCATGCTCCGGTCGTCGTTCTTGTGCGCCGCCGAGACGGCGAGCACCATCGTCAACGAGCTCATCAGCAGCACGAAACTGCTCACGGAGGTGAATGGAATGTCGAAGACCTGCGACGGCGTCGGACCGGTGCCGACGCGACCGCGATAGAGCATGTAGGTCGAGATCAGGCCGCCGAAGAGGAGACATTCGGAACCAAGGAACAGCCACATGCCCAACTTGACGTTGGACAGACCAGTCGACGTGTGGTGGGCAGCGGTATCAGCCGACATGGGCGACTTCCTTCGAGGTGCTTGCCGGTGGATCGACGTCGTCGTCGGGTGCCGTTGACGGCTCCATTGCCCATCCGTACATGCCGAGCAGGATGATGAGTCCACCGACGACCGCGATCGGGATGGAGTAGATCACGCCGAATGCGGTCACGGGCAGGCCGAGGGCGAGCACGATCGGCCAATAGGACGGCGACGGCATGTGGATATGGGCGTCGGCGTTCTTCTCGAGTTCCGCGACGATCTCTTCTGCCGTTGCGACCTGCACCATCTCGCCCTTGTCGTTCTCCTTGTACTTGCGGTGGAAGAACTCGTCCAGGTGCGACACGGTCGGGATGCTGTCGAAGTTGTGTTCCTTCGGCGGATTCGACGTCATCCACTCGAGGCTGCGCGCATTCCATGGATCGAGTGGCGCAACCTGGCCCTTACGGGTGGTGACGACGACGTTGATGAGGAACATCAGCACACCAAGTGACAGGATCAACGATCCAATCGACGCAACCGTGTTCCAAAATCCGAGATTGAAGAAACCCTCACCTGCACGCGCCTCGGTCCACTGATACATACGGCGCGGCTGACCCTGCAGGCCGAGAATGTGCATCGGCCCGAACGTCATGTTCATGCCGATCGTCATCAACCAGAAGTTCCAGTTTCCGATCTTTTCACTGAGCAACTTTCCGAACACCTTCGGCCACCAGTAGTAGAAGCCGGAGAACAATCCGAAGATCGCTCCACCGAAGAGCACATAGTGGAAGTGGGCCACGATGTAGTACGTATCGGTCTGCTGAGTGTCGGACGGTGCGACCGAGTGGGTCACGCCGGAGAGACCGCCGATCGTGAACAACACGATCAAGGCGACCGCGAACTTCATCGCCACCGTGAACACGAGCTTTCCGCCCCACAGTGTCATCGTCCAGTTGACGATCTTCACGCCGGTCGGCACGGCGATCGCCATCGTCGCCACCGAGAACACCGCGACGGACACGGGTCCAAGGCCGGAAGCAAACATGTGGTGGGCCCACACTCCCCAACCGACGAAACCGATTGCCGCACCAGAGAAGACGACGAATGGATATCCGAACAGCGGCTTACGCGAGAACACCGGCAACACTTCTGAGATCACGCCGAAGCTCGGCAGGATGAGGATGTACACCTCGGGGTGACCGAAGATCCAGAACAAGTGCTGCCACAGGAGTGGATCCGCCCCGGCCTCGACGTCGAAGAACGTCGCACCGAAGTTGCGCTGGAAGGAGAGCAGGAACAGCGCCACGGTGATCACCGGCACGGCGAACACGAGAAGGAACTGCACGACGAGCTGCATCCACGTGAAGATCGGCATGCGCATCA
>CAYXIY010000021.1:0-15510 GCA_964465475.1 uncultured Acidimicrobium sp. | reverse complement strand
GCGGGGATTGCGAACGCCTCGCCCGCCGACGAGGTCGCGCGAGTGATCGAACACGCCATCTCGACCGACTCACCGACGCTTCGCTATCCCTGCTCCTGGGGAGGCGAGTCGATCACCGCGGGCCGTCGTTCGATGACCGACGAGGACTGGGTCGCCCTCGGCGACTCGGGGGACGATGCGTCCTATTTCGACGGCTTTCAGCGGGCCTTCGGCGTCGACCTGAACAAAAGTTGACAAGTTTGGTCGGGTTTCGGGTAGGGTGACGGCCCCAGCGAATACCCCACCAAAGGAGTAGCCATGCCCGTTCGTCTCGGAGACACCGCACCCGACTTCACCGCCGACACCACCCAAGGCCAGATCCACTTCCACGAGTGGCTCGGCGATTCGTGGGGCGTGCTTTTCAGCCACCCGAAGGACTTCACTCCGGTGTGCACGACCGAACTCGGGTACGTCGCACGCATCAAGCCAGAGTTCGACAAGCGCAACGTGAAGGTGATCGGGTTGTCGGTCGACAGCGTCGAGTCACATCACAAGTGGGAGGGCGACATCGGCGAGACCCAGGGAACGCCGGTCAACTTCCCGATGATCGGCGACCCGGACCGCTCGGTGAGCAACCTCTACGACATGATCCACCCGAACGCGAACGACACCCTCACGGTGCGCAGCGTGTTCGTCATCGGACCGGACAAGAAGGTCAAGCTGTCGATCACCTATCCCGCGTCGACGGGCCGCAACTTCGACGAGATCCTGCGCGTGATCGACTCGTTGCAGCTCACCGCCAAGCACAAGGTCGCCACGCCGGCGAACTGGGAACAAGGAGAGGACGTCATCATCGGTGCAGCAGTGTCCGACGACGAAGCGAAGGCCCTCTTCCCCGCCGGCTGGAAGACGGTAAAGCCGTACTTGCGAGTCGTTCCACAACCCAAGTAGTTCACGCGTCGTTCACGTCTACGAACGACACGGCATTGCCGGGTCGTTCGTAGACTGTGGAACATGACTACCCCCACCATGGTTTCGACTGGCGCAGCCGCGTCTGCAAACAACGCACTGAAGGTCTACGGAAGCGGCGATAGCGAGGTCCGCGCACTCGACGGCATCACCGTCGCGTTCGAGCGCGGGAAGTTCACCGCCATCATGGGACCGAGCGGTTCCGGCAAATCAACCCTCATGCACTGCATGGCGGGACTCGACTCGCTCACCGAAGGTGACGTGGCGATCGGGGACACGACGCTCAGCGGGTTGTCGGACAAGGACCTCACGATGCTTCGCCGGCGCCAGATCGGGTTCGTCTTCCAGGCCTTCAACCTGATCCCGACGTTGAGCGCATACGAGAACATCGTGCTGCCACTCTCGCTCGGTGGTGACAAGGGCGACTCGACCTGGATCGACTCGGTCATCGACACGATCGGACTGCGTGACCGACTCGACCATCGCCCGAGCGAGTTGTCGGGTGGTCAGCAACAGCGCGTGGCCGTCGCCCGTGCGCTTGCGAGCAAGCCCGCGATCATCTTCGCCGACGAACCGACGGGCAACCTCGACTCACGCACCGGCGGCGAGGTGCTGGGCTTCATGCGTCGGGCGGTCAGCGACCTCGGCCAGACGATCGTGATGGTCACGCACGACGCAGTCGCCGCAAGTTATGCGGATCGCATCGTGTTCCTGAAGGACGGCAAGCTCGCCGGTGAGATGACGCAGCCGACGCCGGAGAAGGTTCTCGACTATCTGAAGCACCTCGGGGAGTAGTCGATGCTGTCCCTCGCGTTTCGCATGACGCTCGCCCGCAAGGGTCGACTCGTGCTGACTTCGCTCGCCATCATCCTCGGCACGGGCTTCCTGTCAGGCACGCTGATCTTTTCCGACACCTTGAACAAGACGTTCGACCGCCTGTTCGCCGACGTGTTCCGCGACGTGGACGCCTACGTGCGGTCGTCGCAGTTCGTCGAGGTGGGTTTCGGCGGAGAGCAACGCGCGCAGACGCCGATCGCCGCGCTCGAGACCGTGCTCGGAGTCGACGGCGTCGAAGACGCCACCGGTGACATCCAGGCCTTCGCCCGCATCATCGCCAAGGACGGAACGCCGATGGGATCCGACAACGGACCACCGACCTTCGGCGGCATTGCGACCAAGTCGTTGGCCGGACTGTGGACGATCGAAGACGGACGGCTCCCCGTCGGTCCGACCGAAATGGTGATGGATGCGGCGACGGCGAAGAACGCCGACTACGTCATCGGTGACCGCGTGCGCGTGACCGCACAAAAAGGCAGCCGGACCTTCACCCTCGTCGGCATCGCCAACTACGGCGACGTGAGCTCCCCAGGTGGCGCGACGTTCGCGCTGTTCGACCAACCGACCGCATCGGAGTTCCTGCTGCGCGAGGGCTACGTCGATGCGTTCCTCGTCAAGGGCGACGGATCGCTCTCCGACGAAGAACTTGCCCAACGCATCACGTCGTCGTTCGATCCGTCGCTCAAGTTGGAGACCCTGACCGGAGCGCAGATCACCAAGGAGACCCAGGACCAGATCGGTCAGGTGCTCAGCTTCCTCACCATCTTCCTCACCGCGTTCTCGCTGATCGCGCTCGGCATCGGCTGCTTCGTCATCTACAACGTGTTCTCGATCACGATCGCCCAACGACTCCGTGAGAACGCGCTCCTGCGCGCGATCGGCGCAAGTCGCCGACAGGTTTCCACGAGCATGTTCGTCGAGGCGGGAGTGATCGGCGTGATCGGTTCGCTCCTCGGCTTTGTCTCGGGCATCGGGCTCTCCCAGGCGCTGAGCGCACTGCTCAACGCCTTCGGTGTCGAGATCCCGACCAAGGGGCTGAGCGTGAACGTCAGCACCTTCCTCATCACCGTCATCGTCGGCACGATCGTCACACTGTTGTCAGCGATCTTCCCCGCCCTGCGCGCCGGCCGCGTCCCACCGCTCGCCGCTCTGCGCGACACGGCACTCGAAGTCGTCGACAAGCGCGTTCGTCGCATCATCATCGGCATCGTGGTGTCGGCCCTCGGCGCACTCGGAATCACCGCCACGGCACTCGGCGGATCGAACAACTACCTCGGCTTCGGAATCTTGCTCGTGTTTGCCGGCGTGATCATCATCGGACCCGCGATCGCCAAACCGGTGGCACTCGGACTCGGTCGGCCGATCGAGGCGTGGCGTGGCGTCACCGGATCGATGGCTCGCCAGAACGCCGCGCGCAACCCGAAGCGCACCGCCCGCACCGCCGCACCGGTGCTGATCGGCGTCGCGCTCGTCACCGCATTCACCGCGTTCGCCGCCAGCCTGCGTGCCGAGATTCGCGACACCATCGGTTCGTCGTTCCGTGGCGACTTCGCTCTCAGCGTCGACAACCAGGGCTTCGGAGGAATCCCGCTGACCGTCACCGACCAGATCGCCGAGCTCCCCGAGGTCGCGCAGGCCACGGGCATCGGCTTCGTCTCCGTGAAGTTCGGAGACGACACCCGATTCGCCGTCGTCATCGATCCGGCGACGACCGGCGGGCTGTACGACTTCACGATGGTGGAGGGTCGACAAGCGGCGCTGAGCACGACCGGTGTGCTCGTGTCGCAGACGGTCGCGACGAACAAGGCCCTCTCCGTCGGATCGATGCTTCCCATCACCTTGCTTGACGGCGACGTCGTGAACGCGAGGGTCGAAGGGATCTTCGATGGCGAGGGGACGTTCGGCAACTACGTCGTGAACCGCGACCTCTTTGCGGACACCTCCACGCCGCTGTTCAACAACTACGTCTACATCGTGAAGGCCCCGGGTGTGACCGACGAGGCGCTCGAAGCCTCGGTCGGCTCCGTCACCACCAAGCTCGGTATCGGCAAACTGCAATCACGCGAGGACTTCATCGACGCCCAAGCGGCACAGGTCAACCAGATCCTCGGTCTTATCTATGGACTCCTCACCTTGTCGATCTTCATCGCGGTGGTCGGCATCGTCATCACCCTCCTCCTCTCGGTGTTCGAGCGCACGCGCGAGATCGGCCTGTTGCGCGCGGTCGGCATGACTCGCTCTCAGGTGCGCACGACGGTGCGCTGGGAGAGCGTGATCACCTCGCTCTATGGCGCGGTCGTCGGCGTCCTGCTGGGCATCGTGATGGGAGCAGTGCTCATCGGGGTTCTCGCCGACGGTGGTCTGTCTGCATTCCGCCTGCCCGTGACCGGCACGATCGTGATCCTCGTGTTGTCCTTCTTCATCGGGGTGTTGGCCTCCATCTATCCGGCGCGTCGGGCGACCAAGGTGGACGTCATGCGGGCGATCGCCGCCTGATCGACGATGGATCCACTCAGCCCTGCGATGCTCGGCTTCGTGCGCGAGCGACACCTGGCGACACTCACCACGTTGCGTGCCGACGGCTCACCACACGTCGTGCCGGTCGGCTTCAGTTACGACGCTGACGCAAACGTCGTGCGCGTGATCACGTTCTTTCCTTCGCAGAAGGCCATCAACGCCCAGCGCGGATGTCGGGCCGCGGTGTCACAAGTGGACGGCGGACGTTGGATCACGCTGGAAGGCGAGGCTCGTCTCGTGACGTTGGACGACGACCCCGATGAAGTGCGCAAGGCGGTCGAGGGTTACGCGCAGCGATATCGCGAACCAAAGCAGCGCGACAATCGGGTTGCGATCATCATCGCCGTCGACAACGTGATGGGTCGGGTCGCGGACTAGTAACCCGAGACGCGACGGTCTTCGTCGTCGACCGAGAACTGCACTGCGGCGGGGTGCGTGTCGCCACGCGTTGCGTCACGCTCGATGTAGAGCGGGGTGAAATTCGGCCGCATCATCGGCTCGTGCATCGTCTGGCATCCGGGGCACCAATACAACACGCGATGCGCCTCTCCGTGGTGCGTCACCTTGATCGTGTCATGGCATCGGTGACAGCTCTTGCCCTGTCGCCCGTAGACGGCGAGCCCTCCGGGAATCTCCGGGGCGGTCACACGCTGTGCATGGTGCAAGTTCGCTTGCAACAACTCCGCAGCGAGCTGCACGATCTCGCGACACTCGGCGCGCTTCAAGGATGCGATCGGCGCCCACGGCGAAATCTCGCACGACCACAGGATCTCACAGCGATAGACGTTCCCGACACCGCACATCACGCGCTGGTCGAGCAAGACCTCGGCCACCGTCATGTCGGGCTCCTCGTAGTTCATCATGCGATCGACGCACTCTTCGAGGTCCGCATCCACGCGACAGAGATCCGGTCCGAGACGACCGAGGATCGGATGTCGACGGGGATCGAAGTCGCGATAGGTCTCGACGACGGGAGCGGAGAAACACACTGCGACCCAGTCCTCGACGGCGAGCACCACGCGCGCACGATGCTCGGGCTTGCGCCACCGCTCACCGATGCGATACAGGTGCCACGAGCCCGTCATGCGCATGTGCGTGTGCAACACGACGCCGTCGTCCCAGATGATCTCGAGATGCTTGCCTCGACTGCGCACTTCTTCGATCGTCTGTCCGACCTGGGGCTTGAGACCCGTCAGACGCGGGGCCTCGAAGTCCACCATCTTCTTGCCCAGCAAGGCCGTGCGCAGGGCGACTGCGGTGCGATAGATGGTGTCGCCTTCGGGCATGACTGAACAATATTCACTCCGCGCACAACGACGCGGGATAGTGCTCGAAATTTCGTGTTACGGAAGTCGACCGACGCTCGCGAGTGCGAGACGAATCAGTCGGTCATGTCCACCCGTCATCTCCTTGCGCATCTGTTCGCTCGTCGCTTGCTCAGGGGTGAACCATCCGAGGTCGAGCGCCTGTTGCGTCGGGTGACAGTCGCCAGAGACGGGGACGACGAACGCGAGACTCACGGCATGGTGGCGAGGGTCGTGGAATCCAGTGATGGATGGGTCTGGGAAATACTCGACGACGGTGAACGGCGCTGGCTCGAGCGGAATCCGGGGCAAGGCAAGCGAACCCAGGTCCTTTTCCAGGTGGCGAAGGAGCGCCTCACGGATCCGTTCCCCGAGCAGCACTCGCCCCGACACGACCGTTCGGCTGATGGACCCGTCCGGGGCCTGGCGCAAGAGCATCCCGACGTGGGTCACTTCGCCCATGTCGTTGACCCGCACGGGAACTGCGTCGACGTAGACGATCGGCACCTGGCCACGAACGGCGTTCAGGGTCTCGGTGTCCAGCCAGTTCGTGCGCGTGTCAATGCTGTCGGTCACTGGGCCTCCTCGAGTGGTTCCCCGTCATTGTTTCAGAAACTCCTCGCACCGTGTGCGCATCTCCCGTTCGAATGGCACGATGGGGCGATGACTTCGGCACCCCGATCGCGTCGCGCCACCCTGCTCGGACTCTTCATCCTCGGCGCCGGCATCACCCACTTCCTCAACCCGACGTTCTTCGACGCCATCGTGCCGCCAGCCTTACCCTTCGGCGAGCGATTCTGGACCTATGCAAGTGGAGTTGCCGAGGTGGTCATCGGCATCGGCATCCTGCGCCAGTCCACCCGACGCCGTGCCGCCCTCGCCGCGTTCTGGCTGTTCGTCGCCGTCTATCCCGCGAACCTCTACATGGCCTGGGACTGGCGGGACCGAGCCTTCAGCGAGCAGATCGTCTCGCTCGGGCGCCTGCCGATCCAGTTCCTCTTCTTCGCCTGGGCCCTCTCCGTGGCCCGCGAGGCCGAGTCGAACTAGCGGACAGGCGTGTAGCGCGGGAGGGTTCCCTTGCGCCGCATCACGAACTGCCACAACTGCAACGACCGTGAACGGAACCCGGCGGCGGAACCCAGCAGATAGAACCGCCACATCCGTCTGAAGCGCTCGTCGTACTGCGGGATCTCGCTCCATCGTGACTCGACGTTCGAATACCAGGCCATCAACGTTCGGTCGTAGTCCGGTCCGAAGTTGTGCAGGTCCTCGATCACCCAGTCGGGTTCACTCGCCCGTGCAAATTGCGCCATCGACGGCAGGACGCCACCGGGGAAGATGTAGCGATCGAAGAACGGGTCACTGTGTTGCTTCGACACAAGGCCACCGATGAGGTGGTGCAACATCATTCCACCTGGTGCGAGTCGTTCGTTGCAGACGTCGAAGAACGCGCGCAGGTTCTTCGGTCCGACGTGTTCCATCATCCCGACGCTGACGATCCGGTCGAAGGTTCCGCTCACGTCGCGATAGTCGACCTGCTTGATCTCGATCGGCAGGTCCTTCGTTCGTCCGCTGGCCACGCTTACCTGCTGCGGTGCGGGAGTGATTCCCACCCCACGGATCCCGTATCGCTCTGCCGCGTAGTGCAGGAATCCGCCCCACCCGCATCCGATGTCGAGCACCGTCATTCCAGACTCGAGCTGCAGCTTGCGGCAGATCAGGTCGAGCTTGGACACCTGGGCTTCGTCCAAGGTCGATGCGTTCTGCCAATACGCACACGAGTAGACCATCCGCGGATCCAACATCCGCTCGTAGAGGTCGTTGCCGATGTCGTAGTGGTGCCGGGCGTTGGCCGCCGCACGTCCCTTGGTCTGCAAGTTGACGACGTTGCTGCGCAACACCTGGGCGACGACGCGCAGCGACGGCTTGATCTCCCTCAGCACGTCTCCGGCAATGACGCGGGTGAGCATCTCGTCCATCTGCTCGCAGTCCCACCAACCATCCATGTAGGCCTCGCCGAAGCCGAGTTGGCGCTGGGCGATGACGCGATCCCACAGACGTTCGTCGTGGACCTTCAGACTCCAGGGTTCAGTTCCGTCGATGGTGACACCGACGTTTCCCAGGAGACGCTGCGCGAGTTGTCGTGAACCGGACGACACGGAAAAAAGTCAACCAGCCGCCGGCGGCTGCTCGCAACGTGACGGAACTACCAGTTCCCTGCGACGTACTTGGTTTCGAGGAACTCGAGCAGACCGTCGTGGCCTCCCTCACGTCCGAGTCCCGATTGCTTGAGGCCACCGAACGGAGCGGCCGGATCCGACACGAGCCCCCGGTTCAACCCCACCATTCCGGTCTCGAGTGCCTCAGCCAGGCGCATGCCCTTGCCGACGTCCTTGGTGAACACGTACGACACGAGGCCGTGGTCGACGTCGTTGGCCAGTTGCAGCATCTCCGCTTCGTCGTCGAACTCGACGAGCGGCGCGACGGGTCCGAAGATTTCCTCGGCGAGCATCGGATCGCTCGCGTCGACGCCACCCAGCACCGTCGCCTGATAGCCGAACGCCGGTGTTGTCACTGACGATCCCCCGCACAACACCTTCGCACCACGGGCAACAGCGCCGTCGACAAGCTCTGCCACGCGCTGCTGTTGGGCTTTCGACACGAGCGGACCGAGCGTCGTCGTTGGCGACAATCCGTCCCCGACGACGAGCGACGACATCCTCGCGACGAACTTCGCCGTGAACTCCTCGATCACGGATGAGTGGACGTAGAAGCGGTTGGCCGCGGTGCACGCTGCACCACCGTTGCGCATCTTGGCGAGCATCGCGCCGTCGACGGCCACGTCGACGTCTGCATCGCCACACACGATGAGCGGAGCGTTGCCACCGAGCTCCATGCTGCAGTTGATGATTCTCGTGGCTGCTTGCTGCAGGAGCAGGGAGCCGACGCGGGTCGAGCCAGTGAACGACAACTTTCTCACGATCCCGGAGTTGAGCATCGCTTCGACGACGGGGCCTGGCGGGTCGGCGACGACGACGTTGACGACTCCGTCGGGCACTCCCGCGCGCATCAGGATGTCGGCGATTGCCAACGCCGTGAGTGGCGTGTCGTGTGCCGGCTTCAGCACGACGGTGCAGCCAGCGGCAAGCGCGGGCCCGATCTTGCGGGTCGCCATCGCGGCGGGGAAGTTCCACGGCGTGGCGAGCAAGGACACACCGACTGGTTGACGTGTGACGAGCAGCCAATTTGCTCCGCCAGGCGCGCGTCGGTAATCGCCGTCGATGCGCACCGCCTCCTCGCTGAACCAGCGGAAGAACTCGGCCGCATACGTCACTTCGGCGCGAGCATCGGTGATCACCTTGCCCATTTCGAGCGTGATCACCTGTGCGAGCGCCTCGTGCTCGGCGATCATCAACTCATATGCGCGCCGCAGGATCTCGCCACGAACTCGCGGTGCGGTCGCACTCCATGACGCGAGCGCACGATCGGCGGCACCAACGGCCTCCAGACAGTCGTCAACGGATGCGTTCGACACCGTCGCGATCACGCCGCCCGTCGCCGGATTGACGACGTCGATCGTCGACTTCGCCTCGACCCATCGCCCGCCGATCAGCGAGCCGGTGTTGATCGGCCGCGGCAACGTCACGACGTCGTCTTTTGCAGCTCGACTCCGGCGATCTGCTTGATGCGATCGCGAAGGAACTCGAAGGCGGTCGTTCCCTTCGCCACGACGACGTCGTCTGCCGGGTGTAGGAAGAGCGGCGTCGAGACGCGGGAGCGCGTCGCCGCCTCACCCGTCGGATTCGTCACTTGGTGCGTCGTGCTCGGAAAGAATCCGCCCGTCGCGTAATCGAGCATGTCACCGGCGTTGATCGCCACGCTGCCTGGATCGCACGGCACGTCGTGCCACTTGCCCGACAAGTCGCGCACCTGGAGACCCGGTTCGTTGGAGGCGGGCAACACCGTGATCATGTTGATGTCCTGGTGTGCGGCTGCTCGCACCGAGCCCTCTGGCTCGTCCCCGCGCAGCGGTGGATAGTGCAGGATGCGCAACAGCGTGCGCTGGGTGCCGTTGATCATCTGCGACAACGGCATCGTGAATTGCTTGGCGATGTCGGCTGGCGTGTACTCCTCGACCCACGACAGCAATTCGGCTGCGAGCGAGAACCCCGCGTCGTACATCTCGCGAGCCACCTTCGACTCCGCCTCGGGTTGGCGACCCCACGGATACCAGTGGAAGTACTCCTTGATGTCCTTCTTCGAGAAGCCGACGGCGGTCTCGGCCTCCTCCATCGGTCGGTAGCCGTCCTGCCCGCCCTCGGCGGGCAGGAAGTCCCACTTGCGATCGGAACGGAAGAAGTCCAGCCACTCGCGTTGCAGTCGCTGCACCATCGAGTAGTCGATTGGATGGTTGACCAACACGGCAAAACCGGTGTCTCGAAGTGACGTGGTGAAGTCGCGCGCTGCAGTTGCGGAACGGTAGTCGACGACGGCGACGTCCATGACTCCACACTACGGCGCATTATGCGACGCAACACCTATTGTGGCGGGGTGCACAGAAGGCGACTCGTCCTCATTCTGCAAGTCGCAGTAGGTCTACTTGCCGCCGGTTACGGCGTGATGTTCACGATGCTGGATGACTGGCGGGACAAATACGGCATCCAGGAGACCGGGCTCGGATTCATCGTCGCAGTCGGCTTCTTCACTTCGTTCATCGCGCAACTCACGCTCGCGCCACTCGCCGACAAAGGCCTCGCCCGCAAGATGCTCACGATCGGATTCGCACTCAACGTCGTCGGCGCGCTCGGCATGGCATTCGGCACCAACCTTCCCGCATTCATCCTCGGTCGAACGCTGATGGGAATCGGCACCGGCATCGCGATTCCGGCGACCCGACGCATCATCATCGTGAGCGACCGCGACAACGTCGGTCGCAACCTCGGCCGCGGCGTGTCGATCGAAGTCGGTGGATTCGCGCTCGGTCCGATGATCTCGGCCCTCACGGTCGATGCGTTCGGTCTGGCCGCACCCTTCTTGATCATGGCCGCCCTGATCCTCGTCGCATCCGTCGTCATCGCTCGGGCAAACGTCCCCGAGACGCCGCCGGAGGACCAGACGACCGAACGGTTCGCCTTCGACCTGTTGCGCATCCGACCACTCGTCGGCGCGATCCTGATCGGCCTCGCGCTCTACGTGATGATCGGCGTGTTCGACCCACTGTGGGTCGTGATGATGGACGACATGGGTGCCTCCAGCTGGGTCGGCAATGCGGGTGTGTCGCTCTTCGGCTTGCCCTGGATCCTGTTCGGCACACTCGGTGGCAAGATCGCCGAACGCCACGGGCCGTTCCGCGTGAGTGCGTTCGGTCTCCTCGCAGGCGCGGTGTACATGTTGTTCTACGCGTCTCTCGAGTCGCCGTACGTGCTGCTCGCCGTTGCCCTCACGCATTCCGCACTCGATGCGTTCACGGTGACGGGCACGGGTATCGCGGTCTCGCAATCGGTCCCCGAAGAGCGACAGGCCGGTGCATCGGGACTCCTCGGTGGCATGCAGACCCTCACCGGCGGAATCGCCGCGATGCTCGCCGGTGTGATCTACGAGCATCTGGGTCGTCGTGCCGCATTCAGCATCACGAGCATCACGATCGCCGTCCTCGTCCTCTCGGGCATCGCGATCGCTGGACGGTCCGTCCTTCGGTCGCCAGCCAGTAGGGATGCGCGCGTCGGCGCCCAATAGAGTCGGGCCATGGAATTTCGTTATCTCGGCAGAAGCGGTCTCAAGGTTTCGGCGATCAGTTATGGCAACTGGATCACCCATGGCAGCCAGGTCGAAGAGGACGCCGCGCGCTCGTGCGTGAAGCGTGCACTCGATCTCGGAATCACCACCTACGACACCGCAGACGTCTACGCCGGAACCAAGGCCGAAGAAGTGCTCGGTCGCGCGCTGTCGGGAATCCGCCGCGAGAGCATCGAGGTGTTCACCAAGGTGTTCTGGCCGACCGGGTCGGGCCCGAACAATCGCGGCCTGTCGCGCAAGCACATCATGCATTCGATCGACGCCTCGTTGAAGCGACTGCAGCTCGACTACGTAGACCTCTATCAAGCACACCGATTCGACGTGGAGACTCCGCTCGAGGAGACGATGCTCGCCTTCGCCGACATCGTGCGCCAGGGAAAGGCGCTCTACATCGGTGTGTCCGAATGGAGTGCGGACGAGATCACCCGCGGCGCAAAACTCGCACGTGAGATGAACGTGCCGTTCATCTCGAACCAGCCGCAGTACTCGATGCTCTGGCGCGTGATCGAAGAAGAGGTCGTCCCGGCCTGCGAACGCGAAGGGCTCTCGCAGATCGTCTGGTCGCCGATCGCCCAAGGCGTGCTCACCGGAAAGTACCTCCCCGGTCAACCACCGCCGGCGGGATCACGTGCCACGGACGAATTGAGCGGCAAGAACTTCATCTCTCGTTGGATGAGTGACGCGGTGCTCGAGCGCGTCCAGCAGCTGCGACCACTCGCCGACCACGCCGGTCTCACGATGGCCCAGCTCGCCATCGCGTGGGTGCTGCAGAACAAGAACGTCGCCTCTGCGATCGTCGGCGCGACGCGCCCCGATCAGTTGGACGACAACGTGAAGGCCGCGAACGTGAAACTCGAGCCAGAGTTGATGAAGGCGATCGACGACACGCTCGATGGTCTGATCATCACCGACCCACGCAAGACCGAGTCACCCGCGACTCGCCCATAAGTCTCAGCTCGGGCCGGAGAACATTCCGCCGCGCTCACTCGACTGCGGCATCGGCGGCTCACCTTCGTAGCGCGAGATCTCCGCGCGACCGACGACGTGCCAGTGCACTTCGTCCGGGCCGTCGGCCAGGCGCAACGTCCGCTGACCCGCATACAGCCGGGCAAGTGGCGTCCACTGGGAGACGCCCGTGGCGCCGAACACCTGGATCGCCTCGTCGATGATCTTGCACACGCGCTCGGGCACCATCGCCTTGACCGCGCTCACCCACACGCGGGCCTCCGCGTTGCCCATCGTGTCCATCGCCTTGGCGGCGCGCAACACCATCAGCCGCATCGCCTCGATCTCGATGCGGGCCTTGGCGATCACCTCGGTGTTCTTGCCGAGTCGCGCAAGTGGCTTGCCGAACGCCTCGCGGTGCAGCCCGCGTCGAATCATCAATTCGAGCGCCCGCTCGGCCGCTCCGATCGAGCGCATGCAGTGGTGGATGCGGCCCGGTCCGAGTCGAACCTGGGAGATCTCGAAGCCGCGACCTTCGCCGAGCAACATGTTCGACGCCGGCACTCGCACGTCGGTGAAACGCAGGTGCATGTGGCCGTGCGGAGCGTCGTCCTCACCGAAGACCTCCATCGGTCCGAGGATCTGCACACCAGGGGTGTCCATCGGCACGAGGATCTGTGAGTGGCGGCGGTGTGGCGGGCCGTCGGGGCTCGTCATCAACATGCAGATGAGGATCTTGCAGCGCGGATCACCAGCGCCGGAGATGTAGTACTTCTCGCCGTTGATCAACCATTCGTCGCCGTCCAAGACCGCACGACACTCGAGGTTCTTTGCATCCGATGATGCGACGTCGGGTTCGGTCATCGCATAGGCAGAGCGGATCTCGCCCGCAAGGAGCGGCTTCAACCAACGCTCCTTCTGTTCCGGCGTGCCGACGCGCTCCAGCACCTCCATGTTCCCGGTGTCAGGCGCACTGCAGTTCATGCACTCGGATGCGATCGGGTTCTTGCCGAGTTCGGCGGCGATGTAGGCGTAGTCGAGGTTCGACAAGCCCTCGCCGGTCTCGGCATTCGGCAGGAAGAAGTTCCACAGGCCCTTCGCCTTCGCCTTGGACTTCAGACCCTCCAGCAACTCGAGCTGCCCAGGGCCGTATTGCCAGCGATCAGGCCTTCCCTCACCAAGCTTGAAGAACTTCTCGGTGACGGGGTCGATCTCGTCGCGGATGAACGCCTTGACTGCTTCGTACAGCGGGACCGCCTTGGCGGACATCGCCAGGTTCATCGCGTCGTCGGTCGTGATCCCTGAATGCATTCCTGGTGCTGGCATACCGCCACGCTACCCCTCACCTCTCGGGCGAGGTCCTATCGAACTGGAGACAACACCACCAGCGGAATCTCACGTGACGTGCGCTGCTGGTACGAGCGGTATCCCTTGTAGGCCGACTCGACGCTCGGCCACCAGCGCGTGCGCTCCTCCGGCGTCGCCGTGCGCGCAATCATCGCGACAGTCGGGCCGCCCTTGACTCGGGCCTCCACCTTCGGATTGGCGACGAGGTTCAAGTACCACGCCGGGTGATGGTCGTCTCCACCTCGCGACGCGACGATCACGACGTCGTCGCCCTCCTGGATCGGCGACGTCAACAGCACCGTTCGCTTTTCGCCCGACTTGCGACCGACCGTCGTCAACTCCACCACGGGCATCACGCCGACTTGCCAGCCGGCCTTGCCACCCGTCACGGCCATGATCACTCGGTGCACGGCATTCATTCCCTTGAGAAACGCATCACTAGGCATACCCAAACCCTACGCCTCGCCCGACTCCGAACGCACGCCGTAGTGTTCCGTGGATGAAAGACATCTTCTCCCTCTCAGGACGGGTCGCTCTCGTCACCGGCGGTTCCCGTGGCATCGGCGCGATGATCGTGCAGGGCTTTCTCGAACACGGATGCGCCCGCGTCTACATCACGGCGCGCAAGGCGGCCCAGTGCGACGCGGCAGCGAAGGAACTCTCCGAATTCGGCGAGTGCATCTCGCTCCCCGGCGACGTCTCGACGATGGAAGGGGTGGCCAAGCTCGCCTCGCAGATCGCCGAGCGCGAGTCCTCCCTCGACATCCTGGTGAACAACGCAGGAGCAGCATGGGGTGCGGAGTTCGACACGTTCCCCGAGTCCGGCTGGGACAAGGTCGTCGACTTGAACTTGAAGACGCCGTTCTTCCTCACCCAAGCCCTCGCGCCACAGCTGCGTGCAGCAGGATCGTCCGGTCACCTGGCCAAAGTGATCAACATCGCGTCGATCGACGGCATCTCGATCAACCAGATGGAGACGTATTCGTATGCGGGCAGCAAGGCAGGTCTCATCCACATGACCAAGCGCATGGCGTTGCGGCTCGCGAAGGACAACATCATCGTCAGCGCCATCGCGCCAGGCGCATTCGCGAGCGAGATGAACAAGGTCGCGCGCGACCACGGCGACGCGATCGCCCCGATGATTCCCGCCGGCCGTATCGGCACGCCCGAGGACATGGCGGGCGCAGCGATCTATCTCGCATCGCGAGCCGGTGATTACGTCGTCGGCTCCACGCTCATCGTCGACGGTGGCGTCACCTACGCGCGCTGAGGAAACGATCGTCCACGACATGGTCGTCGAACCAAAGATCCTCCTCTTCTACAAGTTCACGCCGATCTCCGACCCGGAGACGATTCGGCTCTGGCAACGCGAGCTCTGTGAACGGTGGGGTCTGACCGGCCGCATCCTCATTTCCACCCACGGCATCAACGGCACCGTCGGTGGGCCCTTGAAGTCGGTCAAGAGATACATCCGCACGACACGCGAATTCGCCCCGTTCAAGGACATCGACTTCAAGTGGTCCGAAGGCACGGGCCAGGACTTCCCGCGGCTCGAAGTGAAGGTGCGACCAGAGATCGTGACCTTCGGCCGCCCGGAGGAGATCAAGGTCGACGACAACGGCATCGTCGGTGGTGGAACGCACTTGTCGCCACACGAGGTCCACGAACTCGTCGCGCAACGCGACGACGTCGTGTTCTTCGACGGCCGCAACGCCTTCGAGGCGCGGGTCGGGCGGTTCAAAGGTGCCGTCGTCACCGAGGCGCAGACCACGCCTGACTTCGTCGCGGAACTGGAGAGTGGCAAGTACGACCACCT
>CAYXIY010000020.1:0-15732 GCA_964465475.1 uncultured Acidimicrobium sp. | reverse complement strand
CGACTCGGATTCTCCCCGATCGGTCCGTGGGTCACCGACATGGCACACGTCGAGGAACGCAACGCGCTGCGCATCGGTTGCAGCGTCAACGGCGAACCCCGCCAGAGCACCGTGATCACCGACATGATCTTTCCGATCGACCAGATCGTGTCGTATCTGTCGACGATCTGTGAGCTCTACCCGGGCGACATCATCTACACGGGCTCCCCGTCGGGTGTCGGACACGGCTACAAGCCGCCGCGCTACTTGAAGCCCGGGGACGTCGTGGTCACGACCCTCGAGGGTGTCGGCACCATGCGCCACACCTTCGTCTGACACGAAGGTTCCGCAACTAGATTCGTCCCATGACCGACGAACGCCGCATCGTCATCACGAACGCCGCACTCGTCGACGGCTCGGGCTCGCCGATGCGCCACGCGGACGTCGCCTTCGTCGGTGACACGATCACCGAGGTCGGCGCACCGGGTTCGGTCTCGACCGCCAGTGCCACACGAGTGCTTGACGCGCAGGGTCGACTCGTCACCCCTGGATTCGTCGACGTGCACACGCACTACGACGCTCAGGCGACGTGGGATCCGTGGTTCACTCCGTCGAGCTGGCACGGCGTGACGACGGTCGTCATGGGCAACTGTGGCGTCGGCTTCGCCCCCGCCCTCCCCGACCGACACGAATGGCTGATCGAATTGATGGAGGGGGTCGAGGACATCCCCGGCTCGGCGATGGTCGAGGGCATCACCTGGGAGTGGGAGTCGTTCCCCGAATATCTCGACGCACTCGACCGCGGTTCGCACGTCATCGACTTCGGGACCCAGATCGCCCACGGTGCGCTGCGGGCATTCGTGATGGGAGATCGTGGGGCGGCGAACGAGGTGGCGACGGCGGACGACATCGCCGCAATGAGCCGACTGACCGAGGAAGCGTTGCGCGCGGGTGCGCTCGGGTTCTCCACCTCGCGTACCTCGCTCCATCGCAGCAAGAGCGGCGAACTCGTCCCCGGAACGCACGCGGAACCCGACGAGCTGTACGGCATCGCGGATGCGATGCGCAGGGTCGGCCATGGCATCTTCCAGTTCAGCCCCGAACATTCGCGCGTACCCGTCGAGGAGTGGCCGTGGATGCAGGAACTCGCCCGGCGCTCCGGCGCCACGGTGAGCGTGAACGTGAACCAGCTCGACGACGGAAGCGAGGTGTGGCGCAAGACGTTTGCACTGCTCGACGAGGCGCATCGCAACGGCGAGCGCATCGTCGCCCAGGTCGCCGGTCGCTCGATCGGCATCATCATGTGCCTCGAGGGCAGCGTCCACCCGCTCCTCGCGCACCCCGCCTACCACGAGGTGATGCACCTTCCATTCGCCGAGCGAGTCGCCGCACTCCTCGATCCCGTCCGGCGCGCCCGATTCGTCGACGAGGTCCCGACGGACAGGTTCTACGAAGGACTCGTGACCAAGGCGCTCAAGCGCATGTACCTGATCACCGACGCCAACATCGACTACGAGCCCGATCCGTCGCAGAGCGTGCTTGCGCTCTCGCAGTCACGCAACGTGCCGGCGATGAAGCTGATCGTCGACCACATGCTGTCTGACGGCGGCAAGGGCATGATCTACTCCCCGTTCTTCAACTACATGTACGGCGACCTGTCGATGACCTACGAGCTCATGCAGCATCCCCAGACGCGCAACGGGCTGAGCGACGCAGGCGCACACTGCGGGGCGATCTGCGACGGCGGGATGCCGACGTTCATGCTCACGCATTGGGCGCGTGATCGCGTTCGCGGTCCGAAATTGTCGCTCGAACACGTCGTCTATCGACAGACGCGCAACACCGCGGAGCTGCACGGGCTGAACGACCGCGGGCTCATCGCGCCGGGCATGAAGGCCGACATCAACGTGATCGACTTCGATTCGCTCGGCTTCGACATGCCACGGATGGCCTACGACCTTCCCGCCTCCGGACGACGGCTCGTGCAGACCGCACACGGCTATGCCGCCACGTTCGTGTCGGGAACCCAGATCGTCGACAACGACGCCTTCACCGGCGAACTGCCGGGAACGCTGATCCGCGGGCCGCGCCGCTAGCTCGTCATGCCGTGCAGGCCGACGAGGCCGCGGGCATGTTCGATCTCGCCCATGTGGCGAAGTGCGTGCTGGTAGATCCAGCACTCGACCGCATCGAGAACCATGATCCCCTCGTCTCCGGCGACGCGGGCGCTGAAGGTGCTCGCGATCTGCGGTGGGAACGGACGCGCGATCACGACGCGTGACAACTCGGCGGGATCGAGCGTGGCGAGCCAACCTTCGACTCGAGAGAACACGACCGCCATGTACTCCTTGAACGCCTCGTAGTCACCGATGCGCTGGTCGACCATCTCGCCCACGGTCTTGTGCTTGCCGTGGTCGGCGATCGACATGTCCACCTTCGCCTTCCACTCGTCGTTCCACGTCGGCATCTGGCCGGTGATCAGCATGAACGACGAGTCGATCATGTTCACGATGTGGAACAGGCTGAAGGCGATCGGCAGCACTCCCTCGCGCTCGAAGTGGTTGACGTGCTCGAGGTCCATCGTCTGGGTCGCGTCCTCGTACAGCGAGAACACCGCACGCATCCGTCGGCGCAGCGAATCGAGGATCAGCTCATCCATGTCGTCGTCCAGTCTTGCTCATTCGCGCGCCGCCTCGGCTCGCATCTGGGCCTCCTCATCCGTCTTGGTCGGCTTGCTACGGATCTCGAAGGTCACCTTGCGCAGTTCACCGGTGAACGGGAACGGCGCCACGTAGTCGGGACACACGGGAGACAAACGGTCGGACCCGAGGTCCATGCCCATCGAACCGAGGATGCGCATGATCTTGGGGATGTGCACGCTGCCAACGTCGCGGCCGTCGACGACGAGCGTGAGGGTCCCGGTGTTTCCTTCGCGGTCGAATCGAGCGCCGAGCTGGTGCTCACCGGGCGACAGCGACAGGGGCGCCGCCACTCGCTGATGCTTGCCGAGGGCGTTGTAATAGAAGTGGAACTCGCCGTTGCGCACGAACATCGAGTGTCCGATGTTGTGTCCGCCGCGCGCGTAGATGACGCCCTCGAGTGGGCCTGATCCGACCTCGACGTCGGCGGTGATCGTCCATGCACGACCGCTCAGCATCGGACAGGCATCGGAAGGAATGTGGGCAACGGGTGGGTAGTAGGTGTAGGTCGACCCGTAGTGCGGCGACCCGGGTCGCGACTTGGAGCCGAAGATCTCGATGCCGCGGTCGTCGAGTGGCAACACGCCGAAGCGACGCGCCTCCGACCACCACAGCTCGACCATCGCCGCCAGTCGCTCGGGTTCCTTGCTCGACAGGTCGTGCATCTCGGAGAAGTCGGTGTCGATGTTGTACAGCGCCCAGGTGTCCTTGTCATAGGGCACGCCCTGGTCGTGGAAGGTGACGGCCTTCCATCCATCCGACCAGATCGCGCGGTGCCCCATCATCTCGAAGTACTGCGCAACGGAGCGTCGCTTCGTCGTCGGGCCGCCGAAGGTGTAGGCGAGGCTCTCGCCGTGCAGCGGCATCTGTTCGTGACCGTTGACGACGCGGGGCATCTGCACCCCGAGTGCGTCGTAGATCGTCGGGGCGATGTCGGAGATGTGGCAGAACTGCGTGCGGATCGCTCCTGGATCGGCGATCCCCTTCGGCCAGGAAATGACGAGTGAGTCGCGGATGCCGCCACCATAGGTCTGCGACTTGTACCAGCGGCACGGCGTGTTGCCGACCTGTGACCAGCCCCACGGATAGTTCGAGTGCGCGTGCTTCGTGCCGATGTCGTCCAAGCGGTTGGCGACGATGTCGTCGACGTCCTCCCACTCGGCGTTGAAGAAACTCCATTCGTCCATCACGCCCTGCGGACCGCCCTCGCGGCTGGCCCCGTTGTCGGAGAGCAGCACGATCATCGTGTTGTCCGACACCTTCATCTCGTCAAGGAATGCGAGCAAGCGTCCAATCTGTGCATCGGTGTGGTCGAGCATCGCAGCGAAGGCCTCTTGCAGGCGACAGGCGAAGAGTTGTTCGTTCTTCGTCAGTTCGTCCCACGGACGCACGCCCGGGTTGCGCATCGCCAACGTCGTGTCGGCGGGAATGACACCCATCTCCTTTTGGCGCGCGAACACCCGCTCCCGGTGCACGTCCCAGCCCTCGTCGAAGGCGCCGCGCCACTTGGCGAGATAGCTGTCGGGTGCGTGGTGGGGCGCATGTTGCGCGCCGAACGCGAGATACAAAAAGAACGGTCGGTCCGGGCGCACCGAGCGAAGGTCGCGAATCCAGGTCGTCGACTGGTCGATCAAGTCCTCGGTCAGGTGGTAGCCCTCCTCGGGCGTGCGCGGGGGGAGGATGTGCTGGTTGTCGCGGGTGAGCTCTGGATAGAACTGGTCGGTCTCGCCGTTCAGGAATCCGTAGAAGCGATCGAAGCCCTTCTGCAACGGCCAGTTCGTGTGCGGACCGGCGGCCGTGCACTCCTCCATCGGCGCAAGGTGCCACTTGCCTGCACACAGCGTCGCGTATCCGCGTTCGCGCAACACCTCCGCCATCGTCGCCGCTGCCGGCGTGATCCCGCCGCGCATGTTCGGAAACCCGGTGTTCCAGTTCGACACGCCACGCATGCCGACGGAGTGATGGTTGCGCCCCGTGAGGAGCGAGGCGCGCGACGGCGAGCACAGTGCGGTCGTGTGGAAGCCGGTGTAGCGAAGGCCCGAATTCGCCAGGCGGTCGATGTTCGGTGTGGGGATCGAACTGCCGAAGCAACTTGGATGGGCAAAGCCCATGTCGTCGAACACGATGGTGATGACGTTTGCGCCGTGCAAACCCGCAGGCAACGGCGGCCATGCGGGAGTGGACTCTTGATACGTGTCGGCAATGACACCCGAAAACGACGGTTCGAACTGACTCATCGACTGCCCCCTTGCAGAGACTCTAGGTATTGTCATACACTCTGTCAAAAGATTGCTCGACACGTCTGGGGGACGTCATGGCCGAGGCAGGCAAGCTCAAGCACAAGTACGGTCGGATCGACTTCGACTACGCGGTCCATCTCGCCACTCGCCCACCCGAGGAGGACGGCCCGATCTACATGGTCAACCTCATGAAGTATCACGAGGTCGCCCAATACGAGTCCGGCTCGTCGGAAAAGATCAGCGGTCGCGAGGCCGACGACAAGTACAACCCTGCGTCGATCCTCAACAAGATCGGGGCGAGCATCGTGTTCGTCGCCGACGTCGTGAAGAACCACGTCGGTGACGAGGACTGGGACCGCATTGCCATCGTCCGCTACGCGACGCGCAAGTCGTTCATCGAGATGCAGGAACGCAAGGACTTCGCCGACAAGCACGAACACAAGGCGGCCGGCATGAAGCGCACGACCATCGTGTGCTGTCGCCCACTTGATGAATCCCTCGACACCCGGCCACGCCCGAGCGAGGTGAAGACTCGCCGAGTCGTGATGATCGTGCGTCAGGCGGCAGACCGCAACGCGGTGTTCTCCGCCACCCCACAGGCCACCGCTCTCACCGCGGAGGGAACGATCATCGGCGACGGTCGCAAGTGGGACACGGTGCAGTTCGCCTTCGTCGACTCCGACGCTGCAGCCGACGCACTCGTCGGTTCGATCGGCGGGCTCGCCCCCGGTGAGAGCTACGCGATGACGCTCGATGCCACCTTGGACGCCATCACCCAATGAGCCTCGCCGCAACGCCGTCGACCGACGGCCGAGTACTGCGTCGCGAGCGCAACCGCGCCGAGATCGTGGATGCGCTCCTCGACCTATTGCGCGAGGGGCACCTGGACGTCTCGGCCGCCACGATCGCCCAACGCGCTGGCCTCTCGGAGCGTTCGATCTTCCGCTACTTCGACGACCTCGACGACCTCTACCGCGCGGTGTGCGCGGTGCAGTTCGAACGCGAGCGCAAACACGCCGAGATCGACTCGTTCCGCACGGGCTCAACGAGCGACAAGATCGACCATTTCGTCGCCCAACGCGTGCGACTCTTCACCTCGATCGGCAACGTCGGTCGCGCCTCGCGAGTCTTTGCACACCGCAACCTCGTGATCGCCAAGCAGCTGCGGCGTGCACGCACGCTCCTTCACCGCCAGGTTGCCGACCACTTCGCCGACGAACTCGCTGCACTCCCAGCAAGTGAGCGCCAACACGTCGCCACCGTCATCGACTCGCTGTGCAACTTCGAGTCCTTCACCATCATGCGCAACGACTACGACATGTCCATTTCATCGATCACATCCACCATGACCATCGGCATCAGAAAGGCACTCTCATGAAGGCACTGCGCACACCGGACGATCGTTTCGACGGCCTCGCCGACTACCCCTTCGCAGCGAACTACCACAACGTCGGCGAAGCGGTCACCGGATCGCTGCGCGTGCACTACGTCGACGAGGGTCCACGAGATGCAGACCCGGTGCTCTTGATGCACGGCGAACCGTCGTGGAGTTACCTCTACCGCAAGATGATCCCCGTGCTCGTCGCAGCCGGCCATCGCGTCATTGCGCCGGACCTCGTCGGATTCGGCAAGAGCGACAAGCCGACCGAAATGAGCGACTACACCTACGCCCGCCACGTGTCGTGGATGGCAGAACTGCTCTTCGACCACCTCTCGATTCGTCATGCGACGTTCTTCGGCCAGGACTGGGGCGGACTCGTCGGGCTGCGCCTCGTCGCCAGCGCCCCAGAACGATTCGCGCGCATCGTCGTGAGCAACACCGGACTGCCGACCGGTCAGCAACCGCTGTCGCCCGCATTCATGGCGTGGCAGAAGTACTCACAAGAGTCCCCGTCATTCCCGATCGGCGGGATCGTCTCCGGAGGCTGCGCGGACAAACTGTCGAAGAGCGCGATCGACGCCTACGACGCGCCATTCCCCGACGACACCTACAAGGCGGGGGCGCGCATCTTCCCGTCACTCGTCCCCACGTCCACGAACGACCCCGCGCACCTCGACAACGTGCGCGCGTGGGAAGTGCTGAGGAAGTTCGAACGCCCACTCCTCTGCTGCTTTGGCGACTCCGATCCGGTCACCAAGGGTGGCGATGCAACCTTCATCCGCAACGTCCCTGGCGCGTCCGGACAGCCACACACGACGATTGCTGGTGGTGGACACTTCATCCAAGAAGACAAGGGCGCCGAACTCGCCGAGGTCATGGCCCGCTTCATCGCATCGACGCCGAGGAAGTGACCATGGACGTGACGCTGCTCGGAACTGGAAGCCCGCTCCCCGACCCGCGACGTGCGGGTCCCTCCACGCTCGTGACCACACCCACGGAGCGCATCCTCGTCGATGCGGGACGCGCAGTCGTGATGCGCCTTGCCGCAGCGGGCACCCTACCGGTGATGTTGAACGCCGTGCTCGTCACGCACCTGCACAGCGACCACCTCACCGACCTGAACGACGTGATCACGACGCACTGGGTGATGAGCGGCCAGCCGACACCGCTCAAGATCTACGGCCCGCCGCGCATGTCGGAGGTCGTGGCCGGGACGCTCGCGGCACTCGCGCCCGACATCTCCTATCGCATCGCCCACCACACCGACACACTCACCTGGGAACCGCTCGTCGAGGTGGTCGAGGTCGAACCTGGCGACGAATTCACCATCGGCTCGGTCGCGGTGAAGGTCGGAAAGACCGACCACCGACCCGTCGAACCCACCGTCGCCTATCGCCTCACGCACGAGCAATCCTCGATCGTCCTCGGTGGAGACGGCATTCCGTGCGCCACGCTCGACGACCTGTGTCGCGGAGCGAGCGCCTACGTGCAGACGGTGTTGCGAGACGACCTCGTGAAGCTGATTCCGAACAAGCGCTTCCTCGACATCCTCGACTACCACTCGACGGTCGAACAGGCCGCACAGACGGCCGCGCGTGCCGGGGTCGGCAAGCTCATCCTCACGCACTACGTGCCGTCGATGCAGCCGGGTCAGGAAGACGAATGGCGCGCCATCGCGGCGCGCCATTTCAGTGGTGAGATCGTCCTCGGGGACGACCTCACCACCACGTCCGTGTAATTGTTAGCGGTGCGAGCCCTGGAACTCGGGGTATGCGAGCACGCCCATCTCGGCGATGTCGAGACCATCGAGTTCGTCCTGCTCTGACGATCGAAGGCCCTTCTTCAACACCTTCTTTTGGATGGCAAAGAAGGCAGCCGACAGCGCACCGTTGACGACGAGGATCGTCACCGCGCCGAGCGCCTGCGCGCCGAGCTGGCCCGAGTCTCCGTAGAGGATTCCCGAGACTCCTTCGACGCTCGAGCCGTTCCAGCCGGCACCGTAGGAACCGTTCGAGAAGATGCCAACGGAGATCACGCCGAGGAATCCGCCGACGCCGTGCACCGAGATCGCCCCGACGGGGTCGTCGATCCCACGACGCTCGAAGAAGTAGACCGACTCGATGATCACGATCGCCGCGATCACACCGATCACTGCCGCGGCCCACGGCGAGACGAACGCACACGGCGCCGTGATCGCGACGAGTCCTGCGAGCATGCCGTTGGCCATCATTCCGGGGTCCGGCTTGCCCGTCTTGCGGGTGATGTAGAGCATCGCTGCGACCGCGCCGAATGCTCCCGCGATCGCCGTGTTCGTCGCGGCGGTCGCGAACTGCACGTCGGTCGCCGCGAACGTGCTCGCCGCGTTGAAGCCGAACCAGCCGAAGAGCAGGATGAACGTGCCGAGCATCGCCATCGGGATGTGATGTCCAGCAATCGTGTTCGCCGAGCCATCGGCGTTGAACTTGCCGAGTCGCGGACCGATCGCGAGCGCACCCGTCAGAGCGGCGACGCCGCCGACCATATGCACCACTCCCGAACCGGCGAAGTCGACGTAACCGGCGCCGAGCGACATCGTGCTCCACGTCTTGGCGAGCCAGCCACCGCCCCACGTCCACGCGGCGATCACCGGGTAGTAGATGGCACCGCAGAAGAAGCCCCATCCGACGAAGCTGCCCCACCTCCACCGTTCCGCCATCGAACCCGTCGGGATCGTGGCCACGGTGTCCATGAACGCCACCATGTAGAGGAAGAAGCCGAGCACCGCCGGCGTCATCGCGTCACCCGCGAGCGCCCAGCCGCCCTTCCATGCGAACACCCAGTCGCCACTGCCGATGAGCGCATCACCGACTGGCGTGTCCATTCCGAACGCCGAATACGAGAACCCGCCGAAGGCGAGCGCGAAGCCGACGAAGTAGAACCCGACGAAGCCGAGTCCGAAGATGGCGAAGTTCGTCGCCACCACGTGTGCCGCATGTTTGGCACGACAGAACCCCGTCTCGACGAGCGCGAAGCCCGCCTGCATGAACACCACCAGTGCAGCGCCGATGACGATCCACAGCAGGCTGACCTGCTGACCGAGAACCGTCACGGCATCCGCCGTGTCCGAAAATAACGACATGTTTCCTCCTTGTCTGCGACACGTGCGTGTCGGTGAACCGATCGTGATGATGAGTCCGGAGGCCCCATTGCGCCCAAACGCATAGCGAAAGTAACCAAGCAATGTTTCGGGGGCGTCTGGTGAATGTTTCGTGCGGATTATTCTTTGAGTCGAACATGGCGACGAAACGACGCTCCCCGAAACCCGCCGTTCACATTCCGGAGCTTCCTCCGCTCGTGGCAGAACGGATCACCTGCACCCTGTCCAAGTGGACCGGAGCCGAGGGATGCTGCCAGTGGTGCGACACCCCGATCACCTCGCCTCGCCGACGCACCTGGTGTTCCGACAAGTGTGGAAGGGCCTGGCAGCGCGAACACATCTGGCGTTTCGCCCGCTCGGCAGCCAAACGTCGCGCCAAGTACCGCTGCACGCGACCGGGCTGCAGCGCCGCACGTCGGGACTGCGAGGTGAACCACATCACCCCGCGAAACGGCAACGGCTATGGACCGGGTTGCCACCACCACCTCAATCCCGACTCGAATGGCGACGGCGGGCTCGAGGTGCTCTGCCGTGCACACCACGCGGAGATCACCAAGGCCCAGGCGACGGCCCGCGCGGAGGCCCGACGGATCGCCAAGATGGCGAGTGAAACTACGCTCTAGCCGTGGCGTTTCGTGACGGAGATGGTTGGGTCTATTGCACCTGCGGTCACCGGCACTGGGGACTGCATGGTGCGGCGGGGCTGCTGCTCATTCGCCTCGACATGGGCGAGCCACACGTGTTGCTGCAACTTCGCGCCGCATGGACGCACGGCGGTGGCACGTGGGCGCTTCCCGGTGGCGCGCTCGATTCACACGAAGATTCGATCGAGGCGGCCAAGCGCGAGGCACAGGAGGAAGCTGGCATCGACGCCGCATCGTTCCTCGTGCGCGACGTGTTCAGCGACGACCACGGTCCGTGGCGCTACGACACGGTGATCGCCCACGCCACGGGTGAGATCGGCGAGTTCGCCGCCAACGCCGAGTCCGAGGACCTGCAGTGGGTGGCGCTCGGCAGCGTGGAGACCTTCGAACTCCACGCCGGGCTCGCCGGGGCATGGCCCCACCTCCACGAGCGGGTCCGCTCCACGCTCTAGATCTCGACGCGCATCGCCCAACGAGGGCGTCAGTAACATGGTGCAATGACGATTGAAGCAACCCAAACCAAGGCCTATCTCGACGACCGCGCGCACGTCTTCCACTCGTGGTCTGCACAAGGCACGCTGAACCCCGTCGAGATCACCGGTGGTGAGGGCTCGTACTTCTGGGATTCGACCGGCAAGAAGTACCTCGACTTCTCCAGTCAGCTCGTCAACCTGAACATCGGCCACCAGCACCCGAAGCTGATCGCCGCCATCCAAGAGCAGGCCGCCAAGCTCTGCACCGTCGCTCCTGCATTCGCCAACGACGCACGAAGCGAGGCAGCCCGACTGATCACCGAACTCGCCCCTGGCGACCTGAACATGGTGTTCTTCACCAACGGTGGTGCCGAGGCTGCGGAAAATGCCGTGCGCATGTCGCGCCTGCACACCGGTCGCCACAAGATCCTCACCATGTATCGCTCGTACCACGGCTCGACCGCCGGCGCGATCGCCCTCACCGGTGATCCGCGACGCTGGCCGAACGAGACCGGCGCATCCGGTGCCGTGAAGTTCTGGGGACCGTACGCATACCGCAGCGCCTTCCATTCGACGAGCGAGAAGGAAGAGTGTGAGCGCGCGTTGCAGCACCTCGAGGACGTCTTGATGGTCGAGGGCCCTCACACCGTCGCGATGATCGGCATGGAGACCGTCGTCGGCACGAACGGCATCCTCGTTCCGCCCGACGGCTACCTGAAGGGCGTGCGCGAGATCTGCGACCGCTACGGCATCGTCATGATGTGCGACGAGGTCATGGCTGGCTTCGGTCGTTGCGGTGAGTGGTTCGCCGTGAACAAGTGGAACGTCACCCCGGACCTGATCTGTTTCGCCAAGGGCGTCAACTCCGGATACGTGCCGCTCGGTGGCGTCGTGATCAGCCAGAAGATTGCGGACTCGTTCAAGGACCGCGTCTATCCAGGCGGCCTCACCTACAGCGGTCACCCACTCGCCTGTGCGGCAGCCGTCGCCTCGATCAACATCTTCAAGGAAGAAAAGATCGTCGAGAACGCCCGCACGATCGGCGAAACCGTGATCAAGGCCGAGCTCGCCAAGCTGAAGGACAAGCACCCGTCGGTCGGCGACGTCCGTGGTCTCGGCGTGTTCTGGGCCGTCGAACTTGTGCGCGACCGCGCCACCCGCAAGCCACTCGTGCCGTTCAATGCCGCTGGCGCCGACAACAAGCCGATGTTGGACTTCGCTGCCGCATGCAAGAAGAACGGCCTGTGGCCATTCACGCACTTCAACCGCACCCACGTCGCACCTCCGTGCACCGTGAACGCGGACGAGGTTCGCGAGGGCATCGCCATCTTGGACGAGGCGCTCAACGTCGCCGACTCCTACTACGAAGGCAAGTGACGTTTACGTGCGGGCGATGACCCGCACGTCACCAACCTGCTTGCCGTGACCAAACACCGGTGAGGCAAACGCCGCTGGATCGACGTTCGACACGTCGACGCCGAGTCGCTCGAGCGCCCATTTCATCATCGGCGGGCGTGCACGATTCGCGCCATCTGCGATCTTGAGCGCCACCGCCCGACCGTCGGCGAGCGCGACGGCAAACACCCCCTCCGCGCCGTCTTTGGCGAGCAACCCGGGAACACCCTTCATCAGGAGCGTGACGTCGCGTGTGGGCCCACCGACCATCTCGGGGTGACTGCGCATCGCATCGGCCACCGTGCGCGCCGGTGAGCCAACTGGGGCGAGTGTCGCGTAACGAAATGCGCGGGCCAGAGCAGTAAGCGACATCGCGTGCGCGGGTGCCCCGCACCCGTCGACGGCGATGTGGGCGGCCGACTCCCCCGTCATCTCCGGCACCATCTCGGTGATCCGCCGCTGCAGCGGATGGTCGACGTGGAGATATGAAGAATTGTGGGCCCAGCCGTTGTGCACGCAAGTCGCGAGCATCCCCGAGTGCTTGCCCGAGCAGTTCATCTGCAGCGCCGACTTGGAAAGTCCAGCGGCGATTGCCGCGTGTGCCTCATCGTCGTCGAGCGGATAGTCGGTGGTGTTCGCGAGCGCGGTCTCGTCCAAGTTCGCAGAGGCGAGGATGTCACGGGCGCCCTGCAAGTGTTCGGGTCGACCGTCGTGGCTCGCACACACGAGGGCGAGCAGTCGCGGCGGCAGCGACAAACCGCTCGCCACCATCGCCGTCGCCTGGATCGGCTTGGTCGAGGAACGAGGAAACACGACGACGTTCGGATCCCCCGCCGCGAAGGCGACCGATCCGTCACGTTCCAGTGCGACGACCGCACCGTGGTGCACCGACTCGTCTCGCCCGCTGCGCGTCGTGACGGCGAGCTCGACGAAGGAGCCCGAGAGGATCGACTCGCTCACGACACCGCTGCGGCGAGCATCGCCATGAAGCGTTCGTGGTCACCCTTGGTCACGACGAGCGCGTTCGGCTCGCGATGGGTGACACCCAGGGTGTCCATCACGACCATGCCACGCGCAGGGCCGTCGCTCGTCACGGCCTCGAGATACAACTCGCGCGTGGAGATCGCGATCGACGAGTCGATCGCATACGCCATCGCGATCGGATCGGGAAGGTCGAACCCCGGCACCTTCGTCTCGGTCGCGCAGAACTCGGCGACCGCTCGTTGGATGTCGATGGCGAAGTGTGCAAGTGGAGTACCGATGGCGCGGATGCGCGCCGACTCCTCCGGCCGGATGCAGGCGTCAAAGCGTGAGATGTCCCAGCCGACGAATTCGAGTTTCATCCCGCTGCGCAACACCACGTCGACGGCCTCAGGGTCGACCCACATGTTGAACTCGGCAACCGGCGTCACGTTGCCGATGTGGTCGGCCACTGCACCCATCACCACGCAGCGCTTGACGTGCTTCACGATCGTCGGGTCCTTGCGGATGGCGAGCGCGACGTTGGTGAGCGGTCCGAGCGTGACCAACTCGAGGGTCCCACTGTGGCGGTGGGCCTCCTCGATCAGCTTGTCGACTGCATGTCCCGCGTCAGGGGTCCTCCCCTTCAGATCCAAGCCGATGTCACCCATCCCATCGTCGCCATGGACGTTTTGTGCCGTGCCGAGTGGTCGCGATAGCGGCGCATCGGCACCCGAGTACACCGGTACTTTCGACCCACACATCTCACGGGTGTACAACGCGTTTTGGACGCCCATCGCAAGCGGAACGTTGCCCGCCACGACACCGATTCCAACCACGTTCACGTGGGGATGTCGCAGTGCAATGACGAGGGCGACCGCGTCGTCGCTTGCGGTATCGGTATCAATGTAGAAGGTGCGCATCACGACCATTCACCGTAACACCCGTAGTATTGCCACATGGCTCGGCGCACCGTCCGCGAAGAGATCGACGCGCTCGAGAGCGCGGGCACGTTGACGACCGAGCAAGCGTCGACGTTGCGAACCGCACCGCAATGGACGGTGGATGCGAACGAGTTGTTCGCCTACCTCGGCGGACTCATCGCATCGATTGGCATCACGTGGCTGACCGTCGCGCTCGTCGAGGACGCAAGTCCGATGGGCATTGCACTCGGCATGCTCTGCGCGGGCGTCATCATCGGGACCGGCGCGAAGTTCCTCCATCGACCGCACTCGTGGCGCGCGCGGCTCGCCGAGGCGCTCGCGGTCGTCGCCGTTGGCCTCGTCGCTGGGTCGCTCGGCATCATGGCCAACCAAGCTGGACTTGCTTCGGAGCACGCGACGGCGATCGTCACGGCCGTGTGCGTAGCCCTGGGTGTCGCGTCCGCGAAGCGGACACAGTTCGCCGGGTCCATCGTGCTCGTCATCTCGTTGCAGGTCTTCGTCGCGTCGATGATCGGGACGTTGCACGTCGAGGACAACCTCGTCGCCCCACTCCTCTTCGTCGCAAGCGGTGCGGCACTCCTCGTCGCGGGAACCCGTGGTGTCGGATTCGCCCTCCTGCCCCGGGTCGTCGGCTCTGCGAGTTACGTCCTCGGCTCGTTCACCTTCGGCGTCATGCACGACCGAATCCCGACGGCGATTGGTGCGCTCGTGCTCGCGGTGGTCCTCTTTGCGGTCAGCACTCGGCTCCTCGAGCTCGAGGTGATCGCGGGTGGGGCCATTGCGGTCACGCTCACGACCTCGCTGCTCGTCACACGCGTTGTCGACAGCCAAGTCATTCGAGGACTGTCCATCATCGTCATCGGCATTGCGATGGTGCTCGCAGCGAGTGCCGTCAACAAGCGACGTCGACCCGCATAGAACCTCAATGGGCGCTCGGGGACGCGTTGCAGTACTGGTGATCGTCGGGGCGTCGCTCCTCCCCGGACTGGCCCATGCCGACGACGCTCCACCGAGCGAGCCGACCCCGCAATACGTCTTTCCGTTCACCAAAGTCCCCGTGCGTTACGCGCGGGACCATCTCGACTATCCCGCGACCGACGTCTTCGGCTGCTACGCCAGGGTGCTTGCGCCGACCGCCGGGGTCATTGGCCAGGTTCGGCGCAAGGACAAATGGATCGAATCAGTTGATGCACCCGGGACTCGTGGTGGCCTCACGGTCACGCTCCTCGGCGACGACGGCGTGCGCTACTACTTCTCCCATCTCGGGCGCGTGAAGGTTCGCTCGCGCCAACACGTGGAAGCCGGTCACTGGATCGGCGTGATGGGCTCGTCGGGAAATGCCCGCCGCACGCAGTGCCACACTCACGTCGGCATGTCGCGCATCTGCCCGAATGCCGAGTTCAGGTTGCTGCAGGGCGAAATCTGGCCGTGGCGTTACCTCGACGCCTGGCGCAAGGGAGTGCAGCTGTCGCCACGCAAGGAAAAGAATGCGGTCATCCGCGAGTCCCCGAACGCATGCTTCGAGGCGACGGCAGATGCACGAGCCGACGCCGCGAACGCGCGGCGCAACGGCGACTAGATCAGCCCGAGCTGCTTGACGGCGTCGCGCTCTTCCATCAACTCTGCGACCGAGGCGTCGATCTTGCCGCGGCTGTAGGCGTCGATGTCGAGGCCCTGGACGATCGAGTAGTCACCGTTGGCACACACGCACGGGAACGACGAGATGATGCCCTCGGGCACGCCGTAGCTGCCGTCCGACGGCACCGCCATCGACACCCAGTCCCCTGCGGGAGTTCCCTTGACCCACGAGCGAACGTGGTCGATCGCTGCGTTGGCGGCCGATGCGGCCGACGACGATCCGCGCGCCTTGATCACCGCTGC
>CAYXIY010000019.1:0-16954 GCA_964465475.1 uncultured Acidimicrobium sp. | reverse complement strand
GCCAAAGCGAAGCTCGAGGCGAAGCGTGCCGCCGAGGCTGCACGCAAGAAGGCCCAGCGCGAAAAGGAACTCGAGCGTCGACGCCTGGCCGCAGAGAAGAAGAAGGCTCAAGCGGCCCGCGCCAAGGAACTTGCGTTGATCGCCAAGGAGAAGGCCAAGGAGAAGGCGCGCATCGCCGCCGAGAAGGCAGCCGCTCGCGCAGCCAAGGAACAGGAGCGCATCGCCGCGCGTGAAGCCAAGGAGGCCGCACGCAAAGCTGCCGCCGAGGCCAAGGAAGCCGCGCGACTCGCCGCACTGCGCCGCAAGCCCGAGCCGCCACCCAAGGCGACGCACGAAAAGACCGAGTTCCTGGACGGGATCTACGCGACGAAGGACTTCGACCACAAGTTCCTCGCCTCCCAGCGTGAGTTGTTGCTGGAGATGCGCGCGATCCGCACGAACCAGGCGAACAGGCTCGAGGACGAGGCGAACGCCCTGATCGAGGACGTGGAGATGGGCGACGTGCAGTTCGACGAGGAGGGCGGCGAGGGCGACACGATGGTCGTCGAGCGCGAGCGTGATCTCGTCTTGTCCGCCGAGGCCCGCCACGAGATCGAAGAGATCGATGCGGCACTCGAGCGAATCAAGGTGGGCGACTACGGCTATTCGATCCACAGCGGACTTCCCATCCCGCGCGAACGACTGAAGGCCATTCCCTGGACGCAGGAGTCCGTGCAGGAACGGGTCGGCGGCATCGGTCGTCGATGACCGTTACGACGGACGCACCAGCACCCGAGCGTCACGCACCACGAATCGCTCCAGCACTCGTCGTCGCCGGCATCCTCGTCGGCATCGACCAGTTGACCAAGTGGTGGGCGTTGTCGGCACTCGACGGCGGACGCACGATCGACATCGTCTGGACGTTGCGATTCTCGCTCGCCTTCAACGAGGGGATGGCGTTTTCGCAAGCGGACGGCCTCGGACGTCTGATCGCGCTCGCCGCAGTCGTCATCGTCGTTGCACTCGTGCGCTCGCTGAAGCGCACGACGGACGCGCGTTCACGTGTCGCCATGACGCTGATCATCGGTGGCGCGCTCGGCAACGTCGTCGACAGGGTGTTTCGCGGTTCGCACTGGCTCAACGGGGCGGTGGTGGACTTCATCGACCTGCAGTGGTGGCCGGTGTTCAACGTGGCCGACATGTGCATCGTCTGCGGGGCGGTGCTGCTTGCCTGGAGCGTGGTCTTCCCGGCCCGAAGAATCGAGTATCCCCGTGCGTGAGGAGGTCCTGCCGAAGGCACTTGCAGACCAGCGACTCGATCGCGTCGTGTCGATCATCGCCGACGTCAGTCGCGCCGTCGCGGCTGCCCTCATCGAGGGTTCCGCGGTCAACGTCGATGGTGAGCTCGCCACGTCGGGCAAGGTGAAGGTCCGCGAGGGTCAGCGGATCAGCGTGGACGTGAGTCGAGTGCCGCGCAAGGAGCTGCCCGCAGCCGACGCATCGATCGCCCTCGACGTCGTGCACGAAGACACCGACGTGATCGTCATCAACAAGCAGCCCGGGATCGTCGTGCATCCCGGTGCGGGCAACCCGACCGGAACCGTCGTCAACGGAATCCTCGCCCGCTATCCGGAGGTGGCAAGCGTCGGAGACCCGATGCGCCCTGGGATCGTGCACCGTCTGGATGCGGGAACCTCGGGGCTGATGGTGGTGGCGCGAACCCAGGTCGCCTACGACTTCCTCGTCGATGCACTCACGCGCCGTGACGTCACCCGCGTGTACAGCGCCCTCGTGTGGGGTCACCCGGAGGTCGACGAAGGCGTCATCGACGCACCGATCGGCCGCGACCATCGGGACCCGACGAAGATGGCCGTCGTCGTCGACGGCAAGGTGGCGCGCACGCGCTTCGAGGTCGTCACGCGCTTCGATACTCCGCAGCCTGCATCGCTGGTCGAGTGCCGACTGGAAACCGGTCGCACGCACCAGATTCGCGTGCACCTCGAGTCGATCGGCCATCCGGTCGTCGGGGATGCCGCCTACGGAGGAGCGCGCAGTTCGCTGTCGGCGCCGCGACCGATGTTGCATGCTCGACGACTGTCGTTTTCGCATCCGACGACCCACGAGACCATCGATCTCGTCGCCGACATGCCACGAGACATGGCCGACGTCGTCGGCCGTTGCGGACGAACCGCCGACTAGTGGTGGAGTTCCGGCCAGGGCGCCGAGCCCTGGGCGGCCTGGGCGATCTTGGCGAGCGTGTAGTCCTCGAGATGCGTGCGCATGTGTTCGCCAGCAACGTTCCAGATCGCGAGGAGCACGCAGTGGCCCTCATGGTCGCACGCCCCGTCCTGGTGTGGTTGGCCGAAGTCGCCGAGGGTGATCGGTCCGTCGGCGGCCGCGATGATGTCCGAGAGTCGAATCTCTTCGGGGCTCTTGGCGAGCACGTAACCACCACCGACGCCGCGCTTGGACTTGACCAGTCCTGCACCTTTCAATACGAGCAGGATCTGTTCGAGATAGGGCTGGGGCAGTCCGGTTCGCGCGGCGATGTCACGCACGGAGGTCGGGCCGGTGTCGTCCTTGTGCAGGGCGAGTGACAACAGCGCGCGACACGCATAGTCGCCTCTCGTCGAAACTCGCACGTAGGTAGTGTAGGTCGCACGCTCATGACGACCGAAGCGCCCTCGATGCGCATCCCGCAGTATTCAGGCGCGTGCACCGCCAACCTCGTCCCGGCACTCCTCGGACCGACCGGTGCGTCGCAGATTCCCGAGTGGATGCCCTCGGTCGTGCGCGGCGCGTCACGCGTCGTCGTGCTCGTGGTCGACGGTCTCGGTTGGCATCAGCTCGCCACTCGACGCGCGATCGCATCGACGCTTTCCTCGATGGAGGGGTCCTCGATCACGACGGTCGCCCCGACGACGACGGTCACGGCACTCACCTCGATCGCCACTGGCCTCGCGCCGGGTGAACACGGGATGATGGGCTATCGCATGGACCTCGGTCGCCGGGTCGTGCAGATGTTGCGGTGGGCCGACGAGCGAGGAGACGTCCGCCGAGAGTTCCCGCCCGAGGTGCTGCAACCGACTCCGCCGTTCATGGGCGCGCGGGTCCCGGTGGCGAGCCGTGCAGAACTCGAGGGCACGGCGTTCACCGATGCCCACCTGCGAGGCAGCAAGGCAGTCGGCTGGAAGGCCTCGTCGTCGATCCCCGTGATCGTCGAGCGCGAACTGCGACTCGGCGCGACCTTCGTGTACGCCTACTACGACGGCATCGACAAGATCGCCCACGCGTGCGGTTTCGGAGAGTTCTACGACGCGGAGTTGCGTCAAGCGGATCGACTCATCGGTGACGTGCTTGACGTGCTCGACGAGGACACCGTGTTGATCGTGACCGCCGACCACGGTCAAGTGAGCGTGGGTGACGACCTCGCACCGCCTCACGCAGACGTGTTGCGTCACGTCGCCTACCAGTCGGGGGAGAGCCGGTTCCGGTGGTTGCACGCACGTGGCGGTCGCGAGAACGACCTCTTCGATGTGGCGCGCGAGCGCCATGGAGACACGGCATTTGTCCTTACTCGTGACGAACTGATCGCGTCCGGCGTGTTCGGCCCGCGTGTGACCGACGCCGCTCGTCGCCGACTGGGCGACGTGGCGCTCATTCCCTTCACGGCTCACAGTTTTGAAGACCCGGAAGAGAATGGACCGCATGCACTCGTGTGTCGCCACGGAGCGCTCACCGACGATGAAATCGACGTGCCGCTGTTGGCATCGCGGGGGCGGAAGTGACACAGTGGTAGCCATGTCCGACACCCCCAATTCGTCGCCGACACCGCAAGCCCACCTCGACGGTGCGCAGGTCGTGGAGCCAACGGAGGAAGTCCTGACCGAATCGGTCACCGCGCCGGCAAAGGTGATGCGCATCGGGTCGATGATCAAGCAGTTGCTCGACGAGGTCCACTCGATGAACTTGGATGCCCCGAGCAGGGAGCGTCTCGCGGAGATCTACGAGCGCTCGATCATCGAGCTGGGTGAAGCCCTCTCGCCCGACCTCGCCGAGGAGCTACGCATGCTCGCGCTGCCGTTCAGGGACGGAACGATTCCGTCCGACAGCGAGCTGCGCGTGGCCAAGGCTCAACTCGTCGGTTGGCTCGAAGGATTGTTCCACGGAATCCAGGCGACGTTGTTCGCCCAGCAGATGGCGGCCCGTCAGCAACTCGACCAGATTCGCCAACTCCCCGGAGCGCCTGGCGCATCGAACGGGGCACCCGACCGCCCCGGCAACTACCTCTAGGGCGACGTCGTCGCCACGGCGACGGTTCGCTTCCTCGCGCAGACCCCACTGCTACTGTCGTTCCACTACAGACCACGACAAGGAGGCCCTCGGTGGGGGATTCATTCACCCACTTGCACGTCCACACGGAGTTCTCGATGTTGGACGGGGCCTCGCGTCTCAGTGAATTGGTGGCCAAGGCGAAGGCCGATGGGCAGCCCGCGCTCGGCATCACGGACCACGGCAACATGTACGGGGTCATCGACTTCTACAAGGAGTGCACCGAGCAGGGCGTGAAGCCGATCATCGGCACCGAGGCCTACATGGCCCACGAGCATCGCAGCGAGCGACCCTCGCGCCGCGGTCGCATCGACGACACGGGTGGCGAGACCGAGGCCGGCGGAAAGGTCTATTACCACCTCACGCTGCTCGCCGAGAACAACGTCGGCTACCGCAACCTGATCAACCTCTCCAGCCGGGCGTTCCTCGAGGGCTACTACTACCAACCGCGCGTCGACTGGGAACTGCTCCAGACCTACAGCGAGGGTCTGATCGCCACGAGCGGGTGCCTCGGTGGACACGTGTTGCAACGACTCATGCGAGGCGACACCAAGGGTGCCCACGAGTGCGCAGGGCGATTGCAGGAGATCTTCGGTCGCGACAACTTCTTCATCGAACTTCAAGACCACGGACTCGCCGACCAGATCCGCACGAACCCCTTGCTCATCGAGTTGGCCAAGTCGATCGACGCACCGCTCCTTGCGACCAACGACACGCACTACACCCATCGCCACGACCACGAGAGCCATGACGCGCTGTTGTGCGTGCAGACTGGGTGCACGATCGCCGATCCGAACCGCTTCAAGTTCGAGGGCACGGAGCACTACCTGAAGACCTCGCACGAGATGCGACAGCTGTTCCGTGAGGTGCCCGAGGCGTGCAACAACACGTTGTGGATCGCCGAGCGGGCGGACGTGAAGATCGAGTTCGGCAAGTACGTGTTGCCGGACTTTCCGTTGCCCAAGGGGTTCGCCACCGATCGCGACTACCTCGCGCACCTCACGCTCGAGGGGGCGAAGAAGCGCTGGGGCGACAAACTGCCCAAGGACGTCGCCGACCGACTCACCTACGAGTTGAAGGTGATCGGCGACATGGGCTTTTCTTCCTACTTCCTGATCGTGTGGGACCTCATTCGTTATGCGCGCGAGCACGGCATTCGCGTCGGTCCGGGCCGTGGATCGGCCGCGGGTTGCGCCGTCGCGTACTGCCTGAACATCACCAATCTCGATCCGATCAAGTACGACTTGCTCTTCGAGCGCTTCTTGAATCCGAGCCGCATCAGCATGCCCGACATCGACATGGACTTCGACTCGCGCTATCGCGACCAGATGATCCGCTATGCCGCCGACAAGTACGGTCGCGACCGCGTCGCCCAGATCATCACCTTCGGCACGATCAAGGCGCGCAATGCGGTCCGTGATGCCGCTCGCGTCCTCGGGTACCCGTACGCGCTCGGAGACAAGATCGCCAAGGCGATGCCGCCGGTGGTGATGGGGCGCGACACGCCGATCAAGTACTGCTTCGAACAAGATCCGAAGCACATGGCCGGTTACCAAGCCGCACAAGATCTGCGCACGCTGTGCGACACCGACCCGGACGTCAAGCGCGTCGTCGACGTCGCGCGTGGGCTCGAGGGGCTGAAGCGCTCGGTTGGCATCCATGCGGCTGCCGTCGTGATCACCAAGGAGCCCCTCACCGAATACCTTCCGATCCAGCGCAAGCCCGAGCAGGGTCAGGACCCAGCCGATGCGCCAGTCGTCACCCAATACGAAATGCACGGGGTGGAGGAGCTCGGGCTGTTGAAGATGGACATCCTCGGCCTGCGCAACCTGGACGTCATCTCGGATGCCCAGGCCATGATCCGCGAGCGTCGAGACCCCGACTTTGACATCGACTCGATTCCGATGGACGATGCACAGACCTACGACCTGCTCTCGCAGGGCGACACGATCGGGGTGTTCCAGCTCGAGTCCTCGCCGATGCGGGCGCTGTTGCGTTCCCTCATTCCGCGGCGCTTCGAGGACCTCTCCGCGGTGCTCGCCCTGTACCGGCCGGGTCCGATGGGCGCGAACATGCACAACGACTTCGCCGACTACAAGAACTCGCGCAAGAAGATCCAGTACTTCCACCCGGACGCGGCAGACGTCCTCGGCGACACCTTCGGTCTCATGATCTACCAAGAGAGCGTGATGCGCGTGGCGCAGAAGTTCGCCGGCTACACGCTCGCCGAGGCCGACAACTTGCGCAAGGCCTGCGGCAAGAAGATTCGCGAGGTGATGGAAAAGGAGCGCGACAAGTTCGAGGCTGGTTGCACGACTGCGGGCTATGGCGACGAGCTCGGCAAGGAACTGTTCGACGTGATCGTGAAGTTCGCCGACTACGCATTCGCCAAGAGCCATGCGTATGGCTACGGACTGATCTCGTACCAGACCGCCTACCTGAAGGCGCACTATCCGGTCGAATACCTCGCGTGCCTGCTCACGAGCGTGAAGGCGAACTACGAAAAGGCCGCCGTCTATCTCGCCGACGCACGCTCGTCGAAGATCTCGGTGCTCACGCCCGACATCAACAAGTCGGGCGTCGACTTCGAGCCGATCGACAACGAAGGGACCCGCACGATCTCCTTCGGGTTGTCGGCGATCCGCAACGTCGGCGAAGCCCTCGTCGAGCAGATCGTCGAGCACCGCCGCGAACACGGCGAGTTCACCTCGTTCTACGACTTCGTCGAGCGCGTCCCCGAGCAGGTGCTCAACAAGCGAACGATCGAGTCGCTGATCAAGGCGGGCGCATTCGATTCGCTCGGCCACCCACGAAAGGGTCTGCTCCTCGTCCATGAGCAGATCATCGACGCCACCGTGGCGCGCAGGCGCGAGCGCGACCAGGGCGTGATGAGCCTGTTCGGCGACCTGGGGGACGGTGACGAGGTGTTCTCCGAGAAGCGGGAGATTCCCGCCCTGCAGTTCGACAAGGCGGAACAGCTCAAGTTCGAAAAGGAAATGCTCGGTCTCTACGTGTCGGACCATCCGCTCATGGGCATCGAAGGGGCGTTGCGTCGGCGGGTCGACTCGTCCATCGCCGAGGCCGTGGAGCGCGAGGACAACTCGTTCTTCACGATCGGTGGCATCATCAGCACGCTGAATCGCAAGTACACGCGCAAGGGCGACCTGATGGCGACGTTCATGCTCGAGGACCTCCAGGGTGCGGTCGAAGTTGCGGTGTTCCCGAAGACCTTCCAGCGCTATGGCCATCAGCTCGCCGACGACGTGATCGTCACGGTGAAGGGTCGTCTCAACAAGCAGGACGAAACGAGGGTGTCCTTCATGGCCACCGACATCGCGGTGCAGGAAGGCCTGCGGGCGAGTGGGGACTCCCTGCACATCAAAGTCTCCGCACAGGCATTGACTCCCGAGTTGATCGACGACTTGAAGGGCGTGTTGCAACAGCATCCTGGAACCTCGCCGGTGTTCCTGCACCTCGGAGGCGACAAGGTCATGCAACTCGACTCCAAGTACACCGTCGACTTGGACCGTGTGATCGGCCAGATTCGGGTGATGTTCGGCGAGGCTGCCTACATCGAATAGCCCGACGTGTGGTATCGGCCCGTCTGAAAGCGGGATTTTGCTGGCAGACTGGAGTCCTATGACCGTGGTGGTTGAGACTCGCGATTGCGCTTCGCTCACCGACACCGACCTCGACGAATTGGCCAACATGGGTGGCGCATTCGACATCGGCGCCGTGTCCAAGGCCAAGGAAGATTGGGTGCTCTTCACGAGCGCACGCGTGTCCGGCAAGCTCAACGGCTTCACCTTCTCCACCCTCGAGCGCATCGGCGGGACGCCGTGCGTGCTGCTCGGCATGATGAGCGTGAAGCGCACCGCCAAGCGTGACGCCGTGCTCAAGGGACTGATGACCGAGGCCTACCACCGTGCGCTGATGGCGTTCCCCGACGAGGACGTGGTCGTCGGTTCGCGCTTCGCCACGGCGGACGCCCTGGAAGCGTTCAAGTCGCTCACCGACATGATTCCGCGACCGGGTCACCGAGCGGTGGGTGAGGAGCGGGCATGGGGCAAGCGCCTCGCGCGTCGCTTCGGCGTCGAGCGCTACTACGACGACCAGTCGTTCATCGTCAAGTCTCACGGTCACTCCGGATTCCTCGACCACGAGTCGTTGAAGCCGGGCAAAGTCGCCGCCGACATCGCTGCCCAGTTCAAGGGCGTGAACGTCGCCAAGGGCGGTGCGCTGATCGTGCACGGCTGGACGATGGCCGAGTCGCTCGCCAAGCTCGGCAAACTCGTCAAGAAATAGTCGGGGCACTCGGTGGACTTCGCCGACGTCGTGCGCACCCGCACGATGACGAGGGCGTTCGATCCGACTCCCGTCGATCGCGACCTGCTCGAGTCACTCGTCGATTCCGCCACTCGGTCGCCGTCGGCGGGCAAGGCACAGGGTTTCGACCTCGTCGTCTTCGAAGGTGCCGACACGGCGCGCTTCTGGGACGTGACGTTGCCGCCATCGGAACGGGAGAACTTCGCGTGGCCGCGACTGCTGGATGCTCCCGTGATCGCACTCGTGTGTGCGAACCCGCAGGCCTACCTCGAGCGCTACGGGGAGGCCGACAAGGCACGCACCGGGCTCGGTGAGTCGACGAGCAACTGGCCGGCTCCGTATTGGACGATCGATGCGTCGTTCGCCACGATGACGCTGATGTATGCCGCCCACGATGCGGGACTCGGTTCGTTGTTCTTCGCGATCGTTCGTGGAGCCGACGAGATCAGGCGTGCGTGTGCAATCCCTGAACACGTCGAGATCCTCGGTGCGCTCGCGCTCGGGTGGCCGCACGCCGACGCTGGGGTGCGCAAGGGTCGCAGCGCCAACCGTGCGCGACGATCTCCGTCGTCGATCCTGCGGTTTAGGACGTGGTGAGCGACGCGAGGCGCTCGCGCAGCTCGTCGGGGGTCCTTGCGGGCAGTTGACAGGCGTAGTCGCGACAGACATACGCGGCGGGCTCGGTGCGCCCAGCCCACAGTGGGGACTCGAATGGCTCGCCCCAGGCGATCGTGCGCAGCGGGTCGAAGGTGCCGCGCAGGACGTCGAGGAGGTCGGGCCGACGTCCCGCGACGACGATCTCGCACGAGCCCTTGAGGATTCGGTGCATCGCTCCGTAGAAGTTGCCGAAGCCGCTCGGCGCACTCGGCGCGACGCGACCGAGCAGTCTGGCGATGTCGTGAGCGCGTTCGATCAGGGCCGAGTCCCCGGTCAACGTGCCGAGGCGGATGAATGCCGCCATGGTCGTCGAGTTCGCCGACGGAGTCGCATTGTCCATGAGGTCCTTCTGGCGGGTGACGAGGCGTTCGGCGTGGTCCGCAGTCGTGAACACGCCACCGAAGCGGTCGTCCCAGTAGTGCTCGAGGAGATCCGATGCCGCAGAACGGGCAACGTCGAGGTGGCGCGAGGAACCCGTCGCCTCGTACAGCGCACCGAACGCATCGACGACGTGTGCCAGGTCGTGGGCGAGGGCGACGTGGCGTGCACGGGGAGTGCCGTCGGCGTGCCAGCTGCGATGCCACGCACCGCGTTCGTCGCGCAGGTTGGCGACGAGGAAGTCACCCAACTGTGTCGCAGCCGTGAGGAGGCGTTCGTCGCCGAGGGCAAAGCCCGCTTCGGCGAGTGTGGTGAGCATCATCGCGTTCCACTCCGTGATCACCTTGTCGTCGAGACCTGGTTGAGGCCTCGTGTTGCGGTGGGCAAGGAGTGCGACGCGGGCTGCTTCGATCTCGGGCGGACGAGCAAGCCGGCCTCGCGCGTGCATCCGGTTGGGAATCGAACGACCCTCGAAGTTGCCGGTCTCCGTGATGCCGTACCACGCACATGCGGCGCTGCCGAGTTCGGCTCCGAGGATCGCAACGACTTCCCGCGGTGTGAAGGTGTAGAAGATGCCCTCGTGGCTGTGTCCTGAGTCGTCGAGTGAGTCCGCGTCACGGGCGCTGAAGAGCCCGCCATCGGGGTGACGCAGGTCGTCCAGCACGTAGTTGCACACGTCTCGGGCCACGTCGACGAAGCGATCCTCGCCGAGGGCGAGGCCGGCACGGAGGTAGATGCGTGCGAGGAGCGCCTGGTCGTAGAGCATCTTTTCGAAGTGCGGCACGAGCCACTGTGCATCCACGCTGTAGCGGGCGAAACCTCCGCCGAGGTGGTCGATCATTCCGCCGCTCGCCATCGCATCGAGGGACACCTCGATCACGCGCTTCAGGTCGTCGGACGGCGAGGCGAGATGGCGGCGCAAGAGGAAGTCGAGGTTCATGGTGCTGGGGAACTTCGGTGCTCCTCCGAACCCGCCCCACGTCGGGTCGAACGCCGAGACGAGCGACGCCGCCGCGTCGTCGAGGACCGAATCGTCCACGAGATCGCTCGACGGGGCGACGTGCGCGGTGCGACCGACGGCCTCCATCAATGCGGCGACGTTGTTGTCGATGTCCGGCCGCTTGTTGATCCAGGCATCGGTGATCGCATTCATCAATTGGATGAACGACGGCTTCGGAAAGTAGGTGCCGCCGTAGAAGGGCTCGCCCGTCGGGGTGAGGAACACCGTCATCGGCCAACCACCTCGTCCGGTCATCGCTTGGACTGCGTCCATGTAGATCGCATCCACGTCCGGTCGTTCCTCGCGGTCCACCTTCACGTTGACGAAGAGGCGGTTCATGATGGTCGCCGTCTCGTCGTCTTCGAAGCACTCGTGTGCCATCACGTGGCACCAGTGGCACGCCGAATAGCCGACGGACAACAGGATCGGCACGTCGCGTCGTCGCGCCTCGGCGAAGGCCTCCTCGCCCCAGGCGAACCAGTCGACGGGGTTGTCCCGATGTTGCCGAAGGTACGGCGAAGTTTCTGCGGCGAGGCGGTTCGTCACGGCGTCGTGTCTAGTTCGTGGAAGCGTCGAAGGTGATGGCGAGTGCCGGGAACGGCTTCTTGGCGGCGATGGTCACCTTGATTCGACACGTTCCGGGAGCGAAGGCGACGATCGCCAGTCCGCGCACCGTGCACGAGCCGCTCACGAGGCGAACCGAGCGTGCGCCCGTCGACGGGCTGCCGACGAGGCTCGAGATCTTGGCGGCCGAGTTGACGGTGAGGGTTGCTTCGCGCGACCAGATCGCCACGACCTTGCCGAGCGTCGCGGAAAGTCGAAGTTGGCCGTCGATCGTCGCGGCTACACGGACCTGCTTGCGCATGTCGGTCGCCGTCACCTTGTAGGTCGCGCCCGTCGCGCCGTCGATTTTCATGCAGTCGATGGGAACCGAGTTGGTCGCGGTCGCGACCTGCGTGCAGCGATACCACTGGTATGCCGTCGCCACGCCGATCGTGTTCGCCGTGAGCGTCGCGCCAACTCGGGCCAGTCCCGCGATGCTCGCCGGTCCGGCAAGCGGATAGCGGGCCGCGAGGATGGCGAACGCTCCGGGGATGTTCAACTTGCCCGTGCCGAAGATCTGGTCGCGTCCCGATGCGCCGATGTCGATCGCGCTCGTCAGGATCATGTCGCGGACTTCGGCGGGGGTGAGTTCTGGTCGGGCAGAAAAGAGCAACGCCGCCGCACCGCTGACGAAGGCGGCCGACATGGACGTGCCGCTTTGCAGGTTGTAGTCGCCCTTGGCCGTCGAGACGATTCGTGCCCCCGGTGCGGCCACGTCGATGTAGTCGCCGCGTTGGGTGAAGTTGGGTGCTTGGTCGTCCTGGTCGACCGACGTGACGGCGATCGTGCCGTCGTAGGCCGCCGGCCACTTCGGAGTGCTGAGGGAGCCGCCGTTTCCTGCCGCGGCCACGGTGAGGGCTCCCTTCGACGTCGCGTAGTCGATGGCCTGCGTGACGGCACTGCTCTCGAACGGACCGCCGAGGGACAGGTTGATGACGCGTGCGCCGCGATCGGCGGCGAGGCGAATGCCGCGGGCGACGTCGCGCGAATCACCCGAGCCGTTCGCATCCAACACGCGGATCGGCAGGATGCGGGCCGCCGGTGCGACACCCGCAACGCCGACCGCGTTGTCGGCGATCGCCGCCACGATTCCGGACACGTGCGTTCCGTGGCCCTCGTTGTCGATGTCGGCGAAGTCCGCCTGTTCCGATCCACCCGAGATGGCGACACCTGGATCGATGTTCGCATCGAGGTCGGGGTGTGGACCCGTCCCGCTGTCGACGATCGCCACGGTCACGCCCGCTCCGCGCGTCGTCGACCACACTGCCGTCGCACCGGTTGCGGTCAATCCCCACTGCTGGGAGGTGAGCGGATCGTTCGTCGCGGCGCGTGCCGTCGTAGGCGACAACGCGAGGATCGAGGCGACGATCGTCGCCGAGGTCAGTCGCGCGATGATGCGGGGAGTGCTCAACGCTTAGACGCCCATGGCGTGGAATCCGCCGTCGACGTGGACGATCTCGCCCGTCGTCGCGGGGAACCAATCCGAGAGCAGTGCGACGCACGACTTGGCGACTGCACTCGAGTCGGTGACGTCCCAGCCGAGCGGCGCGCGGTCGCCCCAGACGTCCTCGAAGGTCGAAAATCCCGGGATCGACTTCGCAGCCATCGTCTTGACGGGACCGGCGGCGACCAAGTTGCAGCGAATGTTGCGCGAGCCCAGTTCCTTGGCGAGATAACGGTTGGTCGCCTCGAGTGCGGCCTTGGCCACGCCCATCCAGTTGTATGCCGGCCACGCGACGGTGTTGTCGAAGTCGAGGCCGACGAATGCGCCGCCAGACGTCATGAGAGGGGAGAAGCTCTCAGCGAGCGTCTTGAGCGAATAGGCGGAGATCTCCATCGCCACCGACACGTCGGCCCACGTCGGGGCCATGAAGTCGTCTCCGAGGCAGTTGGCCGGGGCGAATCCGATCGAGTGCAGCACGCCATCCACGCGACCGAGGTGGGCGCGGGCGGCTTCGCGGGCCGAGGTGACGTGGTCGGCGACCGTCACGTCGAACTCGACGACCTCAGCCGGGCTGTCCAGTTTGCGGGCGGTGCGCTGAGTGATCGACAGACCCCGTCCTGCCCCAGTCAGGAGCACCGTGGCGCCCTCGCGCTGGGCGAGTTGGGCGACCCCGAAGGCGAGCGACGCCTCCGTGAGCACGCCGGTGACCACGATGTTCTTGCCAGCCAGGATTCCCATGACCTTGACGGTAGTTGCCCGCACGGGTTTGTGTAAGGCTCACGGTATGCGAATTGGAATCATCGGCGGTACCGGGCCAGCAGGGAGCGGGCTCGCCCTGCGTTTGGACGTGGCGGGATATGACGTCGTGATCGGTTCGCGGTCCAAGGAGCGCGCACAAGAAAAGATCACCGAGCTCGAGGCGGCATGGCCCGGTCGAGGATTGTCCCTCGAGGCCGGTGACAACGCAGACGCTGCCAACTGCGACCTCGTCGTCGTTGCCACGCCGTGGGATTCGACCGCCACCATCGTGAGCGAACACGCCGCGGCATTGCGCGGCAAGATCGTCGTGACGATGGCGAACGCACTCGTGAAGGTGGGCAAGGAGTTCCAGCCACTCGTGCCGCCGCGCGGAAGCATCGCGGCACACGTGCAGGCCTCGATCCCGGCGAGCCGCGTCGTCGCGGCGATGCAGCACCTGCCGGCCAAGGAGCTCGGCAACCTCGACCATCACGTCGACAGCGACGTGTTGATCTGCTCCGATTTTCCCGAGGCGATCGAGACCGTGAGCGACATCGTTGCCCACATTCCCGGTTGTCGACCGCTCAACACCGGCGCATTGTCGAACGCGCTCGCACTCGAGGCGTTCACCGCGGTGTTGCTGCAATTGAACGTGCGCTACAAGACGCGCGTCGCCCCACGCTTGACGGGCATTCCCGACATCGATCCGGTGAGTGGTCGCTCCAACGTGTGGAAGCCGTGAGACTCTACGACACCGCCCGCCAGAAAGTCGTCGACTTCACCCCAGGACCAGAGGTCCTCATGTACACGTGCGGCATCACGCCGTACGACGCAACCCATCTCGGTCACGCTTTCACCTTCATCAGCTACGACGTGTTGATGCGTCGACTCGTGGACATGGGCCACACCGTGAAGTGCGTGCGCAACGTCACCGACGTCGACGATCCGCTGTTCGCAAAGGCGCGCGAGCTTGGCGTGCACTACCTCGATCTTGCTGCGGGCGAAGAAGCGCGCTTCGATGCCGACATGGAGGCCCTGAACGCACTGCCCGTCTACAGCACGCCGCGGGCGTCGTCGGCGATCTCCGACATTCGAGGATTCATCGGCATGGTCATCGATCGTGGGTTCGCCTATGAGTCTGGTGGATCGGTCTACTTCGACGTCTCCAAGTTCCCCGAGTTTGGTTCGATCTCGCACTACGACGAAGCGACGATGGTCGCCTTCGCCAAGGAGCGTGGCGGCAACGTCGAGGATCCGAACAAGCGCAACCCGCTCGACTTCGTGCTCTGGCATCCGTCGCTCGCCGACGAGCCGTCCTGGGACACCCTGTGGGGAGCGGGCCGCCCGGGCTGGCACATCGAGTGCTCGGCCCTTGCACTCCGCGAGCTCGGCACGACGATCGACCTCCACGGTGGCGGCAGCGACCTCATCTTCCCGCACCACGAATGCGAGCGCGCGCAGTCGGAGGCCGCGACAGGGGTGCCGTTTTCGAGGCACTGGATGCACGTGGCGATGGTCTCGATGGACGGTCACAAGATGTCCAAGTCCCGTGGCAACCTCGTGTTCGTCGACAAGTTGCGCACGCAACACGATCCGATGGCGATCCGTCTCGGTCTCATCGAACATCACTACCGAACCGAATGGGAGTGGGACGACGGTTTGATGGCGCGCAACGAGGATCGACTCGCGTCATGGAGGCGCTCGGCCGACAAATCCGACGACGCGCTCCTGCGTGACGTTCGTGCGGCACTCGATGACGACCTCGACTCTCCGCGCGCGGTCGCATTGATCGATGACGCTGCGGCTCGTGGTGTCGGGGTCCTCGGCGCTGCCGAGCTGCTCGGGGTGCAGATGACATGAGCGCGAACGCGTACGAGGGTGCAACTGCGTTGCAGGCCCGTGCGCGAAAGCTCGTGCGTCCGATCGCCAATCGTCTGTGGCGATTCGAACTCGTGGGCTTCGACCGACTTCCGGAGAGCGGCCCGGCGATCCTGTGCGCGAACCACATCAGCTTCCTCGACTCGGCATTCCTCATGATCCAGGTGCCGCGCAACATCTCCTTCGTCGGCAAGGCCGAGTACATGGACTCGTGGAAGACGCGCCACTTGTTCCCGGCGATGGGGATGATCCCGATCGATCGCTCCGGCGGGGAGAAGTCGCAGGAGGCGCTGCAGTCCGCGGAGAACGTGCTGCGCCGCGGGGAGTTGTTCGGAATCTTTCCCGAGGGCACGCGCAGTCGCGACGGCATGCTCTATCGCGGCAAGACTGGCGCGGCACGACTGGCGCTCAAGGTCGGCTGTCCGATCTTTCCCGTCGGCATCACCGGAACTGCCGAGATCCAACCGCCGGACGCGGCGCTGCCCAGGCTCGGCGGTCACGTGCGCATCGAGATCGCTCGCGCAATCCATCCCGAGCGATATTCGTCACGACATGACGACCACATGGTGTTGCGCGAGATGACCGACGAAGTGATGTTCGAGATCCGCGCCATGACGGGCCAGGAGTACCGCAACGTCTATGCGTCAAAGGGCAATCCGCCACCCGTCGAATCGGTAAATCAAGGGAATTCGACCTCGCTGCAAACCTAGAATTGACGCAATGAGCGCCGCCATCGACGTCACCTTGCCGGATGGCTCCACCCGAACCCTGCCTGCCTCGTCGAGTGCTCTGGACCTTGCCGCATCGATCGGCTCGCGCCTGGCGAAAGCCGCCGTCGCCGCCGTCGTCGATGGCACCGAGCGGGACCTGACGAGCCCACTGTCCGACGGTGCGAGGGTCGCGATCGTCACTGCCGACAGCGACGCCGGGCGTCACGTGTTGCGCCACTCGACGGCGCACGTCCTTGCCCAGGCCGTCGTCGCGTTGTTCCCAGGGGCCAAGTTCACCATCGGCCCCGCGATCGAGGACGGCTTCTATTACGACTTCGAGTTGCCCGGTGGCAAGACGTTCTCCGACGACGACTTGCAGTCGATCGAGGCGAAGATGCGCGAGATCGTCAAGGCCGACCAACCGTTCGTGCGCGCCGAGATGTCGGTGGCGGATGCCCTGTCGGTGTTCTCCGACCAGCCGTACAAGTGCGAGATCATCGAGCGCGTCACCTCGGGTGCGAGTGACGGCACCGATGCGGGGGAGGTCGGCGGAGGCGACGTCGTCAGCGTCTATCGCAACACCGAAAGTTTCGTCGACCTGTGTCGCGGACCGCACGTGCCCTCCACGGGTCGACTCGGTCATTTTTCCTTGATGAAGGTCGCCGGTGCGTATTGGCGTGGCAACGAAAAGGGTCCGATGTTGCAGCGCATCTACGGGACTGCGTGGGAGTCCAAGGCCGCACTCGAGGAGCACCTCACCCGACTCGAGGAAGCGGAAAAGCGTGACCATCGCAAGCTCGCCGTGGAGATGGACCTGTTGTCGTTCCCGGCCGAACTCGGCGGTGGACTCGCGGTCTGGCATCCGAAGGGTGCGATCGTGCGCAAGTTGATGGAGGACTACAGCCGTCA
>CAYXIY010000018.1:0-19142 GCA_964465475.1 uncultured Acidimicrobium sp. | reverse complement strand
GGTGCGCGAGGGGCGAATAGATGTCGAGGGTCTCCTGTGCCGTGCGGCGCTGCTTGTCCACGCTCGCCGAAGCGATCGTGCGCATGTTGTGCAGGCGATCCGCGAGCTTGATGATCAACACGCGCATGTCGCGCGCCATTGCGACGAGCATCTTGCGCATCGTCGCCGCCTGCTGGGCCTCGCGCGAGTCGAACTGGAGTCGCTCGAGCTTCGTGAGACCGTCCACGATCCCCGAGACCTCGGCGCCGAACCGCGCCTCGACGTCGGCGACGGTGATCTCCGTGTCCTCGACGGCGTCATGCAGCAAGGCCGCCACGATGGACACCTCGTCGAGGCCGATGTCGGCGACGATCTTGGCGACCGCCAGCGGATGGCTGATGTAGAGCTCTCCGCTCATGCGCGACTGGTGCTGGTGGGCAGCCCTTGCCATCTCGTAGGCATCCGAGATTCGCGTCGTCGAGCCCTTCGGATGACGTCGTTTGTAGGCCGCGAACAGGGGTACGAGCTCTTCGGTGACGGACGCCTGCTGGCGCCGCCATGGCAACACCCTCGAGGTCGTGCTCATCTCGTGCCCTCCATGGCCCAAGTGTACGAGCCGAAAATCGGGCTTGGTCGGAGCCTTAGCGGCGACGCTTCTTGCGCGGTCTCGGCGGGTGCGTGAGTGCACTCTCCACCGACACCGGTTCGCTCGCGATCCGCGCGCGTGGCTCCTCGCTTGCGACCGATCGTTGCGCCCCGACCTCGGAACGCTGGACACCGAACAACTTGATCATGTCGTCACCGAGACTGAGCGACCCCGCACGCGGCAGGTACTTCGGTTCGCGTTCCTTCAACACCGCGAGGATCGGCGTGGCGATGTAGATCGACGAATATGCGCCGAGCAACAGGCCGACGAGGAGCGCCAGGGCGAACTCCTGCAGGCTGACGACTCCGAGCACTCCTGCGCCCAGCACCAGGAGCGAGAGCACCGGAAGCACCGCGGCAAGCGAGGTGTTCAGCGAACGCATCAACACCTGGTTCATCGAGACGTTGACGACGTCACCGTACGACGCGCGCGATGCGCTCAGTCGCTTGGTGTTGTCGTGGACCTTGTCGAACACGACGATCGTGTCGTAGAGGGAAAAGCCGAGGATCGTGAGGAAGGCGATCACGGTGGCGGGCGTGACGGTGAAACCGGTGAGCGAATACACGCCGACCGAGAGCAATACGTCGTGGGCCATCGCCACGATCGCCGAGATCGCCATCTTCCATTCGAAACGCAAGGAGATGAAGATCGACACGAGGATGAAGAACACGATCAGCGCGCGGACCGCCTTCTCGGTGATGCTGCGTCCCCACGACGAACTGACGGCCGCGACGCTCACGTCCTGCGCCTCCACCCCGGCGAGCTTTGCGAGCTCGTTCTGGACCGAACTGCGCACGTCAGCCGACTGATCGCCGACCTGCACCCGAATGCGCCGACCGTCGGCACCGCTGAGTTCCTGGACCTTGGCGGTCGACACGTCGATATTGGCGTCCTCGATCACGGCGGTGACCTGGTCGATCGTCAGTGTCGCTGCGGGAACCTCCCACGCGACACCTCCCTTGAAGTCGATGCCGAGGTTCAGTCCGCGTGCAAAGAGCGACACGATCGTGATGATGACGAAGGCAAGCGACAGACCGAAGCCGATCCATCGACGACCGATGAAGTTGAAGGTGGTCTCGCCCCTGTAGAGGCGAGTGAACAGGCCGCTCATGCCGTTGCCTCCCTCGTCGCCACGCCGAGCACCTTGCGACCCCGCAGGAGTTTGGTGCGCGACAGCAACAACACCGCCGGACGAGTGAAGTAGTAGGCGACGATCACGTCACTGAGCGTCGAGAGTCCGAGGAAGAAGGCGAATCCGCGCACGGAGCCGACCGTCAAGTACCACAAGACGAGCGCACCGAGGAACGACACCGCGTCCGCCGCGAGGATGGTGCGGAACGCCGCCTGGAAGCTGCGTTGCGCAGATCCACGGAGCGACTTGCCTGCATGGAGGTCGTCCTTCAAGCGCTCGAAGAACACCACGTAGGAGTCGACGGTCACGCCGATCGACACGATGATTCCGGCGGCACCCGACAACGTGAGGGCGAGGCCATTCGTTCGCGAGATGTAGGAGATCACGCTCCACAACAGCGCACCCGAGACGACGAGACCACCGACCACCACGATCGTGAGGAGCCGGTAGTAGAAGAAGAAGAACAGGATCACGAGCAGGACGCCGATCAGTCCCGAGATGAGCGCCGCGCGCAACGAATCCTCGCCAAGGGTCGGTGACACCGTCTGGACGGTGGCGACGTCGAAGCGGACCGGGACGGCGCCGAACTCGAGGATCTTGGCCAGGTCACGAGCCTCGGCCTCGGTGAAGTCACCGGTGATCTGCACGTTGCCTCCGGTGAAGACCGCCTCTTGCACCACGGGGGCCGAGATGACCCTGCCGTCGAGTGCGATCGCAATCTGTCCGGTCGGACACGTCGGTTCACGATTGAAGCAACGAGTGGTCAGTGCGTTCCAGATGTCCTCGCCGAATTGACCCTTGCGCAAGCTCACCGTGACCACCCAATTGCCGTTCACGATGTCGGCGAGCGCGTCGTTGGTGAAGACCTGACCCGACGCTCCAGCCGGACCGACGAGAAACACGGTGTCGCCATCACCCGGTAGGACGGCATTCGCAGTCGGGTCGTTGGGATCCTCGGACACGTCCAGCGGTGCGGCAGACGTCGCAGATGCATCCCCCGCCACGGTCGTCGTCGTTTCGGCGATCGTCGTCGGCACTGCCTTGCGCGCGTCACCTGGACCAGTCGGTTGAGCAGGGTTCGACGTGTCGGGCACCGTGGTCTCTGCGCCACCGACGACGGTGGTCGTCGTCGCATCAGTGTTCGTCGTGCCGACCTGCAACACGGGCCTCAACAACACCTCACCTTGACGACCGATGATGTCGAGCGCGCGCTGCTGATCCTCGACACCAGGCAGGTTGACGACGACGTTGTCACCCTGCCGCGTGATCTCCGGCTCGGCGACGCCGAGTGAGTTGACGCGACGTTCGATGATCTCGACGGCCTTCTCGAGCGCCTCAGGCGTGTACTCGCCGACCGGCTGCAGCGTGATCGAGGCGCCGCCTTGCAAGTCGAGGCCGAGGGCGGGCTTGTTGCCCGCGACGAGGTTGCCGATCAGTGCGGCGGCAACGACGACGACCGTGCAGACGATCGTGATCGACAGCCGCCGGACCATGGAGTGCGACTACTTCTTCGCGTCGCTCTGGCCGTCGGCGCTTGGCGTCGAGACCTTGGAGGCGATCGCACTGCGGGCCACGCGGATCTCAACCTCGTCGGCGACGTCCAGCCACACGAAGGTGTCGTTGACCTCGGACACGAACCCGTAGATGCCGGAGTTCAAGATGACTTCGTCTCCCTCGGCGATGCTCTTTTGCAACTCGGCGGCCTGCTTGGAGCGCTTGCGTTGCGGGCGAAGCAGGAGGAAGTACATGGCGCCGAAGATGGCGATCAGCGGGAGCAGTCCGAGGATTCCCCCACCACTCGACGTCGTCTCGGTTGCTGCGAGGAACACGATGGTGAACATGGCGACCAATGCTAGCGAGGGGGCCCGCCCGACGGACGACTAGCCCCAGATGCTCAACACGTCGTTGCGCATGCGCTGGAACGACCCCGCGACGATTGATCGACGCAGGTCATTCATGAACGAAATGGTCCATGCGACGTTGTGCAGCGACACGAGGCGCGATGCCGTCGGCTCCCCCACCTGGAACAGGTGACGCAAGTAACCCCGTGAATGGCGGCGACACACCGAACATCCGCAGGTGGCATCGAGTGGTTCGTCACTGAGGGCGAACTCGGCCCGCTTCACGTTCAACTTGCCGGTCGAAGTGAGTGCGGTGCCGTGACGACCAAGGCGCGTCTGCAACACGCAGTCGAACTGGTCCACACCCAATCCCACCGCCTCGACGATCGACGCGGGATCACCCACTCCCATCAAGTAGCGAGGTCGATCGCTCGGCAGATGTTGGAGGGCCGCGGCGAGTGCGGGAACCATCTCTTCACGCGTCTCCCCCACGGAGAGTCCACCGATGCCGTAGCCGTCGAAGTCGAGTGCAGACGTACGTTGCGCACTCTCGCGTCGCATGGACTCACTGATCCCACCCTGGACGATGCCGAAGAGCGACTGATCCTCGCGACGGTGTGTCGCCCGTGCTCGTGCGGCCCACGCGGACGTTCGCTCGAGCGCGAGACGCACGACGTCGGGAGGCGACGGGAGCGGCGGACACACGTCGAGCACCATCTGGATGTCGGCACCGAGCAGCTCCTGCGTGTGCACCGCGCCTTCTGGCGTGAAGCGTTGCTGCGAGCCGTCGTAGGTGCTCTTGAACGTCACGCCGTCGTCGTCGACCTTCGGATTCAGGGAGAAGACCTGAAACCCACCCGAGTCGGTGAGCGTGAGACCGTCCCACCCGGCGAATGCGCCGAGGCCACCGAATCGAGCGACCGTCTCCGCACCGGGACGCAACATGAGGTGGTAGGTGTTGCCGAGCACGATGCGCGCCCCGACCTCGGCGTAATCCGCGGCACTCAGGTACTTGATCGCTCCGCGAGTGCCGACCGGCATGAAGCACGGCGTGTCGTACGACCCGCGGTGCGTCGTCGCGGTCCCCGCCCGCGCGGTGCCGTCGACGGCAAGCGTGTCGAATCGAACGGGGAACATCGCGTCTAGGGTACTTGCGCGTCGACTACGAGGCGTGACGATCGAGCAGCATCGCGTCACCGAAACTCAGGAAGCGATACTCACGCGCGATCGCGTCGTCGTAGATCGCCCGCCATCGCTCTCCGACGAACGAGGAGATCATGAGGAGCAGCGTCGTGCGTGGCATGTGGAAGTTCGTCATCAACACGTCCACGATCCTCCACTCATAACCAGGGGTGATGAAAAGCGACGTGTCGCCCTCACCACGACCGAACGTCTCCGCTGACTCGAGTGCGCGTGCGGCCGTCGTCCCGACGGCCACTACTCGAGAACCGCTCGCCCGAGCTCGTCTGCACGTCGCGAGGACCTCGCCAGGAACTCGGTATCGCTCCGTATGGATCACATGGTCACGCGGATCCTCCACGGTCACGGGCTTGAAGGTGTCGAGACCGACCACGAGTTCGACCTCCGCGATGGTGACGCCACGTGCACGAATCGCATCCATCAGCTCTGGCGTGAAATGGAGTCCCGCCGTCGGAGCCGCAGCGGAACGCTCCTCGTGGGCATAGACGGTCTGATATCTCGCGGAGTCAGCGAGGCGCGTCGTGATGTACGGCGGCAAGGGCGCCTCGCCAATCTCGCGCATCGTGCCCACGATGTCGCCAACGAGGGGTTCGACGACGAAGGTGTCGCCGTCGGTGCCACGGCCAACCATGCGCACGATTCCTTGACCACCTGTTCGACTGAGCACCTCGCCAGGCTTCACCTTCCCGCCCGGTCGGACCAAGGCCTCCCAGGTCGTCGTTCCCTCGACGGGTCGCAACATCAGCACTTCGACCGCACCGCCTGTTGCGCGAACGAGATGCAGGCGCGCATTCATCACGCGAGTGTGGTTCACGACCATCACGTCTCCCGGACGGAATTCGTCGACGATGTCGAACACGTGGAGGTGATCACGCCGGGAGTCGCCTCGATCGACGAGGAGCCGCGCATGATCTCGTGGTTCGATCGGCTCCTGGGCGATCAGGCGTTCCGGCAGGACGTAGTCGATGTCGGAAAGACGCACCGACGCAGACTACGAGGAAAACAGACCGGGATCCTGTGCAGGCGCGACCATGCCGAGGTGTTCCCACGCCGCCGGCATCGCGACGCGACCGCGCGGTGTGCGCGCGATCATGCCTTGTTGAATGAGGAACGGCTCGTAGACGTCCTCGATCGTCTCGGTCTGCTCACTCACCGAGATGGCAAGCGTCGACAAACCGACCGGACCACCACCGAACTGCGAACAGATCGCCGAAAGGATCGCGCGGTCGACCTTGTCGAGACCCTTATCGTCGACGCCGAACACACCGAGTGCCTCGTGTGCGACGCTCGCGTCGATGGACCCGTTGCCGCGCATGTCGGCGAAGTCACGCACGCGTCGCAAGAGTCGATTGGCGATGCGCGGAGTTCCACGCGAACGGCGGGCAATCTCCCCCGCCCCGTCCGAGTCGATCGGCACGCCGAGGATCCGTGCGGCGCGCACCACGATGGCACGCAACTCACCCGGGTCGTAGTAGTCGAGTCGCGCAACGAGGCCGAATCGGTCGCGCAGCGGACCGGTGATCATGCCGGTGCGCGTCGTCGCGCCGATCAACGTGAAGCGCGGCAGCGTGAGGCGAATCGACGACGCCGCCGGACCCTTGCCGACGACGAGGTCGATCTGGAAGTCCTCCATCGCCGGATACAAGATCTCCTCGACCGTGCGTGACAGGCGATGGATCTCGTCGATGAACAACACGTCGTTGGCCTCGAGTGACGTGAGTATCGCCGCCAAGTCTCCGGCTCGCTCGAGTGCGGGGCCGGACGTGACGTGCAGCTTTGCCCCCATCTCCGTCGCCACGATGCCCGCGAGCGTCGTCTTGCCGAGTCCAGGTGGCCCTGCAAGGAGCAGGTGGTCTGCCGCCTGACCGCGCTTCTGTGCGGCACCGAGGACGATGTTCAGATGCTCCTTCAGTTCACGCTGGCCGACGAAGTCGTCGAGTGCGGTCGGTCGCAGGCCCGCCTCGACGACCCTCTCGTCGTCGCTTGCACCCGCGCGTGGGTCGACGAAGTCCTCACGCACGGCGAGACCCCAACATGTTCAGCGCATCGCGCAACAACTGCTCCGCACTCGCCGCGGAGTCCAGCTCACGCAGCGTCTCGCGAATCTCGTCGTGTCCGTAGCCGAGACCGACGAGCGCCTCTCGGACCTGGGCCACACTCGAATGGGACGAGCCGCCGACCGACACGTCGATGAGCGGCAGGTTGAGCCGACCCTTGAGCTCGACGAGCAGACGCTCTGCGGTCTTCTTGCCGACGCCCGGAACGAGCGTGAGCGACGCGGCGTCTCCGTTGGCGACGATGTCGGTGAGCACGCGTGGCGAATGTGTGGCGAGGATCGACATCGCCATCGACGGACCGATGCCATGCGTGGCGATGAGGGATTCGAACGTCCGTCGCTCGTCGCGGTCGAGGAAACCGAAGAGCGTCTGGGCATCCTCGCGAATGTGCTGATGGACGTAGACGAAGGCAGTCGTCGTTGGCTCCAACTCGGCGAGGGTTCGTGGCGTCACGTGCACGAGGTACCCAACGCCTGCAACCTCGATGAGCGCAGTCGAGTCGTCGTTGCGTTCGATGACGACGCCGCGCAGACTGCCGATCATGCGCGCACCACTCGTGCGGACGCGACCGCACTGGACAGCGGTGCGACCGCGAGGTGACACAGCGCGATCGCCGCTGCATCGGCGGCATCCGCCGGTTGCGGAAGACTCGACAGACCGAGTCGGCGCTGGACCATCTTTTGGACTGCGAGTTTGTCTGCGGTGCCCGACCCCGCGACCGAACTCTTCACTTGGCTCGGGCTGTATTGCGCGACGGGAATGCCACGGGAACTTGCGAGTGCGAGCACGACGCCACTCGCCTGGGCGACGCTCATCGCGGTGCGCGCGTTGGACTGGAAGAACACCTTTTCGACGGCAACGGCGATCGGCTCGGTCTCGTCCAGGAGCGCAGAGATGTCGTGATGCAAGCTGGCGAGGCGTTCCGCGACGTCCATGTCGCTCGGTGAGGTCATCACTCCCATCGCCATCACGGAGATCCCGCCCGCAGCTTCCTCGAGGGCGGCGAAGCCACAACGAGTGAGACCCGGGTCGATGCCGAGGACCACTCCACCGCGGCGACCATCAGCTCCCTGTGGGGCGAACATGTGTTTGATTGTAGTGACTGGGTGCCGCCCCGTGGCGACATCCGCCTAGGCCTTGGCGGCGTTGACGGCCTCGATCAGCTCGGCGAGTGGACGATAGGTCACCCCGGCGAGGGCTCGGTGGACGTAGCGCACCACCCCCGCGGCGTCGACGACGAAGACCGACCGCCGCGGGAATCCGAGGGGCCCGAGGATTCCGTAGTCCTTTGCCGCCGTCTTGTCGACGTCGGCAAGCAGTGGGAAGCCGAATCCTTGCTTGGAGGAGAACTCCTCCTTGCTGTCGATCCCCTGGGCCGAGATCGCCAGCACCTGCGCGCCGACGTGCTCGAACTGTTCCAAACCACCGTTGTACTCGTTCAGCTGCTTGGTGCAGACCGGTGTCCCATCGCCCGGATAGAACACGATGACGACGGGTTGGCCACGGAACTCACTCAATCGATACGTGCGGCCACCGGTTCCGGGCAACGAGAAGTCAGGGGCGACGTCGCCCACCTTCAGGCTCACGACGCAGCCTCGCTCATGAGGTCGTCCGACATGTCGAAATTCGAATAGACGTCCTGGATGTCATCGTTCTCCTCGAGGTCGTCCATGATCCTGATGATCGCCTTGGCGACCGCGGCGTCGGTCACCGGAACCGTCATCGACGAGACCATCGTCGACGTCGCCGACTGCACAACGATGCCCTGCCCCTCGAGTGCGGTCTTCAGGTCGTCCACGCTCGAGGATTCACACGTCACGCGCCATGCGTCTCCCTCATCGACGATGTCGTCCGCACCGTGGTCGAGCGCGACGGCCATGATGTCGTCTTCCGAGACGTCCTTGCCGACCTGGATGATGCCCTTGCGGGAGAACTGCCAACCGACCGAACCTGGCTCGGCCATCGCTCCGCCCCACTTGCTGAACAGCGAGCGCACGTCGGAGGCGGTGCGATTGCGGTTGTCGGTCAACGCATCGATCAGGATCGCGACGCCGCCGGGTGCATACGCCTCGTAGGTGATCGACTCGTACGACGCACCAGTTTGTTCACCAAGACCACGCTTGATCGCACGATCGATCGCGTCGTTGGTCATGTGTGCGGCCTTCGCCTTCGTCACCACGGTGCGCAATGCGGCGTTGCTGGAGACGTCTCCGCTCGCACCCTCGCGGGTCGCAACTTCGAGCTGACGGGCGAGCTTGGCGAACGTCTTGCCCTTCGCCTTGTCGATCGCGCCCTTCTTGCGCTTGATCGTCGCCCATTTGGAATGGCCTGACATCGCTACCCCTCCTTGACCATCGTGAGAAATCGTTCGTGGATCCGCGAATCTTCCGTGAGCTCCGGATGGAACGAGGCCGCCATGATCGCGCCCTGTCGCACCAACACCGCCACGCCGTCGTGTTCGGCGAGGACGTCCACCCCGGAACCGACCCGCTCGACGCGGGGAGCTCGGATGAACACGGCATGAAACGGCGAGTCGAAACCGACGACGTCGAGGTCCGCCTCGAAGCTGTCCACCTGGCGGCCATAGGCGTTGCGGCGCACGTCCACGTCCAGGCAGGCAAAGGAACGTTGGTCCTCGCGTGCGTCGTGGACGTGGGTGGAAAGAAGGATCATCCCCGCACACGTGCCGAACGTCGGCATGTCGTCGGCCAGTCGCTTGGCGATCGGGTCGAACAGCTGCGACGTGGTGAGCAGGTGTGACATCGTCGTCGACTCTCCGCCCGGCATGACGAGTGCATCGACGCGATCAAGATCGTCGGGCGTACGCACCTGCAGCGTGTCGGCGCCGAGGCGCCGCACGCTCAACTCATGCGCCCTGAATGCTCCCTGGAGCGCAAGGATGCCGATGGTCGGATTCACCCGGAGGCCTCGAATCGTTCACCAACCACGCTCCGCATACTTCTGGTGGATCTGGTCCATGCCGATGCCGGTCATCGGTGCACCGAGGTTGCGGCTCACCTTGGCGAGGATGTGCGGGTCACGGAAGTGCGTGGTGGCCTCGACGATGGCCTTGGCACGCGGGCTCGGATTGTCGCTCTTGAAGATTCCCGAACCGACGAACACGGCTTCTGCGCCGAGCTGCATCGCGAGAGCGGCATCGGCCGGAGTGGCGATGCCACCGGCACAGAAGATCGGAACCTGCAACCAGCCGGTCTCGGCGACTTCCTGCACGAGCGGCAAGGGTGCGCCGAGCTTCTTCGCCCAATCGAACAACTCGGCAGAGTCGGCCTGCGTCAACTTGCGAATGTCACCGATGATGCTGCGCAAGTGACGAACCGCCTCGACAACGTTGCCGGTGCCGGCTTCACCCTTGGAGCGGATCAACGCGGCACCTTCGCTGACGCGACGCAGGGCCTCGCCGAGGTTCGTCGCACCACACACGAACGGTGCGGTGAAGGCGAACTTGTCGATGTGGTGGGTCTCGTCTGCCGGCGTGAGCACCTCGGATTCATCCACGAAGTCGACGCCGAGCGCCTCGAGGATCTGTGCCTCGACGAAGTGCCCGATGCGAGCCTTGGCCATCACCGGAATCGACACGGCGGCCTTGATCCCCTCGATCATCTCCGGATCGCTCATGCGCGCGACGCCGCCATCGCGACGGATGTCGGCGGGCACTCGCTCCAGGGCCATCACGGCGGTCGCGCCCGCGTCCTCGGCGATCTTCGCCTCGTCCGGGGTGACGACGTCCATGATCACGCCGCCCTTGAGCATCTCGGCCAAGCCGCGCTTGACCTTCATCGAACCGGTTGCAGAGGACGAAGTCATGGCCCCAATCGTACCGACGGGTCCCGAGATTGCTTCAGCCGTGCTCAGTCTTTGATGTAGTCGACCGTCTCGGGATCGACGCCAGGGGCCACGATGGCGGTCTTGCCCGCACGCGCCACCTCGACGAAGGTCTGTCCCGGAGTCAACTTGATCGGCGCACCGGCCGAGTCGGTGAGCGCAAAGGGCTTCAGGCGATCGTCGCGGGTCCACTTGCCCTCGTACATGACGCCGTTGGTGAACACGTAGGCCTTCCCACTTCCGACCGTCTTGGACGTCGGGCTGTAGGAGTTGGTGTATTCGACCTCGAGCACGATCACGTTCGGAACCGCAAGTTGTTGTTCGTCGGAACCGAAGTGCGGCTCGTCATCGGAAAAGCGCAGGAACTCCTTGGTCTTGTCGTCCCACATCCAGTGCACCCGGATGCCGTCCATCGAGACCTTCACGCCGTCGGTGTCCTTCGACGTGGACGCATTCGCATCGCTCACGCCGCGGTAGACGAACTGCTGAGCGGGCGGCTTCGCACCGCTCGGTGCGAGCGTCCACAACTTCGTCGTCTCGGCAATCAGGTTGTGCGGGGCGCTGCGCTCGTCGTCACGCCTGAAACCGCCGTCCTTGTTCGCAACCGTCCAACTCAGGTCCACGAGATCCGAGTCCTGGATCGCGCTCGAGACTTTGGCATTGCCACCGCTCCAGACGAAGAGCGGCTTGTTCAGCGACCCGAGGAGGTTGATGTCCTGGAACCGACCGCTGCGAATCGGGCCCACCGGATCGGAACCCTCGCTGTGGAACACGGCGGCAAAGCGCGTCAACTTCTCGACGTTCTCTTCGAAGATGATGTCGGCCTGGTTGATTCCGTCTTGCGGGCGCGCCTTCGGGTGGTTGTCGATCTTCACGACCATCGCCGGACGTTCCGCGACGGCATCGTCGGTGACCGGAAGGCCAGTGAGCGGATAGACGTCCTCGGGCACGGTCGTCGTCGGCGCATCGGTGACCGGAGTTGCGGTGTCACTCGAGGAGCCCGAGCCACCGCACGCCGCGACGGCGGCGGACAACAGGACGGTGGAACCAATGACGAAAAGTCGACGGCGCATGGTTTACATCTCCCTCAGCAGAGCAATGCGCTCCGCCAACGGTGGGTGGGTCTGAAAAAGTTTATGCCAGGCACCGAGTCGGCCTGCGTCATTCACGCCCGACAGCGGCTGTTCGATCCACATGTGGGCCGTAGCCATGCTGGCCGAGTGCGTCACCGTGCTGTCGGCCTGAAGTTTTTCGAGTGCCGAGATGAGACCAGGTGGGTAGCGGGTCATGCGCACCGCAGACACGTCCGCGAGCGTCTCGCGACGACGACTGACGGCCGCCTGCATCAACTTGCCGATGAGCGGTGCGAGGACGAGAAGCACGATGCCGATCAGCGCGAGCGGGTTGCCGCGATCGCCGCGATCGCCGTCGCGGTGTACTCGCCCACCGTTCCACCACATCATCCGGATGGCGACGTCCGTGATGATCGCGATCGTGCCGACGAGGGTGACGGCCAACGTCGAGACGAGGATGTCGTAGTTCTTGATGTGCGACAGCTCGTGGGCCACGACTCCCTCGAGTTCGACGCGGTTCATCTTCTCCAACAATCCGGTCGTCACAGCAATTGCCGCATTCTTCGGGTTGCGTCCGGTGGCGAAGGCATTCGGCGCGGGGTCGTCGATGACGTACACGCGTGGCTTGGGAAGTCCACTGGCGATGCACAGACCTTCGACCAGGTTGTGGAGACGCTTGTAGGTCACTTCGTCGGCGGGATGCGCTCGACTCACGGCGAGCGCGATCTTGTCGGACTTCCAATAGGAGGTGAAGGCAAAGACGCCAGAGAGCACGAACGCCACGATGAGACCGTTGGTCCCGCTTCCGGCCAGACTGCCGACGGCGACACCGACGAGCACGACGAGTGCGACGAAGCCAACGAGGAGGCCGACGGTGCGGCGCTTGTTCGAAGCGATGAGGTCGTTCATTACGAACCGAAGCTCACGGTCGGCGGTGTTGCCGCCGCCGGCTCGGCCTCGAAGAACTCGCGCTCAGCGAATCCGAACAATCGTGCGACGATGACGTTCGGGAACTTCTGGATCGCCGTGTTGTAGGCGGCAACCGAGTCACCGTAGAACTGACGCGCATAGGCGATGCGGCTCTCGGTGTTCGACAATTCCTCTTGCAGCGAGACGAAGCTCGCGTTCGCCTTCAGGTCCGGGTATGCCTCGGACAAGGCGAAGAGTTGGCGCAACGCCCCACTCAGTGCGTTGTCCGCGGCGGCCTGCTCGTGCGGTGTCGCCCCTGCCGACAGCGAAGCGCTGCGCGCGGTGATCACGGCCTCGAGCGCGGCCTTTTCATGGTTGGCATAGCCCTTGACCGTCTCCACGAGGTTCGGGATCAGGTCCAAGCGACGCTTCAACTGGACGTCGATCTGGGACCAGGCGTTGTCGACCTCGATCCGTCGACGAACGAGCTGGTTGTAGAGGACGACGACCGCGACGCCGACGACGGCGACCACGAGGATGACGATGAGGAGGGGGTCCATGGGATCATTCTACGACCCGGGGGCTTGCCCCTCGAGGGAGGCGCCTAGCGCTCGATCGCCCGTGGCCTGCGCAGTACGCGGTGCTGGAACATCGAAACGAGCTTGTTCTGCGGCACGACGAGTTCGCGTTGCGCCTCGGCGCGCAACAAGTCGCGATAGATCGCAATGTACCGATGTGCGAGCGACGTCATGGAGAACGTCTCCGCTCGCTCGTAACCCCCGCGCACGAGTCGGTCTCGCACGTCGCGGTCCTCGATCATCGTGCGCAGCGCCCCTGCCAACTCGAGCGCGTTGCCGGGAGGAACGAGGAGCGCATTGCGATCGTGAAGCGCGACGTTGCGATATCCGTCGATGTCGCTCGCCACGAGCGGTGCCCCCGCCGCCATCGCCTCGAGCAACACGATGCCGAAGGACTCCCCTCGTAGCGACGGCGCACAGAACACCGAGCACGCTGCGAGACGCTCCAGCTTGTCCTCCTCGGTGATTCGTCCGAGCCAGGAGATTCGAGCATCGTCGCTGTAGGTGTTGCGCAAGTCGTCGATGCCGACGCCGTCAGAGGCGATCCACAGTTTGACCGACCGCGGGAGGTGACGCATGGCCTCGAGCAACACCTCGAGACCCTTGCGCGGTTCGTAGCGGCCGCAGAAGAAGATCGTCGGCTCGTCCACGCGCTTCACGTCGGCGCGCACGTAGCGGTCGGTCTCGATGCCGTTGAAGAGCACCTCGTAGTCGCCGCCGAGGTACCGATGTGCAAGCTCCCGGGCCGCCTCGGACACCGCGACGCGTGTCGACAGGTGATCGGCGCCCCAGCGCGCGGTCTTGCTCAACACGCGATACGCGCCCGACTCGCCTGCCGAGTGGAACGTGCCGACGGTCGGCGCTAACTGCAGAAGCAGTGCCGTCACCGTCGGTCCGGGCACGAGAGGCTCGTGCAGGTGGATGACGTCGAAGGCCTCGTCGTTGAGTGCGCGAATCGTGCGCAACGCGGCCGACGGATCAGGTGCAAGGGGTGCGACGGAACCGTTTGCACTCGCGGGAAGGCTGTTGCCGAGCGGAGTGACGAAGGGTTCCGGTGGCGGGCCGTCGCAGGGAGCGAGCACGCGCACCTCGTGGCCCAACCGGCGCATCTCGCGGGTGAGCCCGAGCACCTGCGCCTGGACTCCACCGGGAATCGAGATGCTGTACGGACTGACCATCGCGACGCGCAGCATGTCCACCTCATATACGGTAGGCGGACGAACTCGAGAAACGGCGAGCACATGACACCATCACCCAAACCGGCCGTGAGCGTGGTGGCGACGCCCACCAAGCGCCAGGCGATGATCGACCTTGCCGTCGAGATCGAGCGTCGCGGATTCTCCGGCATCGCTTGTCCGAGCCTCGGGGCGACGATGTCGCTGTGCACGTCGCTCGCCCACGCAACGTCGACGATCCCCTTTTGGACCTCGATCCAACCGATCTACTACAACCATCCCGTCGAACTCGGCAACACTGCCGCCCACATCCACGAGATCTCTGGCGGTCGATTCGCGCTCGGCATCGGCGTGAGCCACGCTCCCGTCACCAAGCGATTGGGGGTCGAGCCAACGAGTCCTCTCGGCGACATCACCCGTTACGTCGAACAGATGCGGGCGAACGAACGCTTCTCAGGAACCTTGCCTGCGATCCATCTCGCCACCCTGCGCGACAAGATGCTGGAGCTTGCCACCCGCATCGCCGACGGCGCGATCTGGGCCAATGCCTCGCTCAGCGCGATCCCCGCACAACTCGCTCGTGTGCCTGGGGCGGTGCGCGGGGACTTTGCGCTCGCCAACATGATCCCGACCGTGATCGACGATGACGTCGCTGCCGCACGCGCGGTCAATCGCAAGACCCTCACGGGATACGTGACCCTGCCGAACTATCGCAACTACTGGCGTGCCGCCGGCTACGTGGAGGAAATGGACGCACTCGAATCCGTCCTTGCGTCGACGCCCAAGGACGAACTCCCCGCCGCCCTCGTCTCGACGATGAGCGACAGGTGGCTGGACGACTGCACGATCTCGGGCTCGGCGACACACGTTCGACAACGGCTCGAGGCTTGGGCGGCCACGGGCGTCCGACCGATTGCGGTGATGTCGTCGACGAGTGGCGGTCAGGCCAAGGCGATCAACGAACTCTTCGCCGCGTTTCAGTAGCCGGGGTCACTCGGCCAATTCGGCTGGAACAGGTGCCACTGCTCTGGTGCGCGTCGGATCAGTGATTCGATCTCGCTCGTGACGATCTGCGAGACACGCGCGACGTCGTCGCGCAACGATCCCTCACGTGTCGCATGGATCGCAGGACGCACGACTGCATGGTGACCGTCCAGCCTGTTCGTGAAGTAGGTGGCGAGTGGCACGATCGGCGCACCGGTGCGGAGAGAAAAGAACGCCGGTCCACTCGGCACCGTCGTCGTCTCCCCGAAGAAGGTCACGCGGGCTCCGTTGCGCACGCCGTCTCGGGGAATGTCGCGGTCACACAGCAACGCCACCACGTGGTTCGCGCGCAACGCCTCGTTCACCGCGACGCCCGCGCGATCGTCCAGAGGAATGATGTTGAATCCGAGTTCCTCGCGCACGCCGAGGAACCAGTCGAAGAGTTCATCGTTGTCGAGTCGTTCGACCACCGCGGTCAAGGTGTAACCCTGACCGACGAGCCATCGACCCGCCCACTCCCACCCGCCAAGATGGGGCAAGGCGAGGATGGTTCCCTTGCCCGCCTGTGCGCTGCGCTCGATGTGTTCCATCCCTTCGACGGAGAATGCCGCGTTGATCCTGCGCATCGACACCTGCGACATGCGGAACGTCTCGAGGTAGTAGCGCGCATAACTCTCGAATGCGGCCTGCGTCATCTGGCGGATCTGGAGCGTCGAGGCCTGCGGCAGGATGCGACGCAGGTGACGCTCCACCATCTGGCGCTTCGATCGCATGGCGAGGGCGAGCGGACCGGACAGGGCGAATGCAGTCCCCGACACGACGGGGGTCGGACTCAACTTCGCGGCGAGCGAGGCGAGCCGATAACCGGCGGTGGTCAGGGCGTCGTTGCCGCGGGATCGGGGCTGTGTCACGGCTCGGGGCCGACTACGAGAGTCGCTTGCGGCGTGCGAACCGTGCGCGATAGTCGTCGCGACGCGCGCGACGAGATGCACGACGACTGCGGCGAACCTCTTGTCGCTCGGCCACGACCGGAGCGACCGCGGCTTGACGCCAGACCTTGAAGAATCGCTGGATCGCCGTCATCGCGACGAGCACGAGCATGGCGACCATGATCCACACGATGAGGGACTCGAAGAGCAATCCGACGCACAGCACGATGATGCGCTCCGCTCGCTCCATCAGCCCGCCTTTGGCGTTCAGCCCGAGCGATTCCGCCTTTGCACGTTCGTAGGAGATCAGCATCGACACGCCCATGATCGAAAACGGAATGAGCGACAGGCGCGGATCCTTCGTCGTTGCGAAGAACCAAGCGACACCACCGAAGAGCAGCGCATCGGTGACGCGGTCGACGACGGAGTCGAAGAACGCCCCACGCTGGCTGGCCGAGTTCGAGGCCTTCGCGAGGGCACCGTCGAGCAGGTCGGGCAACGCCGAGCAGATCACGAGGAACAGACCGAGCTGCAAGGCGCCCGCACCGATCGACACGGCGGCGGCAATCGCAACGAGCATTCCGAGGAGGGTCAGGTGGTCGGGAGACAGACCCGTCTTGCGCAAGGTCTCGCCCACCGGGCGCACGACCTTTTCCACTTGGACGCGGAAGCGACCGTCGAACATCGGCTTCAGCCTACCGATTCGTCGCGGTCGGGGTTCGACTCCACGAGGCACTCGACGATCCGCCCGTCGACCGCATCGACGAGCACGAGACCGCGCTTGAGGGGCGGCTCCTCCGCGCTGTAACACAGCACGCGCCACGTCGGTCGGCTGCGCAGTCCACGCCAGACTTGCTGTGCCGAGGCGTGACCCACGGGAAATTCGACGGCCTGCGACGCACGCACGAGGGCGTCACGTTCGTTCACGGTCATCTTCCACGCAGACGTCGCAACGAAGACTGCGAATGCCGCGAGACCGATCGCCGCATACAGCATTCCGTCGTTGACGAGACCGGAACCCGAGTTGCGCGACGTGACCCACAACGCGGCGAGCACGACGGCCACGACGCCGTAGATGATCGCGGGGATCCGACGACGTGAGTTGTCGGGGAACTGATATGGACCGACGAACGCCGAGACGTCGAGGTCCTCGGGCAACGAGTCGCGGATCTCGTCGCCGCTCATCGGGGCCTCGTCGTGGACCACCGTGCGCGGATACGCGACGCCGAGACGTCCAATGCCTCGGGCAGGATCTTCGTCGTTGCAACCGTGACCATGAAGTTGGTGTCCCCACCCCACCGCGGCACGACGTGCACGTGGAGGTGCTGGGCGACGCTGCCGCCGGCGACTGCGCCGAGGTTGATCCCGACGTTGATGCCCTGCGGCCTGAACTCGGCCTTCAACACTTCGATGGCGGTCGTCACGAGCGAGAACAACTCGGCGTGCTCACTCGGTGTGAGCATCTCGACGTCGCTCACCTCCCGATACGGCAGGACGAGGACGTGGCCAGTTGAGTACGGAAAGGCGTTCATGATGACGAAGCATTCCTTGCCACGATGGACGATGAAGCACTCCTCGTCGCTCAAACCGGACTGCAGGATCTCGGTGAACACCGAGACGTCCGTGCGTTGGGCGTGAGAATCGCGCTGCACGTACTGCGCGCGCCAACCGTTCCAGATGTGTTCGAGGGTCACGACGCGACGCCCTTGGGCAACGCACCGGCGGTCTCGCGACGCAGGTCCCCAAGGAAGTCCCCCATCGCCACGCCGCGCACGACCTCTCCGCCGCGCGGGTTCACCCCGACGGTTCCGTTGGCGACGTCGTCGTCCCCGACGACGAGCACGTACGGCAGTCTCTCCAACTTGGCACTTCGAATGCGCTTGCCGAGCTGTTCGTCGGCCGCCACCATGTCGACGCGGAACCCTTCGTCACGCAGCGCCGCCGTGATCGAGGTCGCATAGTCCTCGTGGGCGGTGGTCACCGGCAACACGCGCACCTGCACCGGAGCAAGCCACGTGGGGAACGCTCCGCCGTAGTGCTCGAGGAGCACGCCGAAGAAGCGCTCGACGGATCCGAAGAGCGCACGGTGCAACATGATCGGTCGGTGGCGTGCGTTGTCCGACCCGATGTATTCGAGCTCGAAACGCTCCGGCAGGTTGAAGTCGCACTGGATCGTGCTCAGCTGCCACTTGCGTCCGATCGCGTCCCGCACGTCGATGTCGATCTTCGGTCCGTAGAACGCGGCGTCGCCCTCTTTCACCGAATACTCCACGCCGTGGCGGTGCAACGCGTCCTTCAACGCGGCAGTCGCCTTCTCCCAGATCTCGTCCGAACCAACCGACTTGTCCGGATCGCGAGTCGACAGCTTGAACTCGAAGTCCTCGAAGCCGAACTGGCGCAAGACCGAGAGGACGAAGTCGAGCAACGACGTGATCTCGTCGGCCATCTGCTCCTCGGCGCAAAAGATGTGGCTGTCGTCCTGGGTGAAGCCACGGATGCGAAGCAGTCCATGCAGCGTCCCGGCGCGCTCGTAGCGATACACGGTGCCGAGCTCGAAGAGCCGCAGTGGCAGTTCGCGATAGCTGCGCTGGCGATCGCGGTAGATGAGACAGTGCATCGGACAGTTCATCGGCTTCGGGTAGTACGTGCCGTTGTCCATCTCCATCGGCGGATACATGCCGTCTTTGTAGAAGTGCAGGTGACCTGAGGTCTCGAAGAGGTTCGCATTCGCCAGGTGCGGAGTGAAGACGAATTGGTAGCCACCGTTCTGGTGTCGTTGACGGCTGTAGTCCTCCA